>NZ_CP132353.1:4200000-4523022 GCF_030758455.1 Erwinia pyri
TAAAAAACCGTCCCGCCGCGAACAGCGTGCAGAAGCACAACAATTTATCGACTCCCTTCAGGGCACAGCTTTCCCTAACTCCAGACGTATCTGGCTAAGTGGATCCCGTGAGGATATTCGCGTACCGATGCGCGAGATCCAGCTCAGCCCGACCCAAACCGGCGGCAGCAAAGAGAAGCCGCTATTCGAAGCCAACGAGCCGGTGCCGGTCTATGACACCGCAGGCCCCTACGGCGATCCTGAAGCGAAAATTGATGTGCACCGTGGGCTGGCTCGTTTGCGCCAGGCGTGGATTAGCGAACGCGGTGATACGCAGCCCATAGAGCAGCTCAGCTCAGTTTATACTCAGCAGCGGCTGGCGGATGAAGGGTTGGATCATCTCCGCTTTGAACATCTTCCTCGCCCTCGCAAGGCGCTGGCTGGCCGCTGCGTCACCCAGCTTCATTACGCTCGTCTGGGTATTGTCACCCCGGAGATGGAGTTTATCGCCCTGCGTGAAAACATGGGGCGTGAACGCATCCGTGGCGAGGTGCTGCTGCAACAGCATCCCGGCAACAGCTTTGGCGCCAGCCTGCCTGAGAATATCACCCCGGAGTTTGTTCGCCAGGAAGTGGCCGCCGGGCGCGCCATCATTCCCGCCAATATCAATCACCCGGAATCTGAGCCGATGATCATTGGCCGTAATTTTCTGGTGAAAATCAACGCCAACATCGGTAATTCCGCCGTCAGCTCCTCTATTGAAGAGGAGGTGGAGAAGCTGGTGTGGTCAGCACGCTGGGGTGCCGATACGGTGATGGATCTCTCCACGGGCCGGAATATTCATGAAACTCGCGAATGGATATTGCGTAACAGTCCGGTCCCCATTGGCACCGTGCCGATTTACCAGGCGCTGGAAAAGGTGAATGGCGTGGCGGAAAGTCTCACCTGGGAAATCTTCCGCGACACCCTGCTGGAGCAGGCTGAACAGGGTGTGGACTACTTCACCATCCACGCCGGCGTCCTGCTGCGCTACGTGCCGATGACCGCAAAGCGACTGACCGGGATCGTTTCACGCGGCGGCTCGATCATGGCGAAATGGTGCCTTTCGCATCACAAAGAGAGTTTCCTCTATGAGCATTTCCGCGAAATCTGCGAACTGTGCGCGGCCTATGACGTTTCGCTGTCGCTGGGCGATGGCCTGCGTCCCGGCTCTCTGCAGGACGCCAACGATGAGGCGCAATTTGCTGAGCTGCATACGCTGGGCGAACTGACCAAAATCGCCTGGGAGTATGACGTGCAGGTGATGATTGAAGGCCCCGGCCACGTGCCGATGCAGATGATCCGCCGCAATATGACAGAACAGCTGGAGCACTGCCATGAGGCGCCCTTCTACACCCTTGGCCCGCTGACGACAGATATCGCGCCGGGGTACGATCATTTTACCTCCGGCATTGGTGCCGCCATGATTGGCTGGTTTGGCTGCGCCATGCTTTGCTACGTCACGCCAAAAGAGCATCTGGGACTGCCCAACAAGGAAGATGTTAAGCAGGGGCTGATTACCTACAAGATTGCTGCACATGCCGCAGACCTGGCAAAAGGTCATCCTGGCGCACAGATCCGCGATAACGCCATGTCGAAAGCCCGTTTCGAATTCCGCTGGGAAGATCAGTTCAACCTGGCGCTCGATCCCCATACGGCGCGAGCCTACCACGATGAGACGCTGCCGCAGGAGTCGGGCAAGGTGGCCCATTTTTGCTCAATGTGCGGGCCTAAATTCTGTTCGATGAAGATTACCCAGGAGGTGCGCGACTATGCCGCCCGCCTGGAGGCGGAAGCGCAGCCAATTGAAGTCGGGATGGCCGAAATGTCCGAAGCGTTCCGCACGCGCGGCGGCGAACTCTATCATCCTGCCGACGCGCTGATTCGGGAGGAAAAAGCATGAGCCGCGGCCCTTTTCCCGCAACTGCCGCGCGGCTTGGTCTCTATCCGGTAGTGGAGAGTGTGGCATGGCTTGAACGCCTGCTGGATGCTGGCGTGCGTACGCTGCAACTTCGTATTAAAGATCTTCCGGAAGCGGCGGTAGAGCAGGATATCGCCCACGCGGTCGCGCTGGGCAAACGTTATCAGGCCCGCCTGTTTATCAATGATTACTGGCGTTCAGCCATTAAATATCAGGCCTATGGCGTGCATCTGGGTCAGGAGGATCTGGATGTGGCGGATCTGGATGTCCTGCATCGCGCGGGCTTACGTCTCGGCCTCTCCACACATGACGACGCGGAGCTGGATCGCGCTCTGGCAGAGCAACCTTCCTATATCGCACTGGGGCATCTGTTCCCGACGCAGACCAAAGTCATGCCCTCATCGCCACAGGGACTCAGTGAACTGCAACGCCATCTCTCCCGCCTGAAGGGCATCTCCACCGTAGCGATTGGTGGGATCACTCTGGAGCGTGCGCCGCAGGTGCTGGCCACCGGCGTGGGCAGCATCGCCGTGGTCAGCGCTATCACCCAGGCCGCTGACTGGCGGGCAGCCACAGCCGACTTGTTGGCGCTGGCCGGGACAGGAGATGACGCTGATGCTAAATGACAGCGATTTTCTCCGTTACAGCCGCCAGCTGCTGCTGGAGGAGTTTGGTCCTGATGCCCAGCAAAAGCTGCAGGATGCCAGCGTCCTGATTGTCGGCCTTGGCGGGTTAGGCTCCCCGGCGGCACTCTATCTGGCAGCTGCGGGCGTCGGGAGGCTGGTGCTGGCCGATGATGACACTGTGCATATCAGTAATCTTCAGCGACAGATCCTGTTTCGTACCGCTGAAACCGGGCAGTCAAAAGTCGCGCTGGCGAAAAAGCATCTGCAGTCACTCAACCCGCAGGTGGAGTTTATTGCGCTGGAGCGCCGGATGACCACAGCCACGCTGCAGGAGAGCGTGGAGTGGGTCGATCTGGTGCTGGACTGTAGCGACAACATGGAAACCCGCCATGCGGTCAATGCCGCCTGCGTAAAGAGCGCCACGCCGTTGATCAGCGCCAGCGCCGTGGGGTTCGGCGGCCAGCTGCTGGTTCTTACGCCGCCGTTTGCGCAGGGCTGCTACCGCTGCCTGTGGCCTGATGAAGCAGAGCCGCAGCGCAATTGCCGCAATGCCGGCGTGCTGGGGCCGGTGGTGGGGGTAATGGGTACGTTACAGGCATTAGAAGCCCTGAAAATGTTAGCGGGTCACCCTTCCCCTCTGGACGGTAAGCTGCGGCTTTTTGACGGGCGGCAGCAGACCTGGCGGACGTTAAACCTGGAGCGCAGCACGAGCTGCCCGGTGTGTGGAGAGCACGATGCAGATCGTTGTTAATGATGATGCGCTGACGCTTGAAGGAGCGGTGACGCTGGCTGAGCTGCTGGAGCAGCTTTCCCGTCGCCAGCCCGGCACTGCGCTGGCCGTAAATCAACAGATTATTCCGCGCGATCGCTGGGCGGAATATCTTTTACAGGAGGGCGATGAGCTGGTGATTTTCCAGGCCATCGCCGGAGGCTGATATGCTGCAAATTGCTGATAAAACATTTTCATCCCGCCTGTTTGCAGGCACGGGAAAATTCTCCAGCCCCACGCTGATGCTGGAAGCTTTAAGGGAGTCTGGTAGCCAGTTGGTGACGATGGCGATGAAACGCGTGGATTTACGGGGCGGCGATGACGCTATTCTTCGTCCGTTACAGGCGCTGGGTGTAGCACTGCTGCCGAACACCTCCGGCGCTAAAACGGCCGAAGAGGCGATTTTTGCCGCCCGCCTCGCTCGTGAGGCGCTGGGAACCCGCTGGCTGAAACTGGAGATCCATCCTGACGTACGTTATCTGCTGCCCGATCCTATCGAGACGCTGAAAGCAGCTGAAATTCTGGTCAGAGAGGGATTTACCGTGCTGCCCTACTGCCATGCCGATCCTGTTTTATGTAAACGTCTGGAGGAAGCGGGTTGCGCGGCCGTGATGCCGCTGGGTGCGCCTATTGGCAGTAATCAGGGGCTGAAAACCCGCGATCTGCTGGAAATTATCATTGAGCAGGCGAACGTCCCGGTGATTGTTGATGCCGGTATCGGCGCGCCAAGCCATGCCAGTGAAGCGCTGGAAATGGGCGCGGACGCGGTGCTGGTCAATACCGCTATCGCCTCCGCTCGGGATCCGGTGCAGATGGCCAGAGCCTTCAGGCTGGCTGTAGAAGCTGGCGCGCTGGCCTACCGAAGCGGCCCTGGTTCGCGCTTGCAACAGGCCGTGCCCACCAGCCCACTGACCCGGTTTTTGCAGGCCGGAGGTGAAGGATGAAAAGTTTCGTCTCTCAGTGGGAAAAGCTGGAATGGGATGACATTCGCCTGCGCATTCACAGTAAAACCGCGGCCGATGTTGAAGCTGCGCTGAATGCAGCCAAAGTGGGGCGCGAAGAGCTGATGGCGCTGCTCTCGCCCGCCGCGATCCACTATCTTGAACCGCTGGCGCAAAAAGCGCAGCGGCTGACGCGGCAGCGGTTCGGTCATGCCGTGAACCTGTTTGTGCCGCTCTACCTCTCTAACCTCTGCGCGAACGAGTGTACCTACTGCGGCTTTTCCATGAGTAACCGCATCAAGCGTAAGACGCTGGATGCCGCAGAGATTGCGCGTGAATGCGAAGCGATCCGTGCGCTGGGTTTTGACAACCTGCTGCTGGTGACCGGCGAACATCAGGCGAAAGTGGGCATGCCCTATTTTCGTGAGCATCTCCCCTCGATCCGTCAGCATTTCAGCTCTCTGATGATGGAAGTGCAGCCGATGAGCGAAGCGGAGTATGCCGAGCTGAGAACGCTGGGGCTTGATGGCGTGCTGGTTTATCAGGAGACCTATCATTCAGCGGTCTACAGCCAGCACCATCTGAAGGGAAACAAACAGGACTTTTTCTTCCGGCTGGAAACGCCTGACAGGCTGGGGCGGGCGGGCGTCGATAAAATTGGTTTAGGTGCGCTGATTGGTCTTTCCGACAGCTGGCGTACCGACTGCTATATGATGGCGGAGCACCTGCTGTGGCTGCAAAAAAGCTGGTGGCAGAGCCGCTACTCCGTGGCATTTCCCCGGCTGCGCCCCTGTGCGGGCGGCATCCAGCCCGCTTCGGTGATGGACGAAGCGCAGCTGGTACAGGTTATCTGCGCCTTCAGGTTATTTGCGCCTGAGGTGGAGCAGTCTCTTTCAACCAGAGAGTCACCACAGTTCCGCGATAAGGTGGTGCCGCTGGCGATCAATACCCTCAGCGCCTTCTCGAAAACGCAGCCCGGCGGCTATGCGGAGACGCAGAGAGAGCTTGAGCAATTTTCCCCGCATGATAATCGTCATCCTCAGCAGGTTGCCGAAGCGTTAATCCAGGCGGGAATGCAGCCGGTATGGAAAGACTGGGATCGCTATCTGGGACGGTAAGAAATAAAAGCCGGCGAGACGCCGCAGGCTTTTGCGCTTATAAGAGCCTGACGTTGAACTCTCCGGCGCCCTCTCGCAAAGAGTTACGCCGGGAGCGATCCTGCATTTTTAGCAGAGGCAGAGTGCTGCTGTTGAGCTGGCAGAGGCTCATCAGGGTGGGTCAGTTTTCCTCCCCCATACTGATCCTGCCCTCCTGCGCCTTTAAAGAGAGGGGCGTGGCGATACCGCATTGCTCCATCGCTCTTTCCACCGCAGCTCCCAGTATCTCAAGTGCCCTGCCCGTTTTTTCCGTGAAGGGCTGGGCATAGCTCAGTCGCAAACAGTTGCGATATTTGCCTGAAGCGGAAAACAGCGAGCCGACCGCTACCTGTAATTTTGCTTCCCGTAGCTCTTTATTGAGCCGGACGGCATCGAACGCTTCAGGCAGTTCGATCCACATCAGAAAGCCACCTTGTGGCCGCGTAACGCAGATCCCACAGGGAAAATAGTGCCGTACCCAGTGGGTAAAAATCTCCAGATTACGCTGGTAATGTTGCCGCATCCGCCGCAGGTGCGCCGGATAATGTCCCAGCCGCACGAATTCTGCGGCAGCCATCTGCGTCTGGGTGGCGGTAGAACCGGTGACGATATATTTCATATGCAGTACGCGGTCCAGATAGCGTCCCGGCACCACCCATCCCACCCGCAGCCCTGGCGCCACAGTTTTGGAAAATGAGCTGCAGAGCAGCACACGCCCTTCATCATCAAAGGACTTGATCGTTGAGGGCCTGGGATATTCATACGCCAGTTCGCCATAGACATCGTCTTCGACAATGGCGACGTCAAACCGTTGCGCCAGCGCCAGCAGCGCACGTTTGCGGGCTTCCGGCATAATGAATCCCAGCGGATTGTTGCAGTTCGGCACCACCACTACCGCTTTTATCGGCCACTGCTCCAGGGCCAGTTCTAACGCCTCCAGGCTGATGCCGGTTTCTGAATCGGTGGGGATCTCAATCGCCTTAATACCAAAACCGCGCAGCGACTGCATGGTGCCGTGAAAGGTGGGTGATTCAACGGCCACAATATCGCCCGGCTGGCATACCGCCCGAATAGAGACAGAGAGAGCCTCATGGCAGCCGGTGGTGATGACAATGTCTTCGGGTACCAGATGGCATCCGCCATCTACCGCCAGCCGGGCAATTTGTTCGCGCAGTTCAGGCACGCCATAGATATTGTCATAGTTCAGCATCCGCACATCCTGCTGATGGCCGATTCGGCTCATGATCTTCCAGAGCGGTTTAAGCGTTGGCTGATTGAGATCGGGCATGCCGCTGCCGAGCTGCAGCACATCTTTCTCCTGCCGGGCATTCAGCAGCTCAAGCACCGCGTCCCACTGCGTGATTTCCACAGGGCGCTGCGCAGGACGGGTAAGCGGCGGGACGGGCGGCTCCGCTTTATGGGGCGTGACAAAATAGCCGGAACGGGGCTGCGGCGTGATCAGCCGTCGCTCTTCCAGCAGGTGATAAGCCTGCTGGACGGTACTGATGCTGACGCCATGCTCACTACTGAGCGTCCTGACTGAGGGCAGACGCTCACCACTCAGATAGAGCCCTTGCTCAATCCGCTGCGCCAGTAGCTCCGCCAGATGTTGATACCTTGTCATTGTATGCTCCCCACCAGCCATTTATCCCCGAAACCAGTACAGATTTCATCGAACTTCACCATTCAGAACCACTATCCACCAATCTGTATGTTAAAGAAAGGTGATTTTTGAATCTGTATTGATCCGCCCGTTCCGCGCAGACTAACGCTATACCCCGCTGAGGAGAAGAGCATGGAATTTAACGAAAACCGGGCTGCGCGGCCTTTTGCAGCATCACCGTTTCATCTGATCTACAAATTGCCTTATCGTTTGTGGAAAGCCTGGTACGCCAGAAAGCATACGAAGAGGATCCTGAGCAGATTAAGCCCGGCTCAGCTCAAGGATATTGGTCTGACGCGACAGGATGTGGAGCGTTATAAATAAATGCCGTAGATGAGCTTAAGCTCAGCCTGCGCCGGGAAGAATGACTGGCTTCTTTGAATCAGGGCTTTTGTACGACGGGATAACTCGCTGCGGTGAACGGAGCCTTATGCCCGGCGAGATAACTCATTGCGCTGAACGAAGACGGTATTGAGTATTTATGATGCTGACGGGATTAAATGAAGTCAGGATGGCGTTGTGCATTGCTCAGCACCATCCTGCTTAACTGATCCGATCTTCATCCAGAGATGAACAAAGGGGGAGAATCGATTAATTTCCGCGATAGGTTGAGTAACCATACTGACTCAGCAACAGCGGAATATGGTAATGCTCGCCACTCTTCTCTACATGGAAAATAACCGGAATTTCCGGGAAGAAGGTCGGCTGATGCGTACTCTTGTAGTAGTCACCCGTTTTGAAGACCACTTTATAATCCCCCGCCGCCATCGACTTATTTGCCGGATAAAGCGCCGCGATACGGCCATTGCTGTCGGTCTTGCCTTCTGCCAGCTTGACCCAGCCCGCATCAGAACGTTGTTCCAGCTCTACGCTGACTCCCGCAGTGGGCACGCCCGTTTGCAGATTAAGCACGTGGACGCTGATGGGATTTTTCGGCGCAGTAGTCTCAGCCGCACAGGCTGAAAGAGAGGCTGTCATCAGGGTGGCGGCGACCAGAGTCTTAACAGATTTCATTTTCATTGTTTTCTCTTAAAGGTTAATTGCTAGCAAAATATAATAATATGATTAGCAATTAGCGAATAAGCGCCAACAAATGTGAAATTTCCCAGAACGACAGGCATAAAAAAACCGCTCCGGAGAGCGGTTTTTACGTCAGGAGGTCAGCGACGATTAATCGTCGTTGCCGCCCAGACCAGCGTTCAGCAGTTCTGCCAGGCTGGCAGAAGCTTCATCCGCAGTCACCTGAGGAACAACCGGCGTTTCGCCAGCTGCTTTACGGCGCATACGATCCTGATGATAAGCGTAACCGGTACCGGCTGGGATCAGACGGCCAACGATAACGTTCTCTTTCAGGCCGCGCAGTTCGTCGCGTTTGCCCGCAACGGCTGCTTCGGTCAGTACGCGCGTCGTTTCCTGGAACGATGCGGCAGAGATGAAGGATTCGGTCGCCAGTGATGCTTTGGTGATACCCAGCAGATCGCGCATATAGGTTGCTGCGATTTTGCCGTTGGCTTCCAGTTCACGGTTAGAAATTTTAACGCGTGACACTTCAACCTGCTCGCCGTCCAGGAAGTCAGTGCTTCCTGCGCTGGCGATGGTTGCTTTACGCAGCATCTGACGAACGATGACTTCGATGTGCTTATCGTTAATCTTAACGCCCTGCAGGCGGTAAACTTCCTGCACTTCGTTAGTGATGTAACGGGTCACCGCATGCACGCCACGCAGACGCAGAATGTCATGTGGAGACTCTGGGCCATCGGAAACCACGTCACCACGCTCAACACGCTCACCTTCGAACACGTTCAGCTGACGCCATTTCGGAATCATCTCTTCGTAATGATCGCTGCCATCAATCGGGGTGATAACCAGACGACGCTTCCCTTTGGTCTCTTTACCGAAGGAAATAATGCCGCTGATTTCAGCCAGGATTGCCGGCTCTTTCGGACGACGCGCTTCGAACAGGTCAGCAACGCGTGGCAGACCACCGGTGATGTCCTTGGTACCGCCAGATTCCTGCGGAACACGAGCCAGGGTATCACCCGAGCTGATCTTGATACCGTCCTCCAGCTGCACAATCGCTTTACCTGGCAGGAAGTACTGAGCAGGCATATCGGAGCCTGGGATCATTACGTCATTGCCGTTGGCATCAACAATTTTCAGCGCTGGACGCAGATCTTTACCACCGGCAGTACGTTCAGCACTGTCCAGGATCACCAGAGAGGAGAGACCGGTCAGGTCATCCGTCTGGCGGGTAATGGTCTGGCCGTCAATCATGTCAGTGAAGCGAATGAAACCGCTCACTTCGGTGATAACCGGCATGGTATGCGGATCCCAGTTTGCTACGGTCTCGCCCGCTGCAACCTGCTCGCCGTCGCCTTTCGCCATGGTAGAACCGTAAGGAACTTTATAGCTCTCTTTGGTCCGGCCAAATTCGTCGATCATTTTCAGCTCGGTGTTACGTGAAGTAACAACCAGCTTGCCAGCGGAGTTGGTTACCGACTTAGCATTGATCAGCTTCAGCGTACCCTTGTTCTTCACCTGGATGCTGGATTCAGCAGCCGCACGAGATGCCGCACCACCGATGTGGAACGTACGCATCGTCAGCTGTGTACCCGGCTCACCGATGGACTGTGCTGCGATAACGCCGATGGCCTCACCTTTGTTGATGATGTGACCACGTGCCAGATCGCGTCCATAACAGTGGGCGCACACGCCGAAGTCAGTTTCGCAACTTACTACGGAGCGAACTTTCAGGCTGTCAACAGAGTGCTCTTCCAACAGGTCACACTGCTGTTCGTGCAGCAGGGTGTTGCGTGGCAGCAGAATGTCGGCAGTACCCGGCTTCAGCACGTCTTCTGCGGTCACACGACCCAGAACACGTTCGCGCAGTGGCTCTTTAACATCGCCACCCTCGATAACCGGAGTCATCATGATACCTTCATGGGTACCACAATCATCTTCGGTCACCACCAGATCCTGTGCCACGTCAACCAGACGACGGGTCAGGTAACCGGAGTTCGCGGTTTTCAGTGCGGTATCCGCAAGACCTTTACGAGCACCGTGCGTGGAGATGAAGTACTGGAGTACGTTCAGACCTTCACGGAAGTTCGCGGTAATTGGCGTCTCGATGATTGAGCCATCTGGCTTAGCCATCAGACCACGCATACCGGCCAGCTGACGGATCTGGGCAGCAGAACCACGCGCACCGGAGTCAGCCATCATAAAGATGCTGTTGAAGGAAACCTGACGCTCTTCCACGCCATCGCGGTTGATCACGACTTCGGTAGAGAGGTTTTCCATCATCGCTTTAGCAACGCGTTCGTTGGCCGCAGCCCAGATATCGATCACTTTGTTATAACGTTCGCCAGCGGTAACCAGACCAGACTGGAACTGCTCCTGAATCTCAGCCACTTCCGCTTCCGCTTCGGTGATGATTTCCACTTTCTTGGCCGGGATAACCATGTCGTCGATACCTACAGACGCACCAGAGCGCGCAGCGTAGGCGAAACCGGTGTACATGGTCTGGTCAGCAAAGATAACGGTCGGCTTCAGGCCCAGGATGCGGTAACAGGTGTTCAGCATCTTGGAGATAGCTTTCTTGCCCAGCGCCTGGTTCACGATTGAGTACGGCAGACCTTTAGGCACGATCATCCAGAGGATGGCACGGCCAACGGTGGTATCGATGATGCTGGTTTTAGCAACCCACTCATCCTGCTCGTTCTTTTCGTGCTCGGTGATACGCACTTTCACGCGAGCGTGCAGAGAGGCCAGACCGGCGCGATAAATACGCTCCGCTTCTTTAGGGCCAGTCAGCACCATGCCTTCGCCTTTGGCGTTAACACAGTCGCGGGTCATGTAGTAGAGACCCAGTACAACGTCCTGAGAAGGAACGATGATTGGCTCACCGTTCGCTGGCGACAGGATGTTGTTGGTGGACATCATCAGCGCACGCGCTTCCAGCTGGGCTTCCAGCGTCAGCGGTACGTGAACAGCCATCTGGTCACCATCGAAGTCGGCGTTATAAGCCGCACAAACCAGCGGGTGCAGCTGGATAGCTTTACCTTCGATCAGCACTGGCTCAAAGGCCTGGATACCCAGACGGTGCAGCGTTGGCGCACGGTTCAGCAGTACCGGGTGTTCGCGGATCACTTCGTCCAGGATATCCCAAACGACAGCTTCTTCACGCTCAACCATTTTCTTGGCGGCTTTAATGGTGGTAGCAAGACCACGCAGTTCCAGCTTGCCGTAGATGAACGGTTTGAACAGCTCCAGCGCCATTTTCTTCGGCAGACCACACTGGTGCAGACGCAGGTATGGACCCACGGTGATAACGGAACGACCAGAGTAGTCGACACGTTTACCCAGCAAGTTCTGACGGAAACGACCCTGCTTACCTTTGATCATATCGGCCAAAGATTTCAGAGGACGCTTGTTAGAACCGGTGATCGCACGACCGCGACGGCCGTTATCCAGCAGCGCATCGACCGCTTCCTGCAGCATACGTTTTTCGTTACGTACGATGATATCTGGCGCAGCCAGATCCAGCAGGCGCTTCAGACGGTTGTTACGGTTGATCACGCGACGATAGAGATCGTTCAGATCGCTTGTTGCGAAACGACCGCCGTCCAGCGGTACCAGCGGACGCAGATCCGGTGGCAGCACAGGCAGCACGGTAAGGATCATCCACTCTGGCTTGTTACCAGACTGAACGAACGCTTCCAGCAGCTTGATACGCTTGGTCAGCTTTTTGCGTTTGGTTTCGGAGTTGGTTTCGGTCAGCTCTTCACGCAGCTGCTCGCACTCCTGCTCCAGATCCATGTTTTTCAACAGGGCCTGGATCGCTTCCGCACCCATTTTCGCGTCAAACTCATCGCCAAACTCTTCCAGCGCATCCAGATACTGCTCTTCAGTCAGGATCTGACGACGCTCAAGGTTGGTCATGCCGCCTTCGACAACCACATAAGATTCGAAGTAGAGCACGCGTTCAATGTCACGCAATGGCATATCCAGCAGCAAACCGATGCGCGAAGGCAGCGATTTCAGGAACCAGATGTGCGCAGTAGGTGAAGCCAGCTCGATGTGACCCATACGCTCACGGCGTACTTTGGTCTGTGTAACTTCAACGCCACACTTCTCACAGATAACACCGCGGTGCTTCAGGCGCTTGTACTTACCGCACAGGCACTCATAGTCTTTTACTGGCCCGAAAATACGCGCGCAGAAAAGCCCGTCACGTTCTGGTTTGAACGTACGGTAGTTAATGGTTTCCGGCTTTTTAACTTCACCAAAAGACCAGGAACGGATCATGTCTGGCGAGGCCAGAGCAATTTTGATCGCATCAAACTCTTCGGTCTTAGTTTGCGCTTTCAGAAACTTAAGTAAGTCTTTCACGGATTAGCTCCCGTCGGAGTGAGACTTCTCAGCACGCCCGGGGCCGGGCGTGCTGTAACCAGTACAAATTCGAGTGCTTACTCGTCTTCAAGCTCGATGTTAATACCCAGCGAGCGGATCTCTTTCAACAGTACGTTGAAGGATTCCGGCATGCCCGGTTCCATCTGATGGTTGCCGTCAACGATGTTTTTATACATCTTGGTACGGCCGTTCACATCATCAGACTTCACGGTCAGCATTTCCTGCAGGGTATAAGCGGCGCCGTATGCTTCCAGTGCCCACACTTCCATCTCACCGAAGCGCTGTCCACCGAACTGCGCCTTACCACCCAGCGGCTGCTGAGTAACGAGGCTGTAAGAGCCGGTAGAACGCGCATGCATCTTGTCATCCACTAAGTGGTTGAGTTTCAGCATGTACATATAGCCAACGGTAACCTGACGTTCGAACTGCTCGCCGGTACGACCATCAAACAGCGTGATCTGACCGGAAGAAGGCAGGCCGCCGAGCTGCAGCAGCTCTTTGATTTCGCTCTCTTTCGCGCCGTCAAACACCGGTGTGGCGATTGGCATCCCTTTCTTCAGGTTTTCAGCCAGACGCAGCACTTCGTCGTCGGTGAAGGTGTTCAGGTCGACTTTCTGACGCACATCGGTGCCCAGATCGTACGCGCGCTGAATAAACTCACGCAGTTTAGACACTTCTTCCTGCTTTTTAAGCATAGCGTTGATCTTATCGCCAATGCCTTTTGCAGCCATACCCAGGTGGGTTTCAAGAATCTGTCCAATGTTCATACGTGAAGGTACGCCCAGCGGGTTCAGTACGATATCGACCGGCGTACCGTTCTCATCGTATGGCATATCTTCGATCGGGTTGATCTTGGAGATAACACCTTTGTTCCCGTGACGACCTGCCATTTTGTCACCAGGCTGGATCTGACGCTTAACGGCCAGATACACTTTCACGATTTTCAGCACGCCAGGTGCCAGGTCATCGCCCTGAGTGATTTTACGGCGCTTCGCTTCGAGTTTTTTCTCAAACTCGCGCTTCATCTCGTCGTACTGCTCTGCCAGCTGCTCCAGCTGGTTTTGCTTCTCTTCGTCGGTCAGGCCGAGTTCCAGCCAGCGCTCGCGTGGCAGCTTGTCCAGTTTTTCCGCTTCAACGCCGCCTGCAACCAGCAGGTAGTTGATACGGCTGAACAGACCAGCTTCGAGGATCTGCAGTTCTTCAGACAGGTCTTTCTTCGCCTGCTTCAGCTGCATCTCTTCGATTTCCAGCGCGCGCTTGTCTTTTTCCACGCCATCGCGGGTAAAGACCTGCACGTCGATAACGGTACCAGAAACGCCATTTGGTACGCGCAGAGAAGAGTCCTTAACGTCAGACGCTTTCTCACCGAAGATTGCACGCAGCAGCTTCTCTTCTGGCGTCAGCTGGGTTTCACCTTTCGGCGTTACCTTACCAACCAGAATGTCGCCACCGGTCACTTCAGCACCGATATAGACGATACCGGACTCATCCAGTTTAGAGAGCGCAGCTTCACCCACGTTAGGGATGTCAGCGGTGATCTCTTCTGGCCCCAGCTTGGTGTCACGAGAGACGCACGCCAGTTCCTGAATGTGGATAGTGGTGAAGCGATCTTCCTGTACCACGCGCTCGGAGACCAAAATGGAGTCTTCGAAGTTGTAGCCGTTCCACGGCATGAACGCGACGCGCATGTTCTGACCCAGTGCCAGTTCGCCGAGATCCGTTGAAGGACCATCAGCCAGCACGTCACCACGTTCAATTGGCTCACCCAGGTTCACGCAAGGCATCTGGTTGATGCAAGTGTTCTGGTTAGAACGGGTATATTTGGTCAGGTTGTAAATGTCGATACCCGCTTCGCCCGGATACATTTCGTCTTCGTTAACTTTGATAACGATACGGGATGCATCAACGTACTGAACGGTACCACCACGTTTCGCTACGGCTGTAACACCGGAGTCAACCGCTACCGCGCGTTCCATACCGGTACCAACCAGCGGCTTATCAGCGCGCAGAGTTGGAACCGCCTGACGTTGCATGTTTGCACCCATCAATGCGCGGTTGGCGTCATCGTGCTCCAGGAACGGGATCAGTGACGCACCGACGGAAACCACCTGCTGGGTGGAAACGTCCATGTAGTCAACCTGATCGCGGCTGAAGAGGCTCGATTCGCCTTTGCTACGGCAGGTCACCAGATCGTCTACGAAGTGACCTTCGTCGTCGAGGTTAGTGTTCGCCTGAGCGATAACGTAGTTACCCTCTTCAATAGCAGAGAGGTAATGAATTTCATCGGTCACCACGCCTTCGCGAACGCGACGGTATGGGGTTTCCAGGAAACCGTACTCGTTGGTCTGTGCGTACACAGACAGGGAGTTGATCAGACCGATGTTTGGACCTTCAGGCGTTTCGATTGGACATACGCGACCGTAGTGCGTCGGGTGTACGTCTCGAACTTCAAAGCCTGCACGCTCACGCGTCAGACCGCCCGGGCCCAGTGCAGAGATACGACGCTTGTGCGTAATCTCAGACAGCGGGTTGTTCTGGTCCATAAACTGAGAGAGCTGGCTGGAACCAAAGAACTCTTTCACTGCGGCAGAAATCGGCTTGGCGTTGATCATATCCTGAGGCATCAGGGTATCCAGATCGCCCAGAGAGAGACGCTCTTTCACCGCACGCTCAACACGGACCAGACCTACGCGGAACTGGTTTTCCGCCATTTCGCCAACGGAACGAATACGACGGTTGCCGAGGTGGTCGATATCATCCACTTCACCAATACCGTTACGGATACCAATAAGCTTACGCATCACTTCAATGATGTCGTCTTTGCTCAGGATACCTGAACCTTCGATCTCGTCACGCAGCAGAGAACGGTTGAACTTCATACGGCCAACCGCAGAGAGATCGTAGCGGTCTTCAGAGAAGAACAGGTTCTCGAACAGGTTTTCAGCCGCTTCACGCGTTGGTGGCTCACCAGGACGCATCATGCGATAGATCTCAACCAGCGCGCTCAGGCGATCGCTGGTTGGATCGACGCGTACGGTTTCAGAGATATAGGCACCGTGATCCAGATCGTTGGTGAACAGGGTTTCAATGCGCTTGTGACCCGCCTGGCTCAGTTTAGCCAGCAGATCCAGCGACAGCTCCATGTTCGCGGCAACAATCAGTTCACCGGTGCTCTCGTCAATGTAGTCTTTACCTACTACCTTGCCGGCGATGTATTCAACAGGAACTTCGATGTGCTCAACGCCATCTTTTTCCAGCTGACGAATATGACGTGCAGTAATACGACGGCCTTTCTCAACGTAAACAGTTCCGTTGGATTCGATATCGAAAGAGGCAGTCTCACCGCGCAGGCGCTCAGGAACAAGTTCCATCTGCAGCTTGTTGTCGCGGATTTCGTACACGATTTTTTCAAAGAACAGGTCAAGGATCTGCTCAGTGGTGTAGTTCAGTGCACGCAGAATGATGGTCGCAGGCAATTTACGGCGACGGTCAATACGAACGAACAGGTTGTCTTTCGGATCGAACTCAAAGTCCAACCATGAACCACGGTAAGGAATAATACGTGCGTTATAAAGCACTTTACCCGATGAGTGGGTTTTACCCTTATCGCTGTCGAAGAAGACACCAGGACTACGATGCAGCTGAGAAACGATAACCCTTTCTGTACCGTTGATCACAAAGGTACCGTTATCGGTCATGAGTGGAATTTCACCCATGTAAACTTCTTGCTCTTTGATGTCCTTAACGGTGCCTTCCGGCGCTTCGCGCTCGTAGATCACCAGACGCAGTTTAACGCGCAGGGGTGCAGAGAACGTGACGCCACGAATCTGACACTCTTTCACATCAAAGACAGGTTCGCCTAAACGGTAGCTGACGTACTGCAGCTCAGAGTTACCGCTATAGCTTTGGATCGGGAATACGGAACGGAAAGCAGCTTCCAGACCATATTGACCTTCCGGATCTTGCTCGATGAACTTCTGGAACGAGTCAAGCTGGATAGAAAGGAGATAAGGAATGTCCAGAACTTGTGGACGTTTTCCAAAATCCTTACGGATGCGTTTTTTCTCGGTATAGGAGTAAACCATAGGGTTCCTCAGCTCGCTGAAAAGTAGAACCTCTCTGTCCGTCCAGGGGGGACAGTTCATGCAACACTATTATGAGACGCGGAAAGAAGACTCCCCTTCCGTAATACCTCTTTCTATCACTCTTAAATCATTTCGTTGCTGGGGCAATAACGCATAAAGCGCCAGGAGAGCAATATATTAAGTCGTCGATAGAGAAAGATATTAAGCAAATCAATGACTAAATAGTGTGAAACGTCATTGACGCTATAGAGCGCAAAAAGGCTGGTGACCGAAAAGTCACCAGCCATCAGCCTGATAATTTAGGCTGCAACCTGAAAGGTTGGCTTATTTAACTTCAACTTCTGCGCCAGCTTCTTCCAGTGCTTTCTTCAGTGCTTCTGCGTCGTCTTTGCTGATGCCTTCTTTCAGGGCAGCAGGTGCAGACTCAACCAGGTCTTTAGCTTCTTTCAGGCCCAGACCAGTTGCGCCACGTACTGCTTTGATCACGGCAACTTTGTTAGCGCCGATAGCTTTCAGTACAACGTCAAACTCGGTTTTTTCTTCTACAGCTTCAGCAGCAGCAGCAGGACCTGCAACAGCAGCAGCAGCTGAAACGCCGAATTTTTCTTCCATAGCGGAGATCAGTTCAACGATTTCCATTACAGACAGGGCGGCAACGCCTTCGATGATTTGTTCTTTAGTGATAGACATTTTAAAATGTTCCTGAATTCAGTGTAGATAAAGGTTACGTAAGCAAGAGTCGGAAAAGAAAGGCTTAAGCTTAAGCAGCTTCAGTTTCTTTCTGATCGCGGACTGCAGCCAGAGTGCGAACCAGTTTGCCGGCAGCGGCTTCTTTCATGGTTGCCATCAGGCGTGCGATTGCTTCATCGTAAGTAGGCAGAGTTGCCAGGCGGTCGATCTGAGCCGCACTGATTAACTCGCCTTCAAAGGCCGCAGCTTTGACCTCAAATTTTGCATTCGCTTTCGCGAACTCTTTGAACAGACGAGCAGCAGCGCCCGGGTGTTCCATAGAGTATGCAATCAAGGTCGGACCGACGAACGTGTCTTTCAGGACCTCAAACTGAGTTCCCTCAACGACGCGGCGCAGCAAGGTGTTACGAACAACACGCATGTAAACGCCAGCTTCACGACCTGCTTTACGCAGTTCAGTCATTTTGCCTACTGGTACGCCACGAGAATCCGCAACTACCGCAGACAGCGCGCCTTTGGCTACTTCGCTGACTTCAGCAACAATCGCTTGTTTGTCTTGAAGATTTAAGGCCATTAGCTTGTGCTCCTGGATTTTGCCGGAGATGAATTTCTCCGGAACTCACTTCACCTGGCCGAAACCAGGCGCTTAAACACGGTGAGCAGAATCCAGCAAAGACTATAAAAATATTCTTCAGGTTCTGTCACCGTCTACGCAGGAGATTAAGCCTCTTACGAGACACCTGCGGTCTTGGACGGAGGCCTGGATAAGGCCAGGCTCCAACCGAAAATTCTGGTTCCGCGATTAACGGAACAACGGGCGTAAGATTCTAATGGAAACTTTCGCCCGCGTAAAGCAGATTAGTTTGCTACAGCGTTCAGGCCAGCCTGATCAACCGCAACACCTGCACCCATAGTGGTGGACAGGCTAACTTTCTTGATGAAAACGCCTTTCGCCTGAGAAGGTTTTGCTTTTTTCAGCGCAACCAGCAGGGATTCCAGGTTTTCTTTCAGCTTATCTGCATCGAAATCAACCTTACCGATAGTGGTATGGATGATGCCGTTTTTGTCGTTACGGTAACGAACCTGACCTGCTTTAGCGTTCTTAACGGCTTCAGCAACGTTAGGGGTTACGGTACCCACTTTCGGGTTAGGCATCAGACCGCGTGGGCCCAGTACCTGGCCCAGCTGGCCAACAACGCGCATTGCATCTGGAGATGCGATAACCACGTCGAAATTCATTTCGCCTTTTTTGATCTGGTCAGCCAGATCTTCCATACCTACCAGCTCAGCGCCTGCAGCTTTAGCAGCTTCAGCGTTTGCGCCTTGGGCAAATACGGCAACGCGAACGGAACGGCCAGTACCGTGTGGCAGTACAGTTGCACCGCGAACGTTCTGGTCAGATTTACGAGCATCAATGCCCAGGTTTACAGCTACGTCAACGCTTTCAACGAACTTGGCAGTAGCCAGTTCTTTCAGCAGAGCGACAGCTTCGTTGATGTCATACTGTTTAGTTGCATCAACTTTGTCACGGATCACGCGCATGCGCTTGGTCAGCTTAGCCATTTCTTAGTCCTCTACTACCAGGCCCATGGAACGAGCAGTACCTTCAATTGAGCGAGCCATCGCTTCAATATCAGCACCAGTCATATCAGAAGCTTTGGTTTCTGCGATTTCACGTACCTGAGCACGCGTTACTTTACCTACTTTGTCTTTGTTCGGCTTGCCGGAACCAGACTTGATACCAGCCGCTTTCTTCAGCAGGATTGGTGCTGGAGGCGTTTTGGTAATGAAGGTGAAAGAACGGTCAGAATAAACGGTAATCACTACTGGAGTAGGCAGGCCTTTTTCCAGGGATTCTGTTTTGGCGTTAAACGCTTTACAGAATTCCATGATGTTAACACCCTGCTGACCCAGAGCCGGGCCTACTGGCGGACTTGGGTTTGCCATACCGGCTGCAACCTGCAGCTTGACGTAGGCTTGTACTTTCTTAGCCATGATAATTCCTCTATTGGGTTCAGACGCTCCGTAAAGAGCTCCCCGTAATTAATATTCACACGCTGTAGCCAGCGCATAAAAACAAAAGGCGCGAAATTGTAGGGCAATTTCGCGCCTCTCGCAACTGATATTCAGCTACAAAGCTCAACTTTTGATCGGGTCACTGCCTGAACATTGACTCGATGTGCCTTGTTATCAGCCTTTTTCAACCTGTCCAAAGTCCAGCTCAACCGGCGTAGCACGCCCAAAGATTGAAACGGAGACTTTCAGGCGGCTTTTTTCGTAATCCACTTCTTCAACAACACCATTGAAGTCTGCGAAAGGACCGTCACTGACACGGACCATTTCACCAGGCTCAAACATGGTTTTAGGACGTGGCTTATCACCCACCTGCTGCAGGCGGTTCATGATCGCGTCGACTTCTTTATCGCTGATAGGTGCCGGACGATCGGAGGTGCCGCCAATGAATCCCATGACACGCGGCACGCTGCGCACTAAGTGCCAGCTTGCATCGTTCATAACCATCTGGACAAGGACATAGCCTGGGAAGAACTTGCGCTCGCTTTTACGACGCTGGCCACCACGGATCTCCACCACTTCTTCGGTTGGAACCATGACTTCGCCAAACAGCTCTTCCATGTTATGTAATTTGATATGCTCACGCAGCGATTGTGCTACGCGGCCTTCGAAACCGGAAAACGCCTGAACGACGTACCAGCGCTTTTTTGGAGCTTCAGACATCTCAGAACCTCAGGCCAGTGATAAACGATACCAGACGAACCAGAATTCCATCCAGTCCCCACAAAATCAGTGACATCACGGCAGTTACCGCGGCAACGATTAACGTGGTGTGCAACGTTTCCTGACGAGTCGGCCAGATGACCTTACGAACTTCGGTGCGCGCTTCACGAGCAAATGCCAGTGTCGCTTTACCTTTGGTCGTCAGCAGCGCAATGCCACCGGCTGCTGCAATCAGGATAACGACGGCCAGCGCGCGCAGCGGCAGCGTGACTTCACGGTAATAGTAGTTGCCTACGATGGCCACGATCAGCAGCAATGCTACAACTAACCATTTACCCGCTTCCAGGCCACGCCCGCTCCCTTGAGCTTCGGTATTAGCACTCATAAACCAACCTGCCACAATAAATCAGAAACTGTTTTACCCGTAAAACAGGGCAACCAAGCCGAGGAGGCTGTGAGGCGAAACTCGGCATATAACGCCATGCTACAGAGCCTGCCTCAGCAATGATTATGGTTGAAAATCACTGATGAGCCAGGTTCTATGTTACAGCGTGCAAAAAGGGCATCAAATGATGCCCTTTTAAAGCGCGTTGCGTCAAATATTATCAGCGATTAAGCGATAACTTTAGCAACAACGCCCGCACCAACAGTACGGCCGCCTTCACGGATTGCGAAACGCAGACCGTCATCCATCGCGATTGGGTGGATCAGGGTAACAACCATCTGAATGTTGTCACCAGGCATTACCATCTCAACGCCTTCTGGCAGTTCGATGGTACCGGTCACGTCAGTAGTACGGAAGTAGAACTGAGGACGGTAGCCTTTGAAGAACGGAGTATGACGGCCGCCTTCATCTTTAGACAGAATATAAACTTCTGACTCGAACTTGGTGTGTGGCTTGATTGAGCCTGGCTTAGCCAGAACCTGGCCACGCTGAATTTCTTCGCGCTTGATACCACGCAGCAGAACACCACAGTTCTCGCCTGCACGACCTTCGTCCAGCAGCTTACGGAACATCTCAACGCCGGTACAGGTTGATTTCACGGTATCTTTGATACCAACGATCTCAACTTCTTCACCCACTTTAACGATACCGCGCTCTACACGACCGGTAACAACAGTACCACGGCCGGAGATAGAGAAGACGTCTTCGATAGGCAGCAGGAATGGCTTGTCGATTGCGCGCTCTGGTTCCGGGATGTAGTTATCCAGGTGGCCAGCCAGCTCAATGATTTTAGCTTCCCACTCAGCGTCGCCCTGCAGCGCTTTCAGTGCAGAACCACGAACGATTGGCAGGTCATCACCAGGGAAGTCATAGGCAGAGAGAAGTTCACGCACTTCCATTTCTACCAGTTCCAGCAGCTCTTCGTCATCAACCATGTCACACTTGTTCATGAACACGATGATGAAAGGAACGCCAACCTGGCGACCCAGCAGGATGTGCTCACGGGTCTGAGGCATTGGGCCGTCAGTTGCAGCAACAACCAGAATTGCACCGTCCATCTGCGCAGCACCGGTGATCATGTTTTTCACATAGTCGGCGTGGCCTGGGCAGTCAACGTGCGCATAGTGGCGAGTCGGGGTGTCATATTCAACGTGTGAAGTGTTGATGGTGATACCACGTGCTTTTTCTTCTGGTGCGTTATCGATCTGGTCGAATGCACGTGCAGAACCGCCGTAGGTTTTAGCCAGAACGGTGGTGATAGCAGCAGTCAGGGTAGTTTTACCGTGGTCAACGTGGCCGATAGTACCAACGTTGACGTGCGGTTTGGAACGTTCAAATTTTTCTTTAGACATCGCTTGTCCCTCTAAGACACGGATAAATCGGTGATATCACCACATCAACCAGGCAAAGCCTGAACTGTTGAATTTTAACGTACAGAGAAAGAATCAGGGAGGGAGATTTAGAAGTGGTGCTGATACCCAGAGTCGAACTGGGGACCTCACCCTTACCAAGGGTGCGCTCTACCAACTGAGCCATATCAGCACGGCTTGGAGCGGGCAGCGGGAATCGAACCCGCATCATCAGCTTGGAAGGCTGAGGTAATAGCCATTATACGATGCCCGCATCCTGGAACTCGGCTACCTGTTCTGTCTGTAGCTTTTGAACAACAAGAAGATGCCCTCTTGCTATTCGAGTCAACCCGCAAATGCTTGATGACCCAGACTGCGCTGGTGCTCAGTCGAAAATCTTCATGTCATTTCAACCTGAACTTCCGGAAGAAATGGTGGTGGGGGAAGGATTCGAACCTTCGAAGTCGATGACGGCAGATTTACAGTCTGCTCCCTTTGGCCGCTCGGGAACCCCACCAGGGGTATTTCTTTACTTGATGGTGCCGGCTACCGGAATCGAACTGGTGACCTACTGATTACAAGTCAGTTGCTCTACCAACTGAGCTAAGCCGGCATCAAGTGGTGCGCATTCTAGGAAGAGCTGGGCTTCGATGCAACAAAAAAATCGCGATAATTGTTCTTATGCTTACTATTTGTGCAATTCTTCGCAAATTAGCCCTTCGCTACAGAAATTCCGTTCAAAGAACCGCCATTCTAGCGATTATTTCACCACTGTGCGTTCAGCGGCTTGCTGCAAAAAACTGCCCGATAGCGAAGGAATTTCTCAGCAGAGACAAAAAAAGCGCTTTTTGTTTCATTCATTATCACTCCTTTTCTCTGCGCGATGCTTCTCCTCCTTGTCTCTCCTGCACTTTCTGCCGCGTTAATCAGGTTCCCCGACTGATTGCCAGCAGATTATTCAATAAATGCGGCCCTCGTTACGTTTGCGCTCGCAGAATGTATTTTTCCTTCAGGTAGTGCACGTCTGGTGTTAACCTCCTGCCCATTGTTTTCTGAAATTTACCTTAGTTACGTAAGCAGACTCTGGCGGCCGTAGCGCCGAGAAGTCGAAAACGATCACGACAGGCAAATTCTTGCTGGCAGAAGCATGCATATGAGCAAAAAAGATTCCCTGATAACGACACCCTATTTGCAATTTAACCGCGCACAATGGGCTGCGCTGCGTGATTCAGTGCCAATGACGCTGAGTGAAGAGGAGATAGCGCAGTTAAAGGGGATAAATGAAGATTTATCTTTAGAGGAAGTTGCAGAGATCTATCTGCCCCTCTCGCGTCTGCTGAATTTCTACATCAGTTCTAATCTTCGGCGGCAAGCCGTGCTCGAACAGTTCCTCGGCACCAACGGGCAGAAGATCCCCTATATCATCAGCATTGCTGGCAGCGTTGCCGTTGGCAAAAGCACCACAGCTCGCGTCCTTCAGGCGCTCTTAAGCCGCTGGCCAGAGCATCGTCGTGTAGAGCTGATCACTACCGACGGCTTCTTACACCCTAATCAGGTGTTGAAGGAGCGGGGATTGATGAAGAAGAAAGGTTTTCCCCAGTCTTATGATATGCACCGTCTGGTCAACTTCGTTTCCGATTTGAAATCAGGCGCTTCACAGGTTACGGCGCCGGTTTATTCCCATCTTATTTATGATGTTATTCCTCAAGGCGATAAGGTTGTACAGCAACCTGATATTTTAATTCTGGAAGGACTGAATGTTTTGCAAAGCGGGATGGATTATCCTCACGATCCGCACCATGTATTTGTTTCTGATTTCGTGGACTTTTCAATTTATGTAGATGCGCCCGAAAACCTGCTGCAAAAATGGTATATTAATCGGTTCCTGAAATTCCGTCAGGGTGCCTTCACCGATCCCGATTCCTATTTCCATAACTATGCCAAACTTTCAGAAGAAGAAGCGGTAGGCATCGCCACCCAGCTGTGGGAAGAAATTAACTTTATGAATCTTAAAGAAAATATTCTTCCTACGCGTGAGCGAGCCAGCCTGATCATGACGAAAAGTGTTGATCATGCCGTCGATCTGGTGAGATTGAGGAAATAAAAAAAGGGGCGAAAGCCCCTGTTTTTTTAATCCTGTGGGCGCAATGATATTTCGCCGCCGACCCAGGATTTTTTTACACCGTCCTGTTCCAGAATTAATCCACCCTGCTGATCAATTCCTCGTGCAATACCAGGGATTTCTTTATCGCCAATAAGCAACTTAACAGGTCGATTAATAAAGTTATCGAGTTCACTCCAACGCTGAATAAAAGGTGCCAATCCTTCACGTTCAAAAATCGGCAAAGATTCTCGCATCGTATTTATCAGGCGTGCCGTTAGCGTATTCCGGTCGACATTAACGCCTGCCTCCTGCAAGTTTATCCAGCCCTGATTCACAATAGCCGCGTCAGGCGTTCGCATAGCGAGATTAATGCCCGCTCCAATCACCAGCTGCGCTGCATCACCGGTTTTTCCGGTCAATTCCACCAGGATACCCGCCAGCTTGCGGTCATTCAGATAGAGATCGTTAGGCCATTTGACTCTGACTTCATCGGCTCCCAGCGAGCGAAGAACTTCCGCAATCACAATGCCAATGACCAGACTGAGACCCATCGCCGCCATAGGTCCCTGATCGAGGCGCCAGTACATCGAGAGATAGAGATTTGAGCCAAAAGGAGAGAACCATTGACGCCCACGTCTCCCTCTTCCTGCCTGCTGATATTCCGCCACACAGGCGTCACCCGATCGCAGTGTATCCATCTTTTCCAGCAGATACTGGTTAGTAGAATCGATTACCGGGATAACGGCCAGCCGGCCTTCATTCAGCTGTGCGGCAATCTTCTCTTCATTCAGTAACTGCATAGGGGCTGGCAGGCTGTACCCCTTGCCAGTTACCGTAAATACGTCAATGCCCCAATCTTTAAGGGTTTGAACATGCTTATTAATAGCAGCCCGGCTCATTCCAAGCCGTTCGCCCAGCTGCTCTCCCGAATGGAATTCACCATCGGACAGAATATCGATCAACGTTAAAGGGACAGTATTACCTTTCATGCAATAACTCCAACGGCATCCTTTTCTCCCTGAGCGCCAACAAAACGCACCTCAGGCTCCAGCCATACGTTAAATTTAGCGCCTACCCGCTGGCGCACTTCATGTGCCAGCGCCACGATATCACTGCCTGTCGCCTGGTTCTGATTAATCAATACCAGTGCCTGCTGAAGATGAACAGCAGCGCCACCAATGCTGAACCCCTTAAGCTCACACCTGTCAATCAGCCATCCTGCAGCCAATTTACAGCTGCCATTAGCCTGCGGGTAGAGTGGCATATCGGGATAGAGATCGACAATTTTCGCCGCCAGTTCAGCGCTGACTACAGGGTTTTTGAAAAAACTCCCTGCGTTTCCTACTTTTTCAGGGGCGGGTAGCTTACTTGTACGGGTACGGCAGACAGAATCGAAAATTTCCTGCGCTGTAACGCTACCGGGCGTTAATTTGCTCAGTTCTCCATACGTTAATACCGGGATCCACTTTTTAGGCAGTCTCATCCCTACTGCAGTAATGGCATAGCCCTGTTGGTAATGATGCTTAAATACGCTGTCGCGGTAGCCAAACTGGCACTCTTCTGCACTGAGGCGTAGCGTACTGCCTGAGGAGAGATCCAGCAGATCGACATATTCGCAGACGTTTTTCAGCTCCACGCCATATGCGCCAATATTCTGTATAGGGGCAGAACCCACACAGCCTGGGATCATGGCGAGATTCTCCAGGCCCGGCACGCCAATTTCCAGCGTGTGCTCTACCAGCCGGTGCCAGTTTTCACCAGCCCCTACATGCAGATGCCAGGCCTCTTCCCCTTCCTCTATGGTTATGCCCTTCAATCTGTTAATGATTGCCATACCTGCAAAATCTTCCAGAAACAGAATATTGCTGCCTTCACCAATCAGCAGTGCCGGCAGATCTTTTTGCTGTGTTTCCTGCCAGGCTGCGATCAGATCTTCTGGCGTATTCGCGATGACAATCTGTTTTGCCTGGACATTGAGATTAAAGGTGTTGAAAGGTTTTAAAGAGTGGGACTGGCTGGACATGTTACGGCCTTTACGAATTTATCTGCTATTAGTTTACCCGATTCACAGCTGCTCCGTTGAGGGATTTCTTCAGGTTGAACCTGTCAGGGTGATCCGGGATAGTGGCGCGTTGCGTGAAGGCTTAACTGGGTTGATATCTCAGGACGTCAAAGGGGAAAATAGTTCGTGCTGCCGGTTATTTACGGTTATGAAACAGGTTTCCTGCCTGTACTGCTTTTGGACGAGGCATAAAAAAGGGCCCCGTGCGTCAGCGCGGGGCCCTTTTCTGTCTTTTCTGTCTTTCTGTAAAACGCAGACGCAAAAAACCCCGGCCTTGCGGTCGGGGTTATTGCTTTATTTAATGCCTGGCAGTTCCCTACTCTCGCATGGGGAGACCCCACACTACCATCGGCGCTACGGCGTTTCACTTCTGAGTTCGGCATGGGGTCAGGTGGGACCACCGCGCTAAAGCCGCCAGGCAGATTCTGTCATTCACGCCGCCCTCGCAGGCCGCGTAAATCAATCCGTCACAAGCTGAAAATCTCTGTTGCGTCTCTCAGACGCTCACCAGAACGCTTCTGGTGTTGTAAGGTTAAGCCTCACGGGTCATTAGTACCGGTTAGCTCAACGCATCGCTGCGCTTACACACCCGGCCTATCAACGTCGTAGTCTTCAACGTCCCTTCAGGGGTCTCAAGGACCCAGGGAAGATTCATCTCGAGGCAAGTTTCGCGCTTAGATGCTTTCAGCGCTTATCTTTTCCGCACTTAGCTACCGGGCAGTGCCATTGGCATGACAACCCGAACACCAGTGGTGCGTTCACTCCGGTCCTCTCGTACTAGGAGCAACCCCTCTCAATCTTCCAGCGCCCACGGCAGATAGGGACCGAACTGTCTCACGACGTTCTAAACCCAGCTCGCGTACCACTTTAAACGGCGAACAGCCGTACCCTTGGGACCTACTTCAGCCCCAGGATGTGATGAGCCGACATCGAGGTGCCAAACACCGCCGTCGATATGAACTCTTGGGCGGTATCAGCCTGTTATCCCCGGAGTACCTTTTATCCGTTGAGCGATGGCCCTTCCATACAGAACCACCGGATCACTAAGACCTGCTTTCGCACCTGCTCGAGCCGTCACTCTCGCAGTCAAGCTAGCTTATGCCTTTGCACTAACCTCACGATGTCCGACCGTGATTAGCTAACCTTCGTGCTCCTCCGTTACTCTTTGGGAGGAGACCGCCCCAGTCAAACTACCCACCAGACACTGTCCCCACGCCGGATCACGGCGCCAGGTTAGAACATCAAACGTTAAAGGGTGGTATTTCAAGGTTGGCTCCACGCAGACTGGCGTCCGCGCTTCAAAGCCTCCCACCTATCCTACACATCAAGGCTCAATGTTCAGTGTCAAGCTGTAGTAAAGGTTCACGGGGTCTTTCCGTCTTGCCGCGGGTACACTGCATCTTCACAGCGAGTTCAATTTCACTGAGTCTCGGGTGGAGACAGCCTGGCCATCATTACGCCATTCGTGCAGGTCGGAACTTACCCGACAAGGAATTTCGCTACCTTAGGACCGTTATAGTTACGGCCGCCGTTTACCGGGGCTTCGATCAAGAGCTTCTCCTTGCGGATAACCCCATCAATTAACCTTCCGGCACCGGGCAGGCGTCACACCGTATACGTCCACTTTCGTGTTTGCACAGTGCTGTGTTTTTAATAAACAGTTGCAGCCAGCTGGTATCTTCGACTGGCTTCAGCTCGGGGAGCAAGTCCCTCCACCTACGCGCCAGCGTGCCTTCTCCCGAAGTTACGGCACCATTTTGCCTAGTTCCTTCACCCGAGTTCTCTCAAGCGCCTTGGTATTCTCTACCTGACCACCTGTGTCGGTTTGGGGTACGATTCTGTGTTACCTGATGCTTAGAGGCTTTTCCTGGAAGCAGGGCATTTGTTGCTTCATCACCGTGGTGACTCGTCATCACGCCTCAGCCTTAAAGCGTTCCGGATTTGCCTGGAACGCAAGCCTACACGCTTAAACCGGGACAACCGTCGCCCGGCCAACATAGCCTTCTCCGTCCCCCCTTCGCAGTAACACCGAGTACAGGAATATTAACCTGTTTCCCATCGACTACGCCTTTCGGCCTCGCCTTAGGGGTCGACTCACCCTGCCCCGATTAACGTTGGACAGGAACCCTTGGTCTTCCGGCGAGCGGGCTTTTCACCCGCTTTATCGTTACTTATGTCAGCATTCGCACTTCTGATACCTCCAGCAGACCTCACAGTCCACCTTCAACGGCTTACAGAACGCTCCCCTACCCAACAACACATAAGTGTCGCTGCCGCAGCTTCGGTGCATGGTTTAGCCCCGTTACATCTTCCGCGCAGGCCGACTCGACCAGTGAGCTATTACGCTTTCTTTAAATGATGGCTGCTTCTAAGCCAACATCCTGGCTGTCTGTGCCTTCCCACATCGTTTCCCACTTAACCATGACTTTGGGACCTTAGCTGGCGGTCTGGGTTGTTTCCCTCTTCACGACGGACGTTAGCACCCGCCGTGTGTCTCCCGTGATAACATTCTCCGGTATTCGCAGTTTGCATCGGGTTGGTAAGCCGGGATGGCCCCCTAGCCGAAACAGTGCTCTACCCCCGGAGATGAGTTCACGAGGCGCTACCTAAATAGCTTTCGGGGAGAACCAGCTATCTCCCGGTTTGATTGGCCTTTCACCCCCAGCCACAGGTCATCCGCTAATTTTTCAACATTAGTCGGTTCGGTCCTCCAGTTAGTGTTACCCAACCTTCAACCTGCCCATGGCTAGATCACCGGGTTTCGGGTCTATACCCTGCAACTTAACGCCCAGTTAAGACTCGGTTTCCCTGCGGCTCCCCTATACGGTTAACCTTGCTACAGAATATAAGTCGCTGACCCATTATACAAAAGGTACGCAGTCACACCACAAGGGTGCTCCCACTGCTTGTACGTACACGGTTTCAGGTTCTGTTTCACTCCCCTCGCCGGGGTTCTTTTCGCCTTTCCCTCACGGTACTGGTTCACTATCGGTCAGTCAGGAGTATTTAGCCTTGGAGGATGGTCCCCCCATATTCAGACAGGATGTCACGTGTCCCGCCCTACTCATCGAACTCACAGTAAGTGCAGCTTCGTGTACGGGAGTATCACCCTGTACCCTGCGACTTTCCAGACGCTTCCACTGCTGCACAAACTGATTCAGGTTCTGGGCTGTTCCCCGTTCGCTCGCCGCTACTGGGGGAATCTCGGTTGATTTCTTTTCCTCTGGGTACTTAGATGTTTCAGTTCCCCAGGTTCGCCTTGCAGCACTATGTATTCATGCTGCAATGATGCACGAGTGCACCGGGTTTCCCCATTCGGGTATCGTCGGGTATAACGGTTCATATCACCTTACCGACGCTTATCGCAGATTAGCACGCCCTTCATCGCCTCTGACTGCCTAGGCATCCACCGTGTACGCTTAGTCACTTAACCTCACAACCCACAAGCGTCCCGAAGAACACTGTCTGTTGCAGGCATTTGAGAGACTCGAACGCATCGTTCTGTTCACCCTTATTACGGAGGGTAAACACGACGCGTCGTTTCAATTTTCAGCTTGTTCCGGGTTGTTAAAGAGCAAATATCTCAAACGTGACTCATCCTTGCGGAGAGAATCAGTTTTGAGATACTGGTTGATAATGTCTTTCACTCATTATCAGGATGGCGTCCCCAAGGGGATTCGAACCCCTGTTACAGCCGTGAAAGGGCAGTGTCCTGGGCCTCTAGACGATGGGGACTCTGTTACTGTTGCTCATTACTTCTATCAGACAATCTGTGTGAGCACTACGCGGGAAGGTATCTTCAGGTAAGGAGGTGATCCAACCGCAGGTTCCCCTACGGTTACCTTGTTACGACTTCACCCCAGTCATGAATCACAAAGTGGTAAGCGCCCTCCCGAAGGTTAAGCTACCTACTTCTTTTGCAACCCACTCCCATGGTGTGACGGGCGGTGTGTACAAGGCCCGGGAACGTATTCACCGTAGCGTTCTGATCTACGATTACTAGCGATTCCGACTTCACGGAGTCGAGTTGCAGACTCCGATCCGGACTACGACGCACTTTATGAGGTCCGCTTGCTCTCGCGAGGTCGCTTCTCTTTGTATGCGCCATTGTAGCACGTGTGTAGCCCTGGCCGTAAGGGCCATGATGACTTGACGTCATCCCCACCTTCCTCCGGTTTGTCACCGGCAGTCTCCTTTGAGTTCCCGCCATTACGCGCTGGCAACAAAGGATAAGGGTTGCGCTCGTTGCGGGACTTAACCCAACATTTCACAACACGAGCTGACGACAGCCATGCAGCACCTGTCTCACGGTTCCCGAAGGCACTAAGGCATCTCTGCCGAATTCCGTGGATGTCAAGGCCAGGTAAGGTTCTTCGCGTTGCATCGAATTAAACCACATGCTCCACCGCTTGTGCGGGCCCCCGTCAATTCATTTGAGTTTTAACCTTGCGGCCGTACTCCCCAGGCGGTCGACTTAACGCGTTAGCTCCGGAAGCCACGCCTCAAGGGCACAACCTCCAAGTCGACATCGTTTACGGCGTGGACTACCAGGGTATCTAATCCTGTTTGCTCCCCACGCTTTCGCACCTGAGCGTCAGTCTTTGTCCAGGGGGCCGCCTTCGCCACCGGTATTCCTCCAGATCTCTACGCATTTCACCGCTACACCTGGAATTCTACCCCCCTCTACAAGACTCTAGCCTGCCAGTTTCAAATGCAGTTCCCAGGTTAAGCCCGGGGATTTCACATCTGACTTGACAGACCGCCTGCGTGCGCTTTACGCCCAGTAATTCCGATTAACGCTTGCACCCTCCGTATTACCGCGGCTGCTGGCACGGAGTTAGCCGGTGCTTCTTCTGCGGGTAACGTCAATCGGTAAGGTTATTAACCTTACCGCCTTCCTCCCCGCTGAAAGTACTTTACAACCCGAAGGCCTTCTTCATACACGCGGCATGGCTGCATCAGGCTTGCGCCCATTGTGCAATATTCCCCACTGCTGCCTCCCGTAGGAGTCTGGACCGTGTCTCAGTTCCAGTGTGGCTGGTCATCCTCTCAGACCAGCTAGGGATCGTCGCCTAGGTGAGCCGTTACCCCACCTACTAGCTAATCCCATCTGGGCACATCCGATGGCGTGAGGCCCGAAGGTCCCCCACTTTGCTCTTGCGAGGTTATGCGGTATTAGCTACCGTTTCCAGTAGTTATCCCCCTCCATCAGGCAGTTTCCCAGACATTACTCACCCGTCCGCCACTCGTCACCCGAGGAGCAAGCTCCTCTGTGCTACCGTCCGACTTGCATGTGTTAGGCCTGCCGCCAGCGTTCAATCTGAGCCATGATCAAACTCTTCAATTAAAAGTTCGATTTGCTTAAACAAGTTAAGCGATGCTCAAGTGTAAAACACTCATAATGAATTTCATTATGTGTTCACTCTTAAGACTTGATATTTTCTGCGCCCTGCGGCGCTGATATCAATCCTGCGAGTGCCCACACAGATTGTCTGATAAATTGTTAAAGAGCGTTGCGGTAAGCGCCCTGAGGCGTTACTGCGAGGTGGCGTATATTACGCTTTCCTCCTTCGGAGTCAACAACATTTTCAGAAGTTTTTCTCCGGCGGTTCAGCTTCCTGACCCTCTCAACCCGGCGGCCGGTAAGCCGTTGTTCCGTGTCGATGGAGGCGCATTATAGGGAGTTCCCGCCGGGTGACAAGTGTTTATTGCAGAAAAATGACTGACAGCGTCATTTTTCATCAAAGCGCCTCTTTTACCTTCACTTTGCCTGATAATGCAGCAAATTCATGGGCAAAGCGCTCTACCTGAACCCAATCTGTATACTCGACTTCTTTACTGGCATCCGTCTCGCCGCCGGTCATACGCATAATAAGCTGAATCATGATGCGGTCGAAGAAACCATAACGCGGATAACGCAGTGCACCCGCGAAGACAGCACAGCAGTCAGGCTCCCAGGGAGACTGCAGCAGGAACTTGCGCGTGTAGGCATTGGTCTGTGGCGTACGCTTCTCAGGTTTACGCGCGGTAAGGTTCACCGAAAAGAAGCCGCTCTCCCTTTCCTTTATCTGTAGCAAATGCTGTTTGACGAATTTGGTCACGGCGGGATGGAAGTGCCCGTAGCGTATAGAGGCGCCAATCAGCACACGATCGTACTCCGCCCAGTTCACGGATGAAGCGTGCAGGATATTCAGTACGTCACACTCCTGCTGCTCTTTTATCTGGTTAGCTATATAAGCCGCGATTTCACGCGTCTGGCCATCACGGCTGGAAAAAAGGATTAACGCTTTCATATTCAATACTCGTTTCAGTTACTCGCGCCAGAAGGTTGGCGTAAACAGGACTAACAGCGTGAACACTTCCAGACGACCGAAAAGCATCGTCAGGATTAAAATCCATTTCGCCGTATCGTTCATCGTAGTGAAGTTATCCGCCACTACTCCTAAGCCCGGCCCAAGATTGTTCAGGGTGGCGGCCACGGCAGCAAATGCGGAAAAGTCATCCACACCGGTCGCAATAATTGCCAGCATACTCAGCAGGAACACCAACGCGTAAGCAGAGAAGAAGCCCCAGACCGCTTCAAGGATCCGTTCAGGCAGCGCGCGCTGGCCCAGCTTGATGGTATATACCGCATTCGGGTGAACCAGACGCTTTAGCTCACGAGAACCCTGCTTGAACAGCAGCAGGATACGGATCACCTTCAGTCCCCCGCCGGTCGACCCGGCGCAGCCGCCAATAAAAGCAGAACAGAGCAGCAGAACAGGAAGGAACAGCGGCCAGCGCGCAATGCTGTCTGTGGTGAAGCCAGCGGTCGTCGCCATGGAAACTACCTGGAAGAAAGCCTGATTCAGCGTCTGCATCCCGCTGTGGTAAACATCATGGAACCAGAGCATCACCGTGCAGATGATCACCAGCGTAAGCTGAACCCCGATGAACATGCGGAATTCCGGATCACGCCAGTAAACGCGAAGATTGCGCCCGCTGAACATTGAGAAATGCAGGCCATAATTACAGCCGGAGATCAGCAGGAAGATGGCGATGATGGTATTGATCGTTGGGCTGTTGAAGTAGCCAATACTCGCATCATGGGTAGAGAATCCGCCGATGGCGATTGTCGAGAAGCTGTGCCCGATGGCGTCAAACAGCGGCATTCCGGCCAGCCAGAGCGCCAGCGCGCAAATCACCGTCAGTAAAACGTAGATTAGCCATAGCGTCTTAGCCGTTTCTGCAATGCGGGGGCGCATCTTGTTATCTTTCAGCGGGCCGGGCATTTCAGCGCGATAGAGCTGCATCCCCCCTACCCCCAAAATCGGCAGGATAGCCACCGCGAGCACAATGATCCCCATTCCGCCCAGCCACTGCAGCATTTGCCGGTAAAAGAGAATGGCCTTGGGCAGTGAATCCAGCCCCACCAGCGTGGTAGCGCCGGTGGTGGTCAGGCCGGAGAAGGATTCAAAGAAAGCGTCCGTTACGGAGAGGTTGGGATGTTCAGCAAAGATAAACGGCATAGCCCCCACGCTGCCCAGCACGGTCCAGAACAGCACCACGATCAGGAATCCTTCGCGCGGCTTTAACTCTTTCCGCTGTTTGCGGTTAGGCCACCACAGCAGTGAACCGATGAGCAGCGCCATAAAGAAGGTCTGGGTAAATGCACGGCCCGCACCGTCACGGTAGATCAGAGCGACCAGGCCCGGCACGATCATCGTCCCCGAGAACAAAATAACCAGCAGCCCCACGATGCGGGTAATGGTGCGATAATGCATGTAACCGTTCCTTTCCTGACAATGAAAGTTAGTCGAGCGGGGTGAGCGTCAGCGCCCCTCTGCTAAAGTCTGTGAGATTTTGTGCAAAGCCCGCTACCTGAGAATGCGGCAGGGCCAGCGTTAATGAAACGCACGCTAAAAATTCACTGTGTAAAAGCTGGCCGTTGAACCGGGCAGTCATTCTTTCAATCTCTGCAAGCTGAGCATAGTCACAGGAGAGCGTAAAAGTGAGCATCGGGACTTTCTGCACGCGCGGCAGCTGTTTCAGCGCCTGTTGCACTCCGCCGCCATACGCTTTTACCAGCCCGCCGGTTCCCAGCTGAATACCGCCGTAATAACGAACCACCACGGCGGTGATCTCCCCGATATGGTTACCCATCAGCTGCGCCAGCATCGGTTTACCCGCCGTACCGGAAGGCTCTCCGTCATCAGAGAACCCCAGTTGCTGTGAATCCGAAGGAGCACCGGCTACCCATGCCCAGCAATGATGGCGGGCGGTGGGATGTTCGTTTTTGATCTGCTGAACAAAAGCCCGGGCTGCTGCCACACCGTCAGTATGAGCCAACAGCGTGATAAAGCGGCTTTTTTTGATTTCCTCGCTGAAGCTGAACAGCTCAGCGGGGATGTCATAGGCGTCCATCACTCCAGCTTCAGGTCACGGGTCATGTTTTCCACGCCCTGCTCGCGGATAATCACATTATCCTCAATACGGATGCCGCCATAGGGCTTGAGCGCATCAATACGATCCCAGTTGAAATGCTGACTGAATTGACTTTCGCGCCATGGGGCCAGCAGTGAATCGATAAAGTAAATACCAGGTTCAATGGTCACGACCATCCGCGGCTCAAGAATACGCGTGCAGCGCAGATAAGGATATTGCTGCGGCGCGGCCAGATGGGTGCCGCTGTCGTCCTGCATAAATCCGGCAACATCGTGTACCTGCAGGCCCAGAGGATGACCAAGACCGTGCGGCATAAAGGGCCCGGTAATATCTTCTGCCACCAGCGCTTCTTCACTTATGCCTTTTACCAACTGATGTTTAAGCAGCAGTTTCGCAATACGCTGATGCATTTGCTGATGATATTCGCTGTAGCGCACGCCCGCCTTCAGGGTGCCAATCAGCGCCAGCTCTTCCTGATTCATCTCTTTAATCAGCTGAGCATAGTCACTGTCAGGCTGCGCTGCATAAGTACGGGTCAGATCCGCCGCATAACCGTTATATTCCGTTCCGGCATCAATCAGGAAACTGCGCGTCTGCTCTGGCGGAAGATGATCCAGTTTGGTGTAGTGCAGTACGGCGGCATGCTCATTAAGCGCGATGATATTGCCGTAAGGGACATCGGTATCACGATGACCGGTTGCGCTGAGGTAAGCGTTGTTGATATCAAACTCGCTCATCCCGGAGAGGAACGCCTCTTTCGCTGCCCGATGACCGATCACCGCGGTTTTCTGCGCTTCGCGCAGGCAGTAAAGCTCATAATCGGTCTTGTAAGAACGATGATAATGCAGGAAATCGAGCACTGCTTTGGGGTTGGTCCGGTCACTATTGATACCGAACTGGGCGGCGCGTGCTGGCACCGGGCCGATATAAGCGACGTTATCGCGTTGGGCAGGTAACAGCTGAGCGATCTCTTCGGCATTTTTCAGCGCAACGATCTCAATCTCATCCGTCCAGAAGCTCTGCGGCAGAGGCTCCACATTGTGCCAGTAATCCACCGGCGAATAGAACCACAGCCTGGGTTTGTTAACGCCATCCACCCACAGCCAGCAGTTCGGCACGGCGGTGACCGGCAGCCAGGCTTTAAACTGGGGATTCACTTTAAAGGGATAGGTATGATCGTCGAGGAAAACGGTGAGCAGCTCTCCTGAATGGATCAGCAGGGCATCCAGCTTGTTACGCTCCAACACCTGCTGAGCCCGTGCCTGTAGTGTTTTCAGATGGTCCTGATAAAGGGTGACTAACGATTCCATAACTCTGTCTCCATTACCGTGAAATTGCGCGCATCTTATCACACCCCCTTCAGGGATGCCGTTATGCCTCGCCTGTGATCTTGTTTGCAAATCCGCAAAGTCTCGTTTGCAAATAATTAACATCCCTTCCACACTCACGATCATCTGGTATGACCAGATCCCCTTATTGCGGCTTCAGGAGATTCACATGCTCTACAAAGGCGACACGCTAACACTGGACTGGCTGGAACCGGGCATCGCCGAGCTGGCCTTTGATGCGCCGGGCTCGGTCAACAAGCTGGACACGCAAACCGTTGCCAGTCTGGGGGAAGCGCTCACGGTACTGGAGCAGCAGCCTGAGCTGAAGGCGTTGCTGCTCAGTTCCCGGAAACCGGCATTTATCGTCGGCGCAGATATCACTGAGTTTCTCTCCTTATTTGCTGCCCCGGCTGAAAAACTTACGCAATGGCTGACGTTTGCCAATGCCATTTTCAACCGGCTTGAAGATCTGCCCGTTCCGACCTTATCGGCTGTTCAGGGCTATGCGCTGGGCGGCGGCTGTGAATGCGTGCTCGCCACCGATTTTCGTATTGTGACGCCGGATGCCCGCATCGGCCTGCCGGAAACCAAACTGGGGATTATGCCGGGCTTCGGAGGGTCGGTGCGCCTGCCCCGACTGCTGGGTGCCGACAGCGCGCTGGAAATTATTGCTGCAGGCAAGGATGTGGATGCAGAGCGGGCGCTGGCGCTGGGCCTGGCCGATGCTATTGTCCCGGCAGAAAAACTTCAGCAGGCAGCCATCGCCATCCTGCAGGAGGCGATAGCTGGCAAGCAGGAGTGGCGCGCCCGCCGTCAGCCGAAGCTGGAACCGCTGAAGCTCAGCAAAATTGAAGCGGCGATGAGTTTTACCATTGCCAAAAGTATGGTGCTGCAAACCGCAGGAAAACACTATCCCGCGCCGCTGATGGCGGTGAAAACCATCGAAGCTGCCGCAAATATGTGCCGCGACGAGGCGCTGAAGCTGGAAACCAGTGCCTTTGTGCCGCTGGCTCGTTCCAGTGAGGCGCGGGCGCTGGTCGGTATCTTCCTTAACGATCAGGCAGTCAAAGCCAAAGCGAAAAAACTCACCAAAGATATCGCCACGCCGAAACAGGCTGCCGTACTCGGCGCCGGGATTATGGGCGGCGGGATAGCCTGTCAGTCCGCCTCTAAAGGCGTGCCGGTGATAATGAAAGATATCAATCCAGCCTCGCTTGAACTGGGTATGAAAGAGGCAGCTAAATTACTGAACAAGCAGCTTGAACGGGGCAAAATCGACGGCATGAAGCTGGCCGGTATCATCGCCACTATTGAGCCAACGCTGGACTATGCCGGTTTTGAGCGGGCGGAGATGGTGGTGGAGGCCGTGGTTGAAAATCCAAAGGTAAAAGCAGCGGTGCTGGCGGAGACGGAAAGCTATCTCAACCCAACGGCCGTTCTGGCTACCAATACTTCAACTATTCCTGTCAGCCAGTTAGCCACTGTGCTGAAGCGTCCCGAAAATTTCTGCGGTATGCACTTCTTCAACCCGGTACATCGTATGCCGTTAGTGGAGGTGGTCCGGGGTGAAAAAACCTCAGAGGCGACGCTGGCAAAAGTGGTGGCCTGGGCCAGTAAGATGGGCAAAACACCGATCGTCGTTAACGACTGTCCCGGCTTTTTCGTCAACCGCGTGTTATTCCCCTATTTTGCCGGTTTCAGCCTGCTGCTGCGCGACGGCGCTGACTTCCGGCAGATTGATAAAGTGATGGAAAAACAGTTTGGCTGGCCAATGGGTCCGGCGTGGCTGCTGGACGTAGTCGGTATCGATACCGCTCATCATGCCCAGACGGTGATGGCCGACGGCTTTCCTTCCCGAATGAAGAAAGATTATCGTGACGCCATTGATGTGCTGTTCGATATGAAACGTTATGGCCAGAAAAATAAGCTGGGGTTTTATCGCTGGGAAACGGAGGGCAAGTCTAAAAAGGTAGCTGACCCGGAAGTTGATGAGATGCTGCAAAGCGTATGCCAGCCGAGGCGCGTTTTCAGCGATGAGGAAATTGTTTCCCGCATGATGATCCCGATGATCAATGAAGTGGTGCGCTGTCTGGAGGAGGGCATTATCGCCTCCCCTGCCGAAGCGGATATGGCGCTGGTCTACGGCCTGGGCTTCCCTCCTTTCCACGGCGGCGCGTTCCGCTATCTGGATACGCTGGGAAATGCCCGCTTCGTTAGTCAGGCACAAGCGTTCAGCCAGCTTGGTGCGCTCTACCACTGCCCAGAAGGATTGGTTGAAAAAGCGAACGGCAGCGACAGCTGGTACCCACAGGCCGCGCCAATTGGCGAAGCCACACTGAAAATGGCGTGAGGAGATGAAAATGGAAAAAGTCGTCATTGTTGATGCAGTCCGCACGCCAATGGGTCGTTCTAAAGGGGGCGCTTATCGTCACGTTCGTGCGGAAGATCTTTCGGCCCATCTGATGCGCAGCCTGCTAAGCCGTAATCCGGCGCTGGAAGCAAACCAGCTGGATGACATCTACTGGGGTTGCGTGCAGCAGACGCTGGAACAGGGTTTTAATATTGGCCGTAATGCCGCTCTGCTGGCTGAAATTCCGCATAGCGTCCCGGCAACCACCGTAAACCGCCTGTGCGGTTCCTCAATGCAGGCCCTGCATGATGCGGCACGCGCTATTATGGTTGGCGATTCGGCGGCCTGCCTGATCGGCGGTGTTGAGCATATGGGCCACGTGCCGATGAGCCACGGCGTTGATTTTCATCCCGGGCTGAGCAAAACCGTCGCTAAAGCGGCTGGCATGATGGGGCTTACCGCAGAGATGCTGGCGCGCATCCATGGCATCAGCCGTGAGCAACAGGATGCCTTCGCCGCGCGCTCTCACCAGCGCGCCTGGGCCGCTACGCAGGCCGGGCACTTTGCCAGTGAAATTGTGCCAACCAGCGGACATGATGCTGATGGCGTGCTTCGTCGCTATGATTTTGATGAGGTTATTCGCCCGGATACTACCGCAGAAGGGCTGGCAGCCTTGCGCCCTGCCTTCGATCCGGTCAACGGAACGGTAACGGCGGGCAGCTCTTCGGCACTCTCCGATGGGGCAGCAGCGATGCTTATCATGAGCGAAACCCGCGCCCGGGAGCTGGGCCTGAAACCTCGTGCTTACGTTCGCTCCATGGCCGTGGTGGGCTGCGATCCTTCCATCATGGGCTACGGGCCGGTTCCCGCTTCACAGCTGGCGTTAAAACGAGCGGGATTGTCGGTAACGGATATCGGTGTGTTTGAACTGAATGAAGCGTTTGCTGCCCAGACGCTGCCTTGCATCAAGGATCTGGGGCTGCTTGAAGTGATGGATGAAAAGGTTAACCTCAATGGTGGCGCTATTGCGCTGGGACATCCTCTGGGCTGTTCAGGCGCGCGGATCGGCACCACGCTGTTGAATCTGATGGAAAGAGGGGATTGCCAGTTTGGCCTGGCAACGATGTGCATCGGCTTAGGTCAGGGGATTGCCACCGTCTTTGAAAGAGTCTGATACGTTGTTCTGGAAGTTCTGCTGCGATTCTTCCCGCCCGTCAGGGGCGGGCTTTTTCGGAGCGGGGAGAGCGAACGCTGTCCCCGGCATCCTCAGATAAAGGCAAAAGCATCGCCATACATCTGTTCTTCTTTAGCTCCACGCTCTGCACAAAAACGCTCGCGGGCTATTTTCGCCATCTCGAAACGGCCGGCAATATAGATATCATGGCCATCAAGGCTGCCGTAATCATTCATCACCGCGGTGAGCACCGTACCGTTGCGTCCCTGCCAACCCTCTTCTGGCTGCTCAACAACCGGAATGATTTTCAGGTTTGGATGCTTAACCGCCAGCGCTTCCAGCTCTTCCAGATCATACAAGTGCTTCAACTCACGCCCACCCCAGTACAAGGCGATGTCGCGATCGGGCTGCTGTGAAAGCGCCGTCAACAGGATAGAGCGGACATAGGAGAAACCGGTTCCCCCGGCGATGAGCACCAGAGGACGCTCGCTCTCTTCACGTAACCAGGCATCACCGTGCGGAATATCTACGGTTATCTTCCGCTGCTGCTGGATCCGCTCCATCACGGCCATCGCATACAGGTTCAGATCGGACGCGCCGATGTGAAGCTCAATAATGTCTTTCTCCATGGGGGTAGAAGCCAGAGAGAACGGACGTTTGTCACGCTCATCCATCACCACCATCAGATACTGGCCAGCACGGAAGCTGAAATCAGCCTCCGGCACCATACGTACTCGGTACACAGTATCGGTAATCGCCTCTACTGAGGTCACTTTGCAGCTTAACGTTGTCATGCGTTCCCTCTGTCGGGTCGAAATTTATTTGCCGGGCGCACTGTTGCGCGCAGGCGTCTCACTGAAGATGCCTAACTCATCCCATATCTCATCGATACGGGCGGTGACCGCAGGATCTTTGCGAATGGGACGTCCCCACTCCCGCGTCGTTTCGCCAGGCCATTTGTTGGTTGCATCCAGACCCATTTTTGATCCCAGCCCCGAAACAGGTGAGGCGAAGTCAAGATAGTCAATCGGCGTATTTTCCACCAAAACGGTGTCCCTGGCCGGATCCATGCGCGTAGTGATCGCCCAGATAACATCGTTCCAGTCACGAGCGTTAACGTCATCATCGCAGACAATAACAAATTTCGTGTACATAAATTGCCGCAGGAAAGACCAGACCCCCATCATGACGCGCTTGGCATGGCCCGCGTACTGTTTTTTCATGGTCACGACGGCCAGACGGTAGGAGCAGCCTTCAGGCGGCAGATAGAAGTCGACAATTTCCGGGAACTGCTTTTGCAAAATAGGCACGAAGACTTCATTCAGCGCCACGCCCAACACCGCAGGTTCATCCGGTGGACGGCCGGTATAGGTGGAGTGATAGATGGCATCACGACGCTGCGTAATATGCGTCACGGTAAAGACCGGGAAGCTGTCTACTTCATTATAGTAACCGGTGTGATCGCCGTAAGGACCTTCCGGCGCCATTTCACCCGCTTCTATATAGCCTTCCAGGACGATTTCGGCACTGGCTGGCACTTCCAGATCGTTAGAAACGCACTTCACAACTTCGGTTTTAGTACCACGCAGCAGGCCAGCAAAAGCATACTCGGACAGGGAGTCCGGCACGGGCGTTACCGCCCCGAGGATGGTGGCCGGATCGGCACCCAGCGCCACCGAAACCGGGAATCTTTCCCCCGGGTGATGCTGGCCCCACTCCTGGAAATCGAGCGCGCCGCCGCGATGAGAGAGCCAGCGCATAATCAGCTTATTCTTGCCGATCACCTGCTGGCGATAGATGCCAAGGTTCTGCCGCTCTTTATGGGGACCCCGCGTAACGGTCAGCCCCCAGGTGATCAAGGGCGCCGCATCTTCTGGCCAGCATTTCATTACCGGGATTTTATGCAGGTCAACGTCATCGCCCTGCCAAATCTGCTGCTGACAAGGGGCATCACGCAGCCGCTTAGTGGGCATGTTCAGCACCTGCTTCCACTGCGGCATTTTATCGAAGAAATCACGGAAACCGCGTGGAGGTTCAGGTTCTTTCAGAAATGCCAGCAGACGACCCACGTCACGGAGTGCCGAAACATCTTTCTGCCCCATGCCCATCGCCACCCGGTCTGGGGTGCCAAACAGATTGCACAAGACCGGCATGTCGTACCCTTTCGGGTTTTCAAACAGCAGGGCCGGGCCGCCAGCCCGCAGGGTGCGGTCGGCAATTTCGGTCATCTCAAGATCGGGATCAATCTCTTGCTTAATGCGCTTGAGTTCCCCGCGTTGCTCAAGCAGCGCAAGGAAATCACGTAAGTCGTGGTATTTCATGACTTCTCATCAATACGGTCAGTGAATCGGACATTATAGGGAGGATTGGCACGCTATGCTTAGGTTTTCGTAGCGCATGGGTTATGGCTCGCAAATTCCGGCGTGGGGCGCATCGTGGTGGGATCCCGCTATAACTCTGGCGACGAGTTTGGTATTCTTAGCGGCCCTGTAATCAAAAAGTGACGTTATGGAATCCTGGTATCTGCTTTATTGCAAACGTGGCCAGCTGCTTCGCGCGAAAGAACATCTTGAGCGTCAGGCGGTGCATTGTCTCAGCCCAATGATTGCATTAGAGAAACTGGTTCGGGGAAAACGCACGCAGGTGGATGAGCCGCTCTTCCCGAATTATCTGTTTATTGAATTCGATCCCGAAGAGATTCATACCACCACTATCAGCGCCACGCGCGGCGTCAGTCATTTCATCCGTTTTGGCAGCCTGCCGGCAAACGTTCCGCATGACGTTATTGCCGCGTTGCAAACCGATACGCCAATCAAAATGGTGGATCCGGAACTGCCCCAGCCTGGCGATCGCGTTCTGATCACCTGCGGCGCTTTTGAAGGATTGCAGGCCATCTTTACCGAACCCGACGGTGAGGCGCGCTCAATGTTGCTGCTGAATTTGCTCAACAAACAGATTACGCGCAGCCTGGACAACAAACAGTTCCATAAGCTCTGAGGCTGCTGTCAGCTTACTCCGGCAAACGGAACAACTTACGGGCATTTTGATCGCACTGAACAGCCAGCGCTTCAGCTTCTTCTCCCCGCAAACCCGCTACTACCTGCACAATATGCGGCAGGAAGCAGGGTTCATTACGCCTTGAAGGCGGCCTTGGACGCATATCGCGCGGCAGCAGATAGGGCGCATCCGTTTCCAGCAAGAGCCGGTCTGCCGGGATTAAGGGCATCAGTTCACGCAGTTCCACGCCCCGACGCTCATCGCACACCCAACCCGTAATGCCCACAGACAATCCGGCGGCCAGGCAAGCTTCCAGCTCTTCCCGCGTCCCGGTGAAGCAGTGAATAACGGCGCCAGGCAGCCGGGGTAACCAGGGCGTCAGTACGGAGAGAAAACGCTCGTGAGCATCACGGCAGTGAAGGAACACCGGCATACCCAGCTCTGCCGCCAGCTCCAGCTGTGCGTTAAAAGCATAAACCTGCTGCTCGGGTACGGAAATATTGCGGTTGAAGTCCAGGCCACATTCGCCAATAGCCACAACTTCCGGGCTTTCAGCCAGACGTTTCAGGGTAGCCGCCGTCTCAGCCGACCATTCGCTGGCATGGTGAGGATGCACGCCCGCCGTAGACCAGCAATAGCCCGGACGGCGCATAGCCAGGCTCTGTGCCTGCTGGCTTTCCAGCGCATTGGTGCCCGTGAGCAGCAATCCGCGTACGCCCGCCTCTTTTGCACGTTTAACGACCTGGTCGCGATCTTTTGCAAACTGCGTGCTGGTCAGGTTAACGCCAATATCGAACATAGGATTTCCAAACGGTAACCGCCCTTTCGGGCGGTTAGTTTACTTTATCTAAGGTGAGCGCTGGACCTGCTCTGCGCTATTCTGAACCGCTCTCTTCCGGGTCCATATCCTGACGACGCTTGCCAACATAGAAGCGCGCGAAGAACACGCCAACTTCAAACAGGCAGTACATTGGAATCGCTAAAAGCGTCTGCGAGAAGACGTCAGGCGGCGTTAACAGCATTCCCACCACGAAAGCACCTACCAGAACATAGGGACGCTTCTTCTTGAGATCTTCCGGCGTGGTCAGGCCAGTCCAGCAAATCAGTACGATGGCGATCGGCACTTCGAAAGAGACGCCGAAAGCCATAAACAGCGCCATCACAAAATCGAGATAGTTGTTGATGTCAGTGGCAATCAATACGCCCTGCGGCGCCGTCTTGGCGAAGAAGCCAAAGGCCAGCGGAAAGACAATAAAGTAGGCGAAAGCCATCCCTATATAGAATAGGAATGAACTGGAAAAGAGCAGAGGCATAACCAGCCTGCGTTCATGCCGGTAGAGCGCGGGCGCAATAAAGGCCCAAATCTGATAGAGGATCACCGGCACCGCAAGGAATACCGAGACGATTACCGTCAGCTTGATAGGGGTGAAGAATGGAGAAGCCACGTCGGTAGCAATCATGCTGGCCCCCGCTGGCATCTGCCTGATCAGCGGTGCGGAAACAAGCTGATAGATGTCATTGGAAAAATAAGCCAGGCAGACAAAGATGCCCACAACGGCAATAATACAGTTCAACAAGCGCTTACGGAGTTCAATCAAATGACTGATAAGCGGTTGGGTATCTTCAACAGCCATGTTTATCGTTCATCGCTCGGTAATGTAGTGGAAACGGGAGCGCGGCTGGACAAATGTGGCATTTCGCCGCTCGTTGTCACCGCTGGCTTAGGTTCAGCGCCTGCCGCCGGAGCCTGAACGGGCGCGGTAGCTGCATCAGGCGCTGTCGTTGGTACCTTAGCAGACGCAGCAGACATCTCAGGTGCTTGTGCTGGTACTCCGGCAGGCACAGCAGCCATATCAGGTGCTGTCGCAGGGGCACTTGCCTGATGATCGGCTTCCGCCGGCGTCACGCCTTCGTGAGAATCTTCAGGCCTTTTCACCAACGGATTATGGATGGTGTTAGCTTCGTCATCGGCTTTTTCATGGTCGCCCAGATAGGAACGCTTCATGGATTCGGCTGACTGTTTCAGCTCATCCATTGAGGCTTTCAGTTCAGGAGAAAGGCTGTTCTTGCTGGCCTCTTCAACCTTTTTCAGGCTCTCCTGCAACTCCTGTAGCTTGAGTTCCTGAGCCAGCTCGTTCTGCACGCTGGTGGCCAGCGAACGCAGAGCACGGATCCAGCCGACAACGGTTCTGACCGCCACCGGTAAACGCTGAGGACCCAGTACGACCAGCCCGATAACGAACACCAATATCAGTTCACTAAAGCCTATGTCGAACACGGTTTATACCTTGTCGTTCTTAACGTCTTCTTTCTTCGCTTCTGTATGCGCTTTGTCAGCCAGTGTGGCGTTAAAGTCTGCATCATTGGCATGATCTTTCTCTTTATCTTTCTCGTTTTCATCACCCATGGCTTTTTTGAAGCCTTTGATTGATGAACCCAGATCGGACCCCAGGTTACGCAATTTGTTAGTGCCGAACAGAAGAACAACGATTACGGCAATGATAACTAATTGCCAGATACTGATACCGCCCATGATTTTTGCCTCTGATGGTAAATGGTAAAGCCTGTTTTGCAGTATATATCAGCTCAGGTTGCACTGACGATGAACAAAGCCCTAACCATTCAGGATAAGGCCCTGTTTACTTTTTATGACATTCAGTCGGTCTTGCGCCAGCCAACCAGCCAGCTAACCAACCCCGCCGCGATCATTCCTGCCGAAATCCACTCCCACTCGGGCTTGGTCAGCAGAATAGCCGTGCCGCTCAGCAGCAGCGTGGCCCCGACGCCGAACAGGTAACGGGACTTATGCTGTCTGACCCGCTCATTCTTCAAATCGTTAGCCAGTTTATCCACGCTGTGCTGCAAATGCTTGTGCTGACGGAGACTGTCATAAAAAAGCTCCGGCAACTCCGGCAGCTTTTCGGCCCAGAATGGCGCTTTTTCTTTCAAGGCGCGTACGATCGCTGGGATACCGATTTGATCTTTGATCCACTCTTCCAGGAACGGTTTTGCGGTTTTCCACAGATCCAGCTGGGGATAAAGCTGACGCCCTACTCCTTCAACATACAGCAATGTTTTCTGCAGGAGAACCAGCTGCGGCTGAACTTCCATATTGAAACGCCTGGCGGTGTTGAACAAGTTCAACAACACATGACCAAAGGAGATCTCTGCCAGCGGCTTCTCAAAAATAGGTTCGCAAACGGTGCGGATGGCGAATTCAAAATCTTCCACATTGGTGTCTGGCGGTACCCAGCCAGAGTCAACGTGCAGCTCGGCAACCTTGCGATAGTCACGGTTAAAGAAGGCGATAAAGTTCTCAGCCAGATAGCGCTTATCCTCTTTATTCAGCGACCCGACAATGCCGCAGTCAATACCGATATATTGCGGATCTTCCGGGTGTTCATAGCTGACAAAAATGTTGCCGGGATGCATATCAGCATGGAAGAAGCTGTCGCGGAATACCTGGGTAAAGAACACCTGCACGCCGCGCTCGGCCAGCAGCTTCATGTTTACGCCATGCTGCTCAAGCGCCACCACATCGGAAATAGGAATACCGTAGATCCGCTCCATTACCAGCATGGTTTCGCTACCGTAATCTGAGAAGATTTCCGGCACGTAAAGCATCTTGCTGTTATCGAAGTTGCGGCGAAGCTGAATGGCATTGGCCGCTTCACGCAGCAGATTGAGCTCATCAATCAGCGTTTTTTCATAGTCCGCCACCACTTCCTGCGGACGCAGACGACGCCCATCCGGCAACAAGCGCGGTACCCAGCGAGCCATGCGGTTGATCAGCTTCATATCTGCTCTGATCACCGGCAGGATATCGGGGCGAATCACTTTAATCACCACTTCCCGGCCATTCTCTTTCAGGGTAGCGGTGTGCACCTGGGCAATAGAGGCGGAAGCCAGCGGTTTGATCTCGAAATTATCAAACAGGGTTTCCACAGGACAACCCAGCGACAGTTCAATTTGCTGCTTGGCCAGCACCCCCTCAAACGGCGCCACGCGATCCTGTAACATCGCCAGCTGGTCGGCAATCTGCGGTGGGAAAAGATCGCGGCGGGTAGACATCATTTGACCAAATTTGATCCAGACTGGCCCCAGTTGTTCCAGCGCCAGGCGTAACCGCTCACCCAGCAGCCGTTCTTTATGCTTATTGGGTATCCAAAATAGCGATTTTCGCCACAGAATCAGAGGGAGAGCAAAGCGGGTTTTCGGGATCAGCTCATCAAGGCCGTAGCTCAGGAATACCCTGATGATAAAGTACAGGCGTCGTATTTCACCAAAGCTCATTTGGCCTCCAGATGGGTCAGACGGGCTTCCAGCGCAGAAAAGTCGCGGTTTAACGCTTCGACTTCTTCAGTAAACCAGGCTGCCTCTAACGCGCCGGGCGCAAGACGCCACTCTTCGGTCACTGCCTGCCCTAAATAATCCTGCTTGCGCTGCAGATCCCCGCGAAGAAACTGAAAACCACGGCGGGCAAACTGGCTGATGCTTTGTGCCATTACGTCGCCAGTCCAGGGGGCAAGATATTCCGCAGGATCAAGTTCAGCCAGATCGATCAGAGCAGAGAAGTGCTGTACGACCTGCAGATCGCCCTCTACCTCCAGCTCTCCGCTGCGGATCAGGCTGGTCAGCTGCTGACGATCGCGCAGTTTACGCAGCGTTGTCAGCTGAGTTTTCACCGTGCAGTCAGGCTTATCGCTCCATTCTCCCAGAACGTCCACCTGCCTTTCACTGAAGATAAACGTGAGCGGTTGTTTGAGTTCTGCCAGCACAATGGCCAGGCTTTTGCCGTTGAGGCGCTGGCGGGCAGCCTTCAGGCCACGATCGCGATAAAGGACCTGATTAAGCGCCGTTTCCAGCCCCGCAGTTAACAGCGGCGTTAAAGTCATTCGCTTTCCTGTTTAGAACTTGAACCCACGGTGCAGTGCAACGATGCCACCAGTGAGATTGTGGTAGGTAGTATTTTCAAAGCCCACCTCTTCCATCATCTGCTTCAGCGTCTGCTGATCGGGATGCATGCGAATAGATTCGGCCAGGTAGCGGTAGCTTCCCGCATCTTTTGCTACCAGTTCGCCAATCCGCGGCAGAATATGGAAAGAGTAGGCATCATAAGCTTTGCTCAGCGGCTCCAGTACCGGTTTGGAAAACTCCAGCACCAGCAGGCGGCCGCCTGGTTTCAGCACGCGGAACATGGAGGCCAGCGCCTTCTCTTTTTCCGTCACGTTGCGCAGACCAAAAGCGATGGTAATGCAGTCAAAGTGGTTGTCAGGGAACGGCAGGGCTTCAGCGTTAGCCTGAACATAGCTCACGTTGCCGACGATACCGATATTACGTAATTTTTCCCGGCCTACTTTCAGCATGGAACTGTTGATATCGGCCAGAACCACTTCGCCAGTCTCGCCCACAATGCGCGAGAATTTAGCGGTAAGGTCACCCGTTCCACCCGCCAGATCCAGCACGCGCTGTCCGCGACGGACACCGCTGCAATCAATGGTAAAACGCTTCCAGACGCGATGAATACCAAACGACATCAAATCGTTCATCAGGTCATATTTGGCCGCAACGGAATGGAAAACATCAGCCACCATTTCAGCTTTGTCGCTTTTCGCTACGGTACGAAAGCCGAAATGGGTGGTGTCCTTTGATTCATCTGCCATTTGTTTTGCCTTCTCTGCAATCAATTATCTGCCAAGTGTACCAGAGTCACGCAGGCCAGGCACGCAGCCTCGCGGCTTATTCATTAACGCGGGCAGCGCCCTTATCCGCGGCCAAACCGAGTTCAGGGGCGGTTTCCTCCTCCTCTTCATCAAAGAGGTTTTCAGGGGAATCTGGCATCGCCTGTTCAACCAGTCGGGGATTGATCGGCCTTTTTACCTCGACCCCAAGATGGCGGAAGCTTTCGGTCTGGGCTATCAGATTACCCCGGCCTTCAGAGAGCTTTTTCATCGCCTGGCGATAGCTCTCCTGCGCCCTCTCCATGTTCTGCCCCACGGCGGACATGTCATCCACAAACAGCCGCATTTTGTCATACAGCTTCGCGGCGCGATCGGCAATGCGTTGCGCATGGCGGCTCTGGTGTTCATAACGCCACAAATTGTTAATGGTCCGCAGCGCCACCAGCAAGGTGGTGGGGCTGACCAGCATAATATTCAGATTGAGCGCTTCGTTGATCAGCTCCGGCTGACGATCGATCGCTAACAAAAAGGCTGGTTCAACAGGGATAAACATCAACACATAATCCAGAGAGCGTAAACCGGGTAATTGTTGATAATCTTTACGACTTAGCAGGCGAAGGTGACCACGTATTGAGGCAATGTGTTCGCTGATGGCAACTTCACGCTCTGCTTCATCCTCGCCGTTGAAATAGCGTTCGTAGGCTACCAGCGTCATTTTGGCATCGATCACCACGTCCTTGCCCTGCGGCAGGCGCACAACAACGTCAGGCTGCATCCGGCCATTTTGCTCCAGCTGAATGTTTACCTGCGTTTCATACTCATGCCCTTCACGCAGGCCGGAAGCCTCCAACACTCTGCTCAGTACCACTTCGCCCCAGTTGCCCTGCGTCTTGTTATCCCCCTTGAGGGCTTTGGTCAGGTTGATCGCTTCCTGCGCCATTTGCGCATTGAGCTGCTGCAGATTACGAATTTCGTGGGAAAGGGTATGCCGCTCACGCGCCTCCTGACCAAATCCTTCCTGCACCTGGCGGCGGAACCCTTCTAACTGTTCCCGTAGCGGGGAGATCAGGCTGTTCAGGCTCTGCTTATTCTGCTCATCAACCCGGCGGCCGCTGTTTTCAAAGATGCGATTCGCCAGATTTTCAAATTGTGCATTCAGCCGCTGCTCGCTGTTCACCAGCAAACGCTGCTTCTCTTCGGCAGCCATGCGCGTCTCTTCAAGGCGGATAGTGACTTCCCGCAGCTCCGCTTCCTGCGAACTGTTGATTTCTAACTGATTACGTAATTCGCGCGTCAGCTGTTCCGCTTCATTACGCCAGTGATCCAGATGGTGGAGTTTTTCCTGGGACGCAGACAACGCGCCATGAAGCTGACGCAGTTCCAGCTCAGTGTGCCGTTGCGCCTGCTGTTGGGCTTCCAGCTGTTGCTGGAGCCTGTCGCGTTCCTCGCGAAGCTGGCTGGCGGACTGCACAAGCAGCTGCCGCTCCGTTTCCTGTTTCGCAGAAAGTTGCTGCCCGCGAAACCAGGCAATCATCCATCCCGCTAACAGGCCTGCCAGCCCAAGACAAATACCGTAGCTGATTGTTGCATCCACCCTTATTCTCTCCTGCCCTGACTTTGCTACGGAAAAGGTAGAGCCGCACTGTATGAATGTCCAGACAAAACGATGGCAGGAAGCGCTATACAGAGGATTTCAGTGGGAATCTGGAGGCAGATCGGGAAACAGCGGCAGAGGAAGGAAAAGGAGAGGAGAATCACCGAGAGATCCTCCTCTGTTTCAAATCATCAGATCAGACGGCGTGCGGCATCAACCACGATGCGTACCGCATCGCTTTCGGTTCTTTTCATGGTTTCTGCATCCGGGATCTCCTGTTGAGTCCGGTTAACAATCACGCCGGCAACCATGCCTGCGCGCAGTCCCTGGCTCGCACACATGGTTAACAATGTGGCGGATTCCATCTCATAGTTCAGCACTCCCATCTGCTGCCACTCCTGCATTGAGTTCTGAAAGCGGCTCACCACGCGCCCTGAATAGGTATCGTAGCGTTCCTGGCCCGGGTAAAATGTATCAGAAGAGGCAGTGATACCGATATGCGTGGTTGCGCCTGCCGCTTTAGCCGCCTCGACTAACGCAGTAGTACAGGTGAAGTCGGCCACGGCAGGGAATTCGAGCGGTGCAAAGTGCAGGCTGGCGCCATCAAGACGAACAGAACCCGTGGTGACCAGTACGTCACCAACATTGATATCTGGCTGAATAGCTCCCGTCGTACCGACACGCAGGAAAGTACGCACGCCCAGCTGAGCCAGCTCCTCTACTGCGATAGAAGTGGAAGGACCGCCGATGCCGGTAGAACAAACGATTACCGCTTTGCCATCCAGCTCTGCACGCCAGGTAGTGAATTCACGGTGTGAGGCGAGATGAACCGGGTTATCCATCAATGCCGCGATTTTTTTTACCCGTTCAGGATCGCCCGGCACAATCGCCAGCGTCGCACCCTGCAAATCCGCTTTAGTTAAACCCAAATGAAAAACGTCTGAGTGTGCCATTTCAAACTCCTGTAACGGGAAAGGGGGATAAGGATCAGGCGGTCACAATAGTGCAAAGCCTGGAAAATTTATGTGAGATTACTCACTTAAGTTAATGAAACTTGCAGTGAATAAAAACTTAAATGTGACACAGATCGCATTTAATCACTGTGTCATCGGCGATTGCCACAAGTTGTGGTGTCGGTAAGCTGATGGCAGTGTTAATGGTGAAGAGAAAAGCATCCCCTGACCCAAACGTAATCCTGGCTATAGTTAGCTGATTGCGCTAATGCATGCACGGAGAGGACAATGAAAACCGAAGAAAATATGACTCAAAAAATGAGCAATAATGGGTTCGCTCCCGCGGTATCGCCTACCGCATCGACCACAATTATCACTGACAGCGAAGCGATTTTGTCAGGCGAAACATCCATTCCCACCCAGGGCGAAAATATGCCCGCGTTCCATGCCAAGCCCCGTAATGCCAGCGGTCCGCTGCCGGTGATCCTGGTGGTTCAGGAGATTTTCGGGGTACATGAGCATATTCGTGATATCTGCCGCCGCCTGGCGCTGGAAGGCTATCTGGCGGTGGCGCCGGAGCTCTATTTCCGTCAGGGCGATCCTGCCGAATATAATGATATTCCAACGCTTTTCAGCGAATTAGTCAGCCAGGTTCCCGACACTCAGGTGCTTGCCGATCTGGATCATGTCGCCAACTGGGCCTCACGCCACGGCGGCGATATGCGTAATATGGCGATCACCGGTTTTTGCTGGGGCGGCCGCATTACCTGGCTCTACGCGGCGCACAATCCGCAGCTAAAAGCCGCCGTTGCGTGGTATGGCAAACTGGTTGGCGAAAAGACCCTGAAGCAGCAGAAGCAGCCGGTGGATATTGCCGTTGACCTTACTGCGCCGGTATTAGGGCTTTATGGCGGTCTGGATGAGAGTATTCCGCAGGAGAGCGTGGAGAAGATGCGTCAGGCGCTGCGTGCCGCCAACGCAAAAGCGGAAATCGTCGTTTATCCCGAGGCGGGACATGCATTTAACGCTGACTATCGCCCAAGCTATCACGAAGAGTCCGCAAAGGATGGCTGGCAGAGGATGCTTGCCTGGTTCCGGCAATATGATGTGAAGTAATAAAAAAGGGGCGCAATAGCGCCCCAGCACAACAACACAACAACAGAAAAATCAGGCTTCGATCTTACGCAGGTTTTGCGCCGCCTGAACCATATTAGCCAGAGCCTGGCGGGTTTCCGGCCAGCCCCGCGTTTTCAAACCGCAATCCGGGTTTACCCACAAACGCTCCGTCGGGATGCGTTTTGCCGCTTTCAGCAGCAGCGCCTCTATCCACTCCACCTCTGGCACATTTGGCGAGTGAATATCGTAAACGCCCGGTCCAATGTCATTCGGATAATCAAATTCCTCAAACGACTCCAGCAGTTCCATATCGGAACGTGAGGTTTCGATGGTGATCACGTCCGCATCCAGTGCGGCGATAGAGTCCATGATGTCGTTAAACTCGCAGTAACACATATGGGTATGAATTTGGGTGTCATCCTGCGCCACAGCGGCGTTGAGGCGGAACGCATCGACTGCCCACTCCAGATAGGCAGCCCAGTCCGACTGACGAAGCGGCAGCCCTTCACGCAAGGCAGGCTCATCAATCTGAATAATGCCAATCCCCGCTTTCTCGAGATCTGCCACCTCATCCCGCAGCGCCAGAGCGATCTGTTTTGCGATGGTTTCCCGGGTAACGTCTTCGCGGGGGAATGACCAGCAAAGGATAGTCACCGGGCCGGTCAGCATACCTTTAACCGGTTTATCGGTCAGAGACTGCGCATACTTCGCCCACTCAACGGTGATCGCTTGCGGGCGGCTGACGTCACCAATGATCACCGGCGGCTTCACGCAGCGCGAACCGTAACTCTGCACCCAGCCGTTTTGCGTGAAGGCGAAACCGTCCAGATTCTCACCAAAATACTCAACCATGTCATTACGTTCAGCTTCACCGTGCACCAGCACGTCCAGCCCCAGGCGCTCCTGTTCGGCAATGGCCTGCTTAATATGTTCAGCAATGCCGGTGCGGTAGTGGCTGCTATCCAGCCGACCCTGTCTGAAGTCCAGACGCAAACCACGGATCTCAGTAGTCTGCGGGAAAGAGCCAATGGTGGTGGTCGGCCAGGCGGGCAGCTGGAAGCGCTTACGCTGGGCTTCTGCCCGCACGGCGTAGCTGTTATTGCGCAGGCTCTCTTCAGGCGTGATGCCAGCCAGCCGTTTGCCAACCGCCGCATTATGCACGCGGGGTGAGTGGCGACGGGCGCGGATGGGCGCGCTCCACGCTTCCAGCGACTGCGGATCGTTGTTGTTTAACGCATGACTCAGCAGCGAAAGCTCGGCACACTTTTGCAGCGCGAAGGCGAACCAGCTTTTCACCTCATCATCCAGACGCGTTTCGGTGCTGAGATCGATAGGACTGTGCAGCAATGAACAGGATGAACCTATCCAGAGCTGCTGGCGTTGGGCCAGCAGCGGCTGAAGACGTTCAAACCAGCTGCTGAGATCGGCGCGCCAGACATTGCGGCCATTGATAACGCCTACGGAGAGCAACCACTCTGCCGGGATTTTTCTGTTCAGCTCAGCGATATCATCTTTGCCATGGACCAGGTCAACGTGCAGGCCCTGAACCGGCAGCGTACGGATAGTGTCAATGTTGGTACCGGCGCTTTCAAAATAGGTAGTGAGCAGCAGTTTTGTGGATCCCTGCAGCGCTTCATAAGCTGGCTTAAAGGCATCCAGCCACGACTGAGGCAGTTCCAGAACCAGCGCTGGCTCATCAATCTGCACCCAGTCGATATTGCGCGCTGCCAGCTCAGCCAGCACCTGCTGATATACCGGCAGAATGTCGTTCAGCAAGCTCAGGCGGTCAAACTGTTCGCCCTTTACTTTACCCAGCCACAGATAGGTTACCGGACCCAGCAGCACAGGTTTCACCTTATGCCCCAGCGCCAGCGCTTCATCCACCTCTTCCAGGATCTGCCTCCAGCTCAGCTTAAACTGCTGGCCTTTGGTGAATTCCGGCACCATATAGTGATAGTTAGTGTTGAACCATTTTGTCATCTCGGCTGCGGCTGCGGGTTCGCCGGTTGGCGCGCGACCACGGCCCAGGCGGAACAGGGTATCCAAATCGACCGAGCCATCTTTATTTTGATGGCGGGCCGGGACATTGCCCAGCAGCAGGCTGGTTGTCAGAACGTGATCGTACCAGGCGAAGTCTCCCACCGGCACCAAATCCACACCCGCCTGCCGCTGCTGCTGCCAGTGGCGGGCACGTAATTCGCGCCCCACGGCCAGCAGTTCTTCCTGAGACGTGGTGCCTGCCCAGTAGCTTTCCTGGGCCTTTTTCAGTTCGCGACGCAGGCCGACGCGGGGAAATCCGAGTGTATGGTTCAGAATGGTCATCAGCGCTTTCCTCAGTTGCTGCCCGTTGTGGTTGCAATCAGGCTTTTAGACGTCCAGATGTTTACACATCTATAATCCGCAGGTACTGTAGTAACCACAAGCGCAAATTGTTCACTGTCGTTGTGAAGGACTCTCATGATCGAACTTAAACACCTGCGAACGCTGCAGGCGCTGCGGACAACCGGCTCACTGGCAGCAGCAGCAGCCCAGCTACATCAAACGCAGTCGGCGTTATCTCATCAGTTCAGCGACCTGGAACAGCGTCTGGGCTTCCGTCTGTTCGTGCGCAAGAGCCAGCCGTTACGCTTCACGCCGCAGGGAGAGATCCTGCTGCAGCTGGCGGAGCAGGTGCTGCCGCAAATTCAGCAGGCGCTTCAGGCGTGTCATGAGCCGCACCAGACCACGCTGCGCATCGCCATTGAGTGCCACAGCTGTATCCAGTGGCTGACGCCCGCGCTGAATAATTTTCGCCAGAGCTGGCCGCAGGTGGTGATGGATTTCAAATCGGGAGTCACGTTTGACCCGCAACCAGCCCTGCAGCAGGGCGAGCTGGATCTGGTTCTTACTTCCGATATTCTGCCGCGCAGCGGGCTGTTCTATTCACCGATGTTTGATTTTGAAGTAAGGCTGGTGCTGGCGCCGGACCACGCTCTGGCGCAAGTTGAGCATATCTCCCCTGAGGATCTGGCTAACGAAGTGCTGATGATTTATCCGGTTCAGCGCCAGCGTCTGGATATCTGGCGACACTTTTTACAGCCCGCGGGCGTCAGCCCGGCGCTGAAAAGCGTTGATAATACGCTGCTGTTAATTCAGATGGTGTCGGCAGGCATGGGCATTGCCGCGCTGCCTCACTGGGTGGTAGAAAGCTTTGAAAATCAGGGCGTGGTGGTTACCAAAACGTTGGGTGAAGGGCTATGGAGCCGCCTTTATGCCGCCGTCCGCGATGGCGAGCAGCGTCAGCCGGTTACCGAGGCTTTTATCCGCTCTGCCCGCCAGCATGCCTGTGACCATTTACCCCGCGTGAAAGATGCTTCCCAACCCGGGACGCCCCTGCCTGGTACGCTGGCTCACTCCTGATTTATCTCTCCCGCTTAATCTCTGGCGGGTTTTCCTGCATCAGGGGCCATTTGTCTCTATAATGCGCCCAACAGACTTTGATCCCTGATGAGATTTTTATGACGAATAATGATGTTCTGCGCAGCGTGCGCTACATGCTGGATTTAAGCGATGCCCAGGTCGTAGCGATCCTGGCGCTGGCAGAAACCGAGGTCAGCGAAGCGGAAGTGCACAGTTTCCTGAAAAAAGAGGATGAGCCAGGCTACCGCGACTGCCCGGATGTGATTATGGGCTACTTCCTGAACGGCCTGATTTTCCAGCGTCGCGGAAAGAGCGAAGAGGCCCCTGCCCCCTCTATCGAACGCAAAATGACTAACAACATCATCATGAAGAAGCTGCGTGTTGCGTTTGATCTGAAAACCACTGACATTCTTGAGACCCTCAAGCTGGCGGACTTTGCCGTAGGTCAGTCTGAGATTGGCGCTATCTTCCGTAAGCCTGGCCATAAAAATTACCGCGAATGCGGCGACCAGATCCTGCGTAACTTCCTTAAAGGGTTAACGCAGAAGATCCGCCCGGCGGTAAAAGCGAAATAATGCGTAAAGGGCAGCACTCTGCTGCCCTTTACAGTTTCCGGAAGCGGATGCCGATTACCGGTTTTTAATAACCCAGTGTCGGTGGACTAACAGAGAAGCGAAAATGACCGCTGCGCCAATGATAAAACTTGGCCAGTGCGGCTGCTGCTGCCAGATAGCCAGGTTGACCAACAGGCCTGCAGGCACATGCATATTGTTCATAATCCCCAACGTCCCGGCATCCACCTGCGTCGCGCCGTAGTTCCACATGAAATAGCCTAATCCTGAAGCGACAACGCCCAGCCAGATCAGAATGCCCCACTGGAGGGAGGTCGTGGGTAGCTTTTGCGGATTCCCCCACAGGAACCAGGCCAGCACCGCGATTAACGCCGCCCCAAGGTAGAACCAGGAGAAGGCGGTATGCTGTGGCATCGGACGGATCTCCTGCAACCGTTTATAGCCCACCATACCGACAGCAAAGATAATGTTTGCCAGCTGTACCAGCATCAGGCCGAACCAGAAATGTTCGCTCACCTTGTCATAACGGATGATGGCTGCACCGCCCACCGCCAGCAGCGCGCTCAGGGCATATCCCCAGCGCACGCCGCGCCCTTTCAGAAGATCGTAAATCAGCGTGACATAGAGCGGCGTCATCACGGTAAACAGCAGAAATTCTGACACGCTGAGGTAGAGATAGGCCTGGAAACTCACCAGATACATCACCCCGAGCTGTAAAGCGCCAACGCCCATATAGAGCAGCAGCGTGGAAGGCCGGTAGCCTTTCCAGCGCAAAAAGGGCAGGAATACTACCGCTGCCAGCAGCAGGCGAACCAGTACGGAAAACACGCTGTCTACCTGCCCGGCCAGGTATTCACCTATCAGGCTGAAAGAAAATGCCCACAAGATTGTGGTGACAATCAGTAACGTCACAATAAAAACTCTGCAGTGAAAAGTGGCCGTAGTGTAGCGAAATGCACGAAGTCACAGGGAATTATTTGGTTTACATCTGAGCATTTAAAATACATCTGCACTGTGGCTTTGAAAGATGTTCGCTAACGAAAGTCATTTTCTTAACGCTTTCCAAACCCAACTTTTTATCATTCCCCCTTCACAAGCCTGACACGTTTTGTCGCGCTAATTCACAGATACGGTTTTTTTGTCATAAAAATGTAACATTTGAGTTTCGCTTCACAGTCTGCTGAGCGTTTTACGCCTATTCTTTGCGCGAAAAGGAACATTGTGTCCGTTTTTCCGGCAATCCTTTCGTTATGACGCGCCATAAGGCGCTAAAAAGAGAATAAACCGCCCATCGGAGGCTCACATGTTAAGTATTTTTAAGCCAGCCCCTCACCAGCCTCGTGTAGAGGCCGGCAAGGTAGATCCGCTCTACCGCAAGCTGCGCTGGCAAATTTTCCTGGGAATTTTCTTCGGTTATGCTGCCTATTATCTGGTTCGCAAAAACTTTGCTCTCGCCATGCCCTATCTGATTGAGCAGGGTTTTTCCCGTGGCGACCTCGGGTTTGCGCTCTCTGGCATCTCTATCGCCTACGGCTTTTCAAAATTTATCATGGGCTCGGTCTCTGACCGCTCTAACCCCAGAGTCTTTTTGCCTGCCGGGTTGATCCTGGCCGCCGCGGTTATGCTCTTTATGGGGTTCGTCCCCTGGGCCACCTCCAGCATTATGGTGATGTTCGTGCTGCTGTTTTTATGCGGCTGGTTTCAGGGAATGGGATGGCCTCCCTGTGGCCGCACTATGGTGCACTGGTGGTCGCAAAAAGAGCGCGGAGGGGTGGTTTCCGTCTGGAACTGCGCGCATAACGTAGGCGGCGGCATTCCTCCTCTGCTGTTCTTGCTGGGCATGGCGTGGTTTAACGACTGGAAAGCGGCGCTCTATATGCCAGCCTTTGGCGCTATCGTGATTGCCCTCTTTGCCTTTGCCATGATGCGCGATACGCCGCAATCCTGCGGCCTGCCGCCGATTGAAGAGTACAAAAATGATTATCCGCCGGACTATGATGAAAAACATGAAGAAGAGCTGACCGCCAGGCAAATCTTTATGCAATATATTTTGCCGAATAAATTGCTGTGGTATATCGCGCTGGCGAACGTGTTTGTCTATCTGCTGCGTTACGGCATTCTTGACTGGTCACCTACTTACCTGAAAGAAGTGAAGCATTTCGCGCTGGATAAATCCTCCTGGGCTTACTTTTTCTATGAATATGCAGGGATCCCCGGCACGCTGCTGTGTGGCTGGATGTCTGACAAAGTCTTTAAAGGCAATCGTGGCGCCACCGGCGTATTCTTTATGGTGTTGGTCACCATTGCCACCGTAATCTACTGGATGAACCCGGCAGGTAATCCCGGCATTGATATGGCTTGTATGATCGCCATCGGCTTCCTGATTTATGGGCCTGTCATGCTGATTGGCCTGCATGCGTTAGAGCTGGCTCCGAAAAAAGCGGCCGGAACAGCGGCAGGGTTTACCGGTTTATTTGGTTACCTGGGCGGCTCTGTGGCAGCCAGCGCTATCGTCGGCTATACCGTAGACTTTTTCGGCTGGGACGGAGGCTTTATCATCATGATTGGCGGCTGTGTACTGGCTGTGCTGTTGCTGGTGTTAACTATGCTGAGTGAAAACAAGCATAAACAGCAGCTGAAGCAGGCGGAATAACGGGAGAGTCCATGTTAATTAAAACAGTCGTGGCCACCATCCTGATGGCCTCTTCACTCTGCGCTATGGCTGCGCAGTCGGACAAAATTGTTATTGCCCATCGGGGAGCCAGCGGCTATTTGCCGGAACATACGCTTCCTGCCAAGGCGATGGCCTATGCCCAGGGAGCGGACTTTCTGGAGCAGGATTTGGTCATGACCAAAGATGACCGGTTAGTCGTGCTGCACGATCATTACCTTGATCGTGTGACAGATGTTGCCGACCGTTATCCTACCCGTGCCAGAAAGGATGGACGTTACTACGCTATCGACTTCACGCTGGCCGAGATTAAAGGCCTGAAATTCTCAGAAGGGTTTACCGTAGAGAACGGCAGGAAAAAGCAGACGTTCCCAAAACGCTTTCCTCTGGGGAAATCTGACTTCCGCGTCCACACCTTTGAGGAGGAGATCGAATTCATTCAGGGACTGAATTACTCTACAGGTAAAAACATCGGGATTTACACGGAGATTAAAGCGCCCTGGTTTCATCGCCAGGAGGGCAAAGATATCTCCGCTAAAGTGCTCGATGTCCTGAAGAAGTACGGTTACAGCGATAAAAAAGATCCTGTGTACCTGCAGTGTTTTGATTACAACGAAGTGAAGCGGATCAAAACGGAGCTGGAGCCACAGCGAGGGATGAACCTCAAGCTGGTCCAGTTAATCACTGAAACCAGCTCGAAAGAGACGCAGGAGCAGCAGAACGGCAAATGGGTGAACTACAGCTACGACTGGATGTTTAAACCTGGCGCCATGAAGCAAGTGGCTGAGTACGCCGATGGAATTGGGCCGGATTATCATATGCTGGTGGCGGCGACATCGACTAAGGGTCATATTCGTCTGACCGGGATGGTGAAAGAAGCGCACCAGGCCAGAATGGTGGTTCATCCTTATACCGTCCGGGCAGACCAGCTTCCCGCTTGGGTAGATAATGTCGATCAGCTCTACGATGTGCTCTACAACCAGGCTAACGTAGACGGCTTATTCACTGATTTCCCTGATAAAGCAGTTCACTTCCTGCATCAGTAAACCTCTTCCGCCCCGGTGCGCCTGGGCGGAAGATGGCTGGCTACACGTTGTAAAGCTTACGCAGATAGTGGGGCACAGCGTTATCCGCATTGGATCCAATCACTTCCAGCTCCGGCAGCAGATCTTTCAGACGATGGTGCGAATTGCTCATGATGCACCCCTTGCCAGCCATGGTCAGCATCTCTTTATCATTCATACCGTCACCAAAGGAGATGCACTCTTTCAGGCCAAAGCCCAGAGAGCGGGCAACGGCGTCCAGCGCATGGCCTTTCGACACCCCGCCCGCCATCACTTCCAGACAGGTCGGCAGCGAGAAGCTGACGTTAACGCGATCGCCCCAGCGAGCCACCAGCGCCTCCTCGAGCGGGATCAGCAGCTCAGGTTTACCACAGGTAAAGAACACCTTGCTGATGCCATCCGTTGCCAGCGAACCTGGCTCATAGATCTGGTAATTGAAGTCAGACTCGCGGAAGAAATCCATCTCTTCAGGACGGTTACGGTTCAGGAACCACTCTTCATCGCGGTAGACGTTGGTAAAAATATCCTCATGGCTGTGATGCAGCGCAAACAGCTCGCGGGCAATGTCTTCATCCAGATTGTGGCTGAAAACCAGCTCGCCAGCGGTGTTGTGCACGCGCGCGCCGTTAGAGGTGATCATAAAAGCGTCAATCCCCAGACTGTCCCGCATTTGCGCCACATCAATGTAGTGACGGCCGGTGGCGAAGATAAAATTCACCCCCTTGCGAGTCATCAGCTGCAGCGTTTCACGGGCGAAAGGAGATAAACGGTGATCCGGTGACAACAGCGTGCCGTCAAGATCGGAAGCAACAATAGGGTACATAAAACCTCTGGTTAGTCTGTTATCGGGCAGTCTGGCTGGCCCGCTACTGAGTCACATCTGAGTAGTGCAAAATCAATGCCTGGAGAAAAACGCCACGATGGCTTCCAGCGCTTCGGCACGCATGCTGTCTTTTTCAAACAAGATCTCATGACGCGCGCCTGCAATAACCTGCGGTTTTCCCCCTTCACAGGGCTGCCCCGCGGCGGTCATAGCCTGACAAAACAGATCCTGAGCCCGGTTATCCACCACCTTGTCCGCACCGGCCTGCAACAGCAGTAGCGGTGTGGCGATCTCCTTCGCCCGGCTGATAATACTCTGCCCGGCCTGCATCCCTTCACGCACCCAATGATAGGTTGGGCCGCCCACGCGCAGGCCGGGGTCATCAGCATAGAAACGCAGGTTGCGCCGGTAGCGCTCACGGCTGTGGGTCAGTTCATTGATGCCAAAAGGTCTGGCACGCCATTTTCCGGTGCCGATGGCATAACCGTCCCGCAGCGCCGGGCGTTTCTCAGCCCACTCCAGGATGCGGTTCGCCATCCAGACCGGCATCGGGAGAAAGATACCGAACATCGGCGAAGCCAGCACCACCGCGTCAAAAGCCGCAGGTTCTCTTGCCAGCATCAGCGTTAAAATTGCCCCGCCCATGGAGTGAGCCAGCGCATAACGGTGCCGGTAATGGCCGCCAGCCACTTCCCTGCGATAAAGCGTTTGCAAATCGTCGACATAATGGTCAAACGCTTCGACGTGACCCCGGTGAGAATCCTGCAGCAGGCGGCCAGAGCGGCCCTGACCACGATGGTCAATAATGATGATGTCATAACCGCACTGAAACAGATCATAGGCCAGCTCAGGATATTTCACATAGCTTTCGATCCTTCCCGGACAGAGCAGGATAACTTTGTCGTGACGTGCAGAAGTGAAACGGACATAGCGTATTTTGACGTTTTCCACGCCGGTGAATTCGCGCTCTTCACGCTGCTGCCAGAAGTCCAGCAGCGGCCCCGTAGCAAAAGCAGCAAACGCTTTTTCACGCGTTGGCCAGCCCTTTTTTTGACTCGTCATCGGCTTCAGCCCTTACTCCCTTTTCACCACCCGGAAGGGATAATCTCATTCCGTAGCGCAACCGCAAACAATGACGTATTGTGTCATACTTCTGCGCTATCAGGGAGCGTTACCCATGACCATCGAATGGTGGCTGGCTTATCTTTTAACCACCAGCATCTTAAGTCTTTCACCCGGTTCCGGGGCGATCAATACCATGAGTACCGGCATCAGCCACGGCTATCGTGGCGCAGTGGCCTCCATTTCCGGCCTGCAGGTTGGCCTGTCACTGCACATCCTGCTGGTGGGCATTGGCCTGGGCGCCCTCTTCTCACAATCTCTGCTGGCTTTTGAGATCCTGAAGTGGGCCGGGGCTGCCTATCTGGTCTGGCTGGGCATTCAGCAGTGGCGCTCTGCCGGTGGCATCGATCTGCAGGCGGTGGCAAAAGCGATGCCGCGCAGAAAGCTGTTTAAGCGCGCGGTTCTGGTGAACCTGACTAACCCGAAAAGCATTGTTTTCCTGGCGGCGCTGTTCCCGCAGTTCATCCTTCCTCATCAGCCGCAGGCTGTGCAGTATCTGGTATTGGGCGTGACGACGGTGGTGGTCGATATCATCGTGATGATTGGCTACGCCATGTTGGCTAAACGCATTGCCGGGTGGATCAAAGGGCCGCGTCAGATGAAATTGCTGAACAGAACGTTTGGCGGAATGTTTATGGCGGTAGGCGCGCTGCTGGCCTCGGCAAGGCGCATTGCCTGAGAGTGTCAGGCCGGGTCAGTCACCCGGCCTGAAACATTAGCGTGAAAGGATCAGGTGGATGCCAAAACCGGCAAACAGGAGACCCGCAAAACCATCAATCCATTTTGCCAGACGCTGATAACCCTGACGCATCGCTGGCAGGGCAAAGATGCTGGCCACCAGGCTGAACCAGACAAACGTTTCCCCGACGATCAGTAAAAACAGCCCCCAGCGCTCCCCCGCTCCCACATCATCCCCGACAAACAGAGAGAATACGCTGCCAAAGTAGATTACCGCTTTTGGGTTAGAGAGGTTGGTGAGAAAGCCTTTCAGGAAAGTTTTGCCCTTTTTCGGCAGCACGACCGTTGGGGCATCTGGCTGAGTGGCCTGCCTGTGCTGCTGGCGCGCAGAGCGCAGCATCTGCCAGCCCATCCATAGCAGGTAAAGCCCGCCGCCGACCATGATCAGCTGATGCAGCCAGGCCATCTGCTGCAGGATCAGGTTCAGCCCCATCAGCGCCACGCCCGCCCAGATAACAATGCCCAGGGTGATCCCGGTAACGCCCAGCATCGCTTCCTTTCTGGAGCGGCTGACCGCAGTTTGCGACACGAAAAAGAAGTCCGGTCCCGGACTCATCAACGCCACAAAGTGAACCAGCGCCACCGTCAGGAATAACATCATTTTCTCTGCTCCTTTGACTCTTTATCCAGGGAAACTACTCTTCATCATCAATATGTTCTTTAATCATCACCAGGAAAGGCTTGCCAAATCGCTCCAGTTTTCTCTGACCTACGCCGTTAATACTCAGCATCTCTGACGCGGTGATCGGCAGCTGTTCAGCCATCTCTATCAGCGTGGCATCGTTAAAGACGACATAGGGGGGAATGTTTTCCTCATCGGCAATCGCTTTACGCAATTTTCGCAGCTTGGCGAACAGCTTGCGGTCATAGTTGCCGCCAAAAGATTTCTGGCTGTTATTACGGGGCTTAACGCTGACCAGCCTTGGCACCGCCAGCATCAGCGGCGCTTCGCCGCGTAAGATCGGACGGGCCGCTTCCGTCAGCTGTAACGCCGAGTGCATGGCAATGTTCTGCGTCACCAGCCCGAGGTGGATCAGCTGGCGCAGCACGCTCACCCAGTGCTCATTGCTCTGATCTTTACCGATACCGTAGACGGGTAATTTATCGTGCTGCATATCGCGGATGCGCTGATTATTCGCCCCACGCAGCACCTCAACGATATAGCCCATGCCAAAGCGCTGCCCTACGCGATAAATGCCGGAGAGCGCTTTCTGCGCCTCTACCAGCCCGTCATAACGACGCGGCGGATCCAGACAGATATCGCAGTTGTCGCAAGGCTGCTGACGCCCTTCACCGAAGTAGTTCAACAAGACCAGACGACGGCAGGTTTGCGCTTCAGCAAAGGCGCCCATCGCATTGAGCTTATGCCGTTCAATATCCTGTAACGGACCCGGCGCTTTTTCATCCAGGCAGCGACGCAGCCAGGCCATATCCGCCGGGTCGTACAGCATCAGCGCTTCCGCGGGCAGGCCATCACGACCGGCACGGCCGGTTTCCTGATAGTAGGACTCAATATTACGCGGGATATCGAAGTGCACCACAAAACGCACGTTGGGTTTATTAATGCCCATACCAAAGGCGACGGTCGCCACGACAATTTGCAGGTCGTCACGCTGAAACGCTTCCTGGACCTGCGCGCGATGAGCGTTATCCATCCCGGCATGATAAGCGCCGACGCTCAGCCCACGGCTTTGCAGCCTGGCGGCCGTGTCTTCCACCTTCGCCCGGCTGTTACAATAGATGATGCCGCACTTACCGCGCTGATCCTGCACATAGCGCAGCAGCTGCTCGGTAGGCTTGAATTTTTCCACCAGCGTGTAGCGGATATTGGGGCGGTCAAAGCTGCTGATCTGGATCAGCGGATCGTTTAACTGCAGCAGCCGCGCGATATCGTTTCGCGTCGTTTCATCGGCTGTTGCCGTCAGCGCCATCACCGGCACATCAGGCAGGCGCTGACGAAGCTGGCCCAGCGCACCGTACTCAGGACGGAAATCATGTCCCCACTGAGAAATACAGTGCGCCTCATCCACGGCCAGCATCGCCGGATTCCAGTGCAGCAGGTTATCGAGAAAATTGTCCATCATCAGACGTTCTGGCGCGATATAGAGCAGCCTGATCCGTCCCGTACGGCATCCAGCCATCACCTCCTGCTGCTCTTCACGGTTCTGCGAAGAGTTGAGACAGGCGGCGGACACGCCGTTGGCCAGCAGCTGATCCACCTGATCTTTCATCAGTGAGATCAGCGGAGAAACCACCAGGGTCAGGCCCTCTCTGACCAGCGCCGGAATTTGATAGCAGAGTGACTTACCGCCGCCGGTCGGCATCACGACCAGACAGTCACGCCCTTTCAGCGAAGCCTGAATAATGGATTGTTGTCCTGGGCGAAAGTGCTGGTAGCCGAAGGTCTCTTGCAGTACCTGTTCCGCCAGCGCTTCCTGATTGATTACTGCAGCCGTAGACACGTATTCCCCAAATCTGATGATGGGTGAGCGAACTTGAGTCGCTCACCGGAAAGGCATTAAAACAGGTCGTTCAGCATCACACCCACACCCACGCGCGTCTGGCGGTGGTTATAGTCAATCAGCGATTCGCCGTAGCCGCTGAACACCTGGGTATAGAAACGAACGTGGTTAGTGATCGGGTAGCTCCAGCCCATTTCCGCGCCGCCGTAGCCGCTATTCCAGTTATAGTTGCTCTTAACGCTGAAAATGCTTTCGCCCCATTGATAGCCAACGGTCAGACGATAATACCCCATGTACTTGGTGATATCCGGGTTATCATCATCATTTTCACTTTCTGGAATGCGGTACCAGGGTTTAGCTTCTACCATCCAGTTGCCGTTCTGCGCCATCAGGCGGGCGTAGACCCGGTTCCAGCTGCGTGAAGTGGGTTCAGAGCGCCCGTTTGACTGATGGTTCAGGCCCGTTTCCACATCTCGCAGTGTCCAGCCAGCGAAGCTATAATCTGTCGCCCAGCCCAGAAAAATCTGCGGCTGATAGTCGGTTTCGCGAAACGGCGAAGAACCGGCACGGTTAGAGAGCTGCCACCACGATCCCTGAGTATACGAGGCTGCCAGCACCGAGTTGTCACCCAAAATGCCACGCCACAGGGGAAAGGCCAGACTGAGCTGGAATTTTACTTCATCATGCTTGGCGGTGTCTGCCCAGTTATAGCTCTCGATAGCCTCTTTGTTGATATTGCTGGTGTCCGTATAGAGAACGTAGTTGCTTTCGTAAGGGAAAAGAACGAAAGGATTGTCATGCTTTTCCAACAGGTTAGCGATAATACTGCCACGCACGGCGGGCTGGTCGTGGACCTCGGTAACCGTGGCTTCTTGTGCCAGAACTAACGTGGGAAACAGGAAGGCTGCTGCCAGCAATCCTCTCAGCATAGGCATAATGTTCTCCAGAACAGAAACGGGATAAGTGGATAAAAAGCACGCCATTCTACACAGAAACCGGTACGGAGATTAGCGCTGTTTTTGTAAATAAAAGCGCGCTCTGGTCTGGCACAGACACTCTGTTATTCTGTAGCGACCATTTTTTGTGAGGACTTTTCATGAACTCTGCTGTTCCTCTGGCTCAGGAGGCTGCACGCCGCCTGATCGGTGATATTTTTGTCTGTGACATGCCTTTTAATCAGGCGTTGGGCCTGAAACTGGAGAGGCTTGAGCCGGACTATGCTGAGCTGAGTTTTGCTAACCAGAGCAAACTGGTGGGAAATGCCGCCCAGAAAATTTTGCACGGCGGCGTGATTGCTTCGGTGCTGGATGTGGCAGCGGGATTAGTCTGCGTAACCAGTGCGCTGACCCGCCAGGAGAGCATCACGGAAGAGGAGCTACGGCAGCGCCTTTCCAGAATGGGCACAATTGATCTGCGCGTTGATTATCTTCGACCGGGGCGCGGCGAAAGGTTTATCGCTACCAGCAGCCTGCTGCGCGGTGGGAATAAAGTTTCCGTCGCCCGTGTAGAGCTGCATAACGATGCGGGCGTGTATATTGCCAGCGCAACCGCCACTTATCTTACCGGTTAGCTGGTGAGCCAGCCTAATTATCCCTATCTCAATCATTGTTCTCTACGGAGCCACATTACATGGATGCGCAACAAACCCGACAGGGGATCTTCTTTGCTCTCGGCGCTTATTTCATCTGGGGCATTGCACCAGCCTATTTCAAACTGCTCCAGCAGGTTGCTCCGGGCGAGATCATCACTCATCGGGTGATCTGGTCCTTCTTTTTTATGCTGCTGCTGGTCAGCCTGAGCCGTAACTGGGGCAAAGTGAAGCTGATCCTGCAGCAGCCGAAAAAGGTGCTGCTGCTGGCGGTTTCCGCTACGGTAGTCTGTGGGAACTGGTTGATTTTTATCTGGGCGGTTAATAATCACCATATGCTGGAAGCCAGCCTGGGCTACTTCATTAATCCCCTGTTGAACGTGCTGGTGGGGATGCTGTTCCTGAAAGAGCGCTTCCGCTGGATGCAGTGGCTGGCGGTAGCGCTCGCCGCCTGTGGCGTACTGGTGCAGCTGTGGAAGTTTGGCTCGGTGCCGATCGTTGCACTTGGCCTGGCCGTGACTTTTTCATTATATGGTCTGATACGGAAAAAGATTGGGGTGGATGCGCAAACCGGTATGCTGATTGAAACCAGCTGGCTGCTGCCGGTGGCGGCTCTCTATCTGTTCGGCATTGCGGACAGTCCCACCAGTCATCTTGACCAGAATCCGTGGTCACTTAACCTGCTGCTAATTGCCGCTGGTGTAATCACCACTATTCCGCTGATGCTGTTCACCGCGGCCTGCAGCCGGTTACGGCTCTCCACCGTGGGCTTTTTCCAGTATCTGGGCCCCACGCTGATGTTCCTGCTGGCGGTGATCTTCTACGGCGAACAGCTGACGCAGGATAAAGCCGTGACCTTTGCCTTTATCTGGGCAGCGCTGGCGCTGTTCATTTTCGATGCCGTCTGGACGCTGAAGCGCAGGCCCGCCGCTATCACCGCAAGTTGAGAGATAAAAAAACCCCGCATAAGCGGGGTTCAGTTTTTGCAGCGCGGCGTTAAAGCCAGTTCTTACGCTTGAAGTAGGCATAGGGGGCCAGCCCCGCCAGGATCATCAGCGCTATCGCACCCGGATAGCCGAAGCTCCATTTCAGCTCGGGCATAAACTCAAAGTTCATCCCGTAGCTGGAAGCGACCAGCGTTGGCGGCAGAAAGACCACCGAGACCACCGAGAAGATCTTGATGATGCGGTTCTGTTCGATATTGATAAAGCCCATCGCCGCCTGCATCAGGAAGTTAACCTTCTGAAACAGCGATTCATTGTGCGGCAGCAGGGATTCGATATCGCGCAGTATTTCCCGCGCCTGCTCCAGCTGATTGCCCGGCAGCCGCGCCTTGCGCACCAGGAAGTTCAGCGCGCGCTGCGTATCCATCAGACATAAACGCACCTTCCAGCCGATATCTTCCAGTTCTGCCAGCGTTGAGAGTGCCGCATCAAACTCATCGCCCTGGTGCCCTTCCATGATCACCCGGCTTAGCTTTTCCAGATCGCTGTAGATGTTTTCGATTTCATCAGCCAGCTGTTCGATTTTGGTTTCAAACAGATCCAGCAGTAATTCGTAGGCGTTGCCGTCAATCAGTACCTGGTTACGGGCGCGCATCCTGTAAAGGCGAAACGCAGGCAGTTCCCGCTCACGAAGGGTATAAAGGCGACCTTCACGAATGGTAAACGCCACCGTGGAGTTACCGGCATGGTCTTCCGCATCTTCATAAAAGAAAAAGGAGTGGATATGCAGCCCGTCTTCATCTTCGAAGAAACGCGCCGAAGCCTCAATGTCTTCCAGTTCAGGACGGGTCGCCAGGCTCTGGCCCAGTTCGTTCTGGACGCGATCGCGCTCGTTCTCTTCGGGTTCGATCAGGTCAACCCATACCGAACTGGTCAGCTCATCGTCAGGTTCTTCCAGCTCAAGGCGGGTTAAGCGGCTTTGATCGAGTTTAAATGCGCTCAGCATAGCTGTACTCCCAATTCACGGTCATAAATGGGACAAAGCGCTTGTACACGGGAAACAGAGGTTTCAGTCAGTGACTAATCTGACTCAGAGCGACGGAGATGCGGGAGTCGCCAACAACCACGAAGGCTATCGGCAGAAGAGGATAGCCTTAGGAGTTGTACCTGCTGAACAGGTCAATGAGCCAGTATCTACTGGGTGTGTCCAAGGCGAATGTCCTCTCAGGGTTATGGTGCGCGCATGTTACGCTGTGCTGAAAATGGCGTCAACATCAGAGCCGGGATAAATGTGCGCCAAATATTGACAAGCGTTAGCAAAGGTTAACAGCCGAACGGGACGAAAAAATCCGTCCCGCCGACAGGGGCTTAGACGGTTTCAAGTTTGGCGTAAGCGGCCACCAGCCACTTAATGCCCTGGCCCTGAAAAGCGACCTGCAGACGGCTGTGTTCGCCGCTGCCTTCCAGATTAACGATGGTGCCTTCGCCAAACTTGGCGTGCCGCACCCGCTGGCCTAATTTGAAGCCGGTGTCATTCTGCGCCACCGGCGTCCCCATCCGCTGATGATTTACCGGGCGGGTAACGCTGGCCCGCAGGCGCACCTCTTCCACACACTCAACCGGCAGCTCGCCGATAAAGCGTGAAGGGCGATGATAGACCTCTTTGCCATAGAGCCGGCGGGTTTCCGCATAGGTGAGCGTGAGCTTCTGCATGGCGCGCGTTACGCCAACATAAGCGAGACGACGCTCTTCTTCCAGCCTGCCGCCCTCATCCAGCGACATCTGGCTGGGGAACATCCCCTCTTCCACGCCGACGATAAAGACCTGTGAGAATTCCAGCCCTTTGGCGGAGTGCAGGGTCATCAGCTGCACGGCATCCTGCCACTTATCGGCCTGACCTTCGCCCGCCTCCAGCGCAGCATGAGAGAGGAAAGCCTGCAGCGGCATCAGATCTTCATCTTCATCCTGATAGCTGTACTGCCGCGTGGCGTTCACCAGCTCCTCAAGGTTTTCAATTCGCGCCTGGCCCTTCTCGCCCTTCTCCTGGTCATACATCAGCCACAGGCCGGAATCTTTGATCACCCGGTCGGTCTGCACATGCAGCGGCATCTCGCTGGTTTCCTGTGCCAGTGAATCCACCAGCTCAGTAAAGCGTTGCAGCGCAGAGGCCGCACGGCCCGCCAGCGCCTTTTCCTGCAGCAGCGCGCGCGAACTTTGCCACAAGGTAAGCTGGCGTTCACGAGCGGTCTGCCTGACCACATCCAGCGTCCGGTCACCGATGCCACGCGTGGGGGTATTCACTACGCGCTCGAACGCCGCATCATCATTGCGGTTAGCGATCAGCCGCAGATAAGCCAGAGAGTCCTTAATTTCCTGACGCTCGAAGAAGCGCATACCGCCATAGATCCGGTAAGGCATGCTGGTTTGCAACAGCGCCTCTTCCAGCACGCGCGACTGGGCGTTGCTGCGGTAGAGAATAGCGCAGTCGTTCAGCGCACCGCCCTTCTCCATCCAGACCTTGATGCGGTTCACCACGAAACGGGCTTCATCCAGCTCATTGAAGGCGCAGTAGATAGCGATCGGCTCGCCGTCACTGCCGTCCGTCCACAGCTCTTTACCAAGACGACCGCTGTTATTGGCAATCAGGGCGTTCGCCGCTTTCAGAATATTGTTGGTGGAGCGGTAGTTCTGCTCCAGACGGATCGTTTCCGCCCCCCTGAAGTCGTTGAGGAAACGCTGAATGTTCTCTACCTGCGCCCCACGCCAGCCATAAATCGACTGATCGTCATCGCCAACAATGATCACTTTTCCGCTGTCGCCCGCCAGCATGCGGATCCAGGCGTACTGAATGTTGTTGGTATCCTGGAATTCGTCCACCAGCACGTTGGTGAAGCGCTCGCGGTAGTGGTTAAGGATATGCGGCTTATTGAGCCAGAGTTCATGGGCGCGCAGCAGCAGCTCGGCGAAATCGACCAGTCCGGCACGATCGCACGCTTCCTGATAAGCCTGATAGATCCGCAGCCAGGTTTGCTCGATGGGGTTGCCGTAGCTTTCGATATGCTTCGGCCTTAAGCCTTCATCTTTTTTGCCGTTGATGTACCACATGCCCTGGCGCGCGGGCCACTGCTTCTCATCCAGGTTCATCGCTTTAATCAGGCGCTTCAGCAGCCGCAGCTGATCTTCGCTGTCGAGGATTTGGAAATCCTGCGGCAGGTTGGCATCCAGGTGGTGCGCACGCAGCAGGCGGTGTGCCAGCCCGTGGAAGGTCCCGATCCACATCCCGCCCTGACTGGTGCCGATCAGCTGCTCGATGCGGTGGCGCATCTCCGCTGCGGCCTTGTTGGTAAAGGTCACCGCCATAATGGAATAGGGAGAGCAGTTCTCTACCGCCAGCAGCCAGGCAATCCGGTGAACCAGCACGCGGGTTTTGCCGCTGCCAGCCCCTGCCAGCACCAGCAAATTGCTGCGCGGCGCGGCTACGGCCTCGCGTTGTTTGTCATTTAAGCTGTCTAGCAGGTCTGAAACGTCCATAGGCACCGTCAGGAAAGGGGGAGCGACAGGCGCTCCACTGGATATTTAACCAGTTTATTATATCAGTGCAGTCAGCGATGCCAACTGCGAAATTTCCAGCGTGGGAAGCAGACGCGCATCCGCAATATGCCGCAGGTTGCCGTTATGCAAATTGATCCAGCAGGCTTGCATGCCGCAGCGCACTGAACCTGCCACGTCAGTGGTCAGATCATCGCCCACATGAAGGATGCTTTTCAATGGCAGATTGAGCTTTTCAGCGGCCGCGTGGTACATATCTTCATAAGGCTTGGCGCGCCCGTCCGGCCCGGCACGCAGGATAAATTTAAAATATTTATCCAGGCCAAACAGGTGAGGTTCCGCATTACCGTTGGTGATCGCCACCAGCGGGATACGCTCTGCCAGCGCCGCCAGCGTAACGTGCGTCTCTTCCGGCACCTCAATTTTGCTGCGCCAGTGGGCGAAGTTTGCCATCACTGCCCGGGAACCTTCATCAGCCTCACGGGCAGTGAGTCCCGCTTTCAGCATCACCAGCTCCACCGCACGCCGGCGCCATTCACTGACGTCATGGTAGATCTCCGGCTCCTGCTCGCGCAGGCTGTCGCGCAGCTGCTGATAGTGTTCAACGCTGAATTCATTCAGGGCCGGATGGTAAGACTGAAGAAACGCATGGGACTCTTTGGTGGTACGCAGGATCACCGGATGGTTATCGTACAGCGTGTCGTCCAGGTCAAAAGTCATCGCTGCCACAGGGCGCAGCGGTCGGTAAAAGTGCATCACGATTTTCCTCGTTTGGCACGGGGATGGGCAGCATCGTAAACCGACGCCAGGTGCTGGAAGTCAAGATGGGTATAAATTTGCGTGGTGGTGAGATTTGCATGGCCAAGCAGCTCCTGAACCGCACGCAGGTCACCGCTCGACTCCAGCATATGCGTGGCAAAGGAGTGGCGAAGCTTATGCGGATGGATATGGCTGGAGACGCCCTGCTTCACGCCCCACTCGGCAAACCGTTTCTGTACGTTGCGGGCCGACATGCGTTTGCCCTGCTTTGACAGAAACACCGCCTGGTCCTCTGGCGCAAACAGCTCGCGCATCGCCAGCCAGTGCTCCATCCACTGCACGGCGGTGCGGCCTATCGGCAGACGCCGCTCTTTACTGCCTTTCCCCACTACCCAGACTTCGCCAGAGGCTAAATCCAGATGGCCGGTATCAATTCCGACCAGCTCGGAGAGACGCAAGCCGGCACCGTACATGATCTCCAGCATGGCGCGATCGCGCACTGCCAGCGGATCGTTTAAGTCGATATCCAGCAGGCGGCTGACTTCATCCACGTCAATATTTTTGGGCAGATGGCGCGGCGCGCGCGGCGTCGCCACCCCTTTGGCGGGATTGGCCTTAAGAACGCCCTGGCTGATTTGCCAGTCGAGGAAGCTGCGCAACGCCGAAAGGCGCAAGGCCAGGCTGGCGGGTTTCAGACCACCGCGGCGGCTTTTTGCCGCCAGTGACCGGACCTGAGCAGCATCCAGCTTATCCCAGGCAGAGAGATTCATTTCGCCAAGCAACGCAATGCAGGCAGAGAGCTGCCGCTGATAGTTGGTCTGCGTAAGCGGGCTGAGCTGCCGCTCCACCTTCAGGTAGCGCAGGAAGCCCTCTACGGCAGGCAGGAGCGGCGAGTCGCTACTCATGCGCGTTCAATCCAGCGCGTCAGGAGTTCAGGTAACATCAGGGACAAATGCTGCAACAGCACGGTGCCCATTCCTGACTGATAGTGCTGGCTGTCGCGGCTACTGAAAATCAGCACGCCCAGGTCGCCCTGCTCGCCCATCAGTGACATGGCGACCGAGCCGATCGCTTTGGCCTGAGGCAGCAGTAAAAGCAGCTCGGGACCGTTAAGGTTGCCCAGATAATGCTGCTGTTTGCCCAGGCGCTGAATACGCACCGCCTCAAAAGCAGGACGGGAAAGCGCCAGCTGAGTAAAGTCCGAAGGTGCGCCGATGCGCCATTTTTCACTGAACAGACGCACATTCGCCCCCGCCAGACCAAGCTCTCTCGCCCAGCGGTGCAGCCGGTTAAGCATATCGTGCAGGCTGTCGGCAGAAGCCAGGCGCGCCTGCAAAGATAACAGGCGAGCGAACAGCTGCTGGTTGGCGCTGGCCTGCTCCATCAGCAGGGTGATCTCTTCTTCCAACTGGGTGATGTGGTTGCGCTGGCGAGCCAGCTGCCACTCAACCAGAGAAACCGTGCCGCGGACGGGGTGCGGCACCAGCATCTGTTCGACCTGGCGGGCATTGCGGATAAAGAAGTCCGGATTTTGCAGCAGGAAGTCGCTGACGGCCCGATCGTCCAGCAGCTCGCCGATCGCCTGTTGTTCTCCGACATTTTTCATAAATGGATAAATCCGTCATAAACGTGGGTGGCAGGTCCGGTCATATACAGCGGGTGGCCCGGGCCTTTCCAGGCAATGTTCAAGCTGCCGCCAGGCAGGTCGACACGGACTTTTTCCGCCAGCAGCGCCTGCTGAATACCTACCGCAACGGCGGCACATGCCCCGCTGCCGCAGGCCTGAGTTTCTCCCGCGCCACGTTCATAAACGCGCAGGCGAATATGTTCGCGGCTCACGATCTCCATAAAGCCGACGTTGACCCGCTCCGGGAAACGCTCGTGGCTTTCCAGCACCGGCCCCAGGCTCTCTACGACGGCGGTTTTCACATTCTCTACGGTCAGTACGCAGTGCGGGTTGCCCATTGATACCACGCCGCACATGATCGTCTGTTCCGCCGCGCGCATCAGGTAGAGGTTTTCCGCTTTGTTGGCGCGGAAAGGAACCTGCTGCGGTTCAAAATTGGGCTCGCCCATATTGACGCAGACCAGTTCATCCTGCGTCACGCTGAGCACCATACGGCCCGTTTGTGTACTGACGCGGATATCGCTCTTGTTGGTCAGCCCTTTCAGCCGCACGAAACGGGCGAAACAGCGCGCGCCGTTACCGCACTGGGCAACTTCACTGCCATCGGCATTGAAGATACGGTAATGAAAGTCGAGATCGGGATCGTAGGGCGGCTCAACGATCAGCAGCTGATCGAAGCCGATCCCCAGATGACGATCTGCCAGACGCCGGATCAATTCTGGAGAGAAATAGACGTTTTGCGTCACGGCGTCGACAACCATAAAGTCATTGCCCAGACCGTGCATTTTGGAGAACTGCATTTTTGGCTCCAACGAGTGCGTCATAATTTACTGAGCCGATGGCGTTTCCGCTTCAGTGGTCGAGGTTCCGCTCTCTGTGCCATTCTGAGAAGAGATCGTGGCTGAGCTCTGATTTGTTGAGGTACCGGACGCCGTACCGCTGTTCTGGTCGGTTGAGGTTGATTCGACAGAGGAACGATCGGTGGAGGAAGCCTGGTCACTGCTGTCAGTTGTTTGCTGCTTTGGCTGTTCCTGCGGCGGGAAGTACAAAGGTCCTTTCAGTCCGCAACCTGCCAGGCTGGCCACAGCCAGTACCAGCGCCATCCGGCAAATCATTTTGTTCATGCTTATTCTGCTCGTTATCGGTGCCTGTTGATTGCCTATCATCGCAGGTGAAGTGCCAAAAGCAACAGGAAAAGCACTCTTAATGCGGCGGAAGCCATTCCGCCAAAGCATGCATATCGCGGCGGAAGGCGTTCCGTCAAAGCACTCTTATCGCGGCAGAGCATCAATGCATTTGATAGCGCTGAGCGTAGTCGCCGTTGGCATCGTAATCCGGGACGGTGGCGCAAAGCTGGGCCAGCGTCTGGCTACGGAAAGGAATAACCTGGAAACGGTTATCAACGTTCACAATCTGATAGAACTGCGGCAAATTGAAATTGATAAAGCTGGAACCATAGGTAAAACGGTCATGCGAAGAGGAGTAGAAGCGGCTGACGTCACGCACAAGCTCCTCTTTACTGCCTTCACAGTGGTGATAGATCTCTACCCGGTTGGTTTCATCCAGAATATAGATATTGAAGCCGCGATCGTCTTTGGTATCTTCAAAGAAGAACTGAATAAGCCCTTCACTGGCATAGCCGTTCACTACCGCAGGCAGGCGAGACTGGTCAGTTTCCACCTTGATCGACAAACCGTGCAGTTTGTTATTAGAGATAGCTCCGTAGAACTCCACGGCGTTTTCCAGCTTCTGTACAGAGACGCTGAGGCGCTCAAAGAACAGCCCCCAGGTTTGCCCCGCAACGCGGACGGCCTTGAAACGCCCCGGTTCCTGACGCGTACTGGAGAGGCGCAGCTCAATACATTCTGAAACCAGCTGCTGAACGCGGGTGCGGATCAACCCACGCAGATGCTGGCTGTAGCAGAACACCTCAACGGAATCTGGCGGGGCGGCATCCTGATGCATTTTGCCGAGGATCGTTTTCAGCCCTTCAATCATCGCCTGCTCGCCGTTGAAATGCAGCGTTCGCACCTCATTCCACGAGTTGCGATAGAGCAGATCGATACTGCCAATCAGGCATTGCTGCTGCTGACCAAAGCTGAACACATCCAGCTTGCGGAAATCAAAATGCACCACCTGATTACGGAAGGCGGCCGTCGGGTCATATTCCAGGTTGACGATAATCGCCAGATGACGAATTTCACACGGGCTGTAGAGCGCTTTCGGCGTGGGGGAAGGCACACGCAGCGGGAAATGGTGTGAGACATCCGCCACCAGCTCCTGCAGCCGGGCCAGATCGCAGGTCTCATTGCCTTTAATATGCAGATGCGTTTTGCTGGTCAACAGGCCGTTGAACCATGCCCAGGCCACCAGCTTGTTGAGATAACGGTTATATTCCAGCGGCTGATGGCTGATAATCGACTGCATATCGGGCGACTGGTTATAGAGATACCAGCCGGCGCGGTTAGCGCGCCCGTGCGGAACATGAATAAAGGTCAGATGAGACTCAGAGAGATCGGGTGAAATCTGTGGGTTCACCAGGGTCACTTTACCCGGCAGCGCTTCAAATGCCGCATAGAGCTTACGGGTCAACACGCCAATATCCTGCGGGCTGGCGCTGACGCTCAGGTTATTGCGGCGGGCAAAACGGATCAGGTTACGATAACTCTGCATCATCGCATCCAGCAGTTCATTGTGCGCTTCCCGTACGCGACCAATCTTCCAGTCCGCGCGGCTGTCCAGAATGGTAAGACGCTCGGCATCCCAGCCCCACTCCGTCACCAGTTGGTTAAGAATTTCACGCCGCCAGCCTGAGTTTTCGGTCTCTACCGAGAGCTTTTCACACACTTTCAGATAGAAACAGCGGCGAACCAGGTCAAGCCGCGCATGGTCATCAATGCTGGTGAGATAGTGCGTCACCCTTTCCAGCATCATGCAATAAGGGTCGAGGCCGTAAGAGACGATTTCACCATCATGCAGGCGCTGTTTAATATCCATCGCCAGCAATTTAGTGCTGGGGTATTCCCAGGAGTACGCTTCAAGCAGCAGCGTTTTAAGCACTGCTTTGTAAGGCGAGTCGATACTTTTATAGAGCTGCCACAGGCTGGCGCCAAAGTACTCTTCCGCAGAGAGCGTATCCAGGCCGCCGAGGTCAAGCCACTCATTCGGGGTCAGTACACCCTTTTGGTAGAGTGACATAACGTAGTCGTCGTAGTGCTCCTCTTCCTCGCCCGGCACCATATTCCACAGAATACGCTTACCGGCGAGCCGGACGGCGGTGCGGTAAAATTCATCCAGTAACAGGATATGCTGCGTTGAACCGCAGTCCTCGCCACCGAGGCTGCCGCTTTCGTTATGGCGGAAGCGATTTTCATCAATCAGGAAAAAGCTCGCTTCCACGCCCATCGCCGCACACCATTTTTGCAGCAGGATGCATTTTTTCTGCAGCGCCAGCCGCTCTTCATTATCCAGCCAGGACTGGTGACAGACCCAGATATCCAGGTCAGAGGTCAGGTTTTGCCCTACGGAAGAGGTGCTGCCCATGGAGTAGACGCCGGTGATCGGCAGTTCTCCCTGGGGAGGTGTGGCCGCAAAGTATCCAGATTTTTGTTCTAAATCAGTAAGATAATCAGACTGGCTTTCATCAGGCGTGTAAAAGCTGATGCCATGTGGAACGTTACCTTCAAGGTAACCCGGCATCAGCGGATGATGATAATGTAATAAGGTTGGCAGCAGACTGTAAACCTGTTGGAACGATGGTCCCATGGCAGCCAGAGCGCGATCGACGCGCAGCTGGTTGATGGCATCCAGTCTCTGTTTCAGTGTCTCTATGTAGAGGTACAAGACGTCTCGCCTGATTGTCCCAGTGCTGATAAAAAAACCCTGTTTCCCAAATCCGCCGCTTGATTTGAATATAATCGTGCGAATTATTGCTGGAAACGTGATCAATCTAACACCTGGCAGATTGACCGTAAAGAAAGTTGCGCTACACAACAGTTTAGCACGTTTTACGATCGCCCGACTTTTCGATCCCTCAGCCTGCCTTCTTCCTGCCGTTAAAAACCGTGGAAACTGACAGCATTCCCGTATCAATGATAGGATAATCAATGAACGATAAAAACGGTAAGAAGCATGTTAGACAAAATTTTAAGAATTGCCACCAGGCAAAGTCCGCTTGCACTCTGGCAGGCACATTATGTTCAGCAGCGTCTGATGGCTTGCCATCCGGGGCTGCGCGTCGAACTGGTCCCGATGGTCACCAAGGGTGATGTGATCCTGGACACGCCGCTGGCGAAGGTCGGCGGCAAGGGATTATTTGTCAAAGAGCTGGAACAGGCGATGCTCTCCGATCGCGCAGATATCGCCGTTCATTCAATGAAAGACGTGCCGATTGAGTTCCCTGAAGGGCTGGGGCTGGTCACTATCTGCGAGCGGGAAGATCCGCTTGATGCCTTTGTTTCTAATCAGTTCGATTCGGTAGACGCTCTGCCTCAGGGTGCCGTGGTCGGTACTTCAAGCCTGCGTCGTCAGTGTCAGCTCAGCGCCCGTCGCCCGGACCTGGTTATCCGTTCGCTGCGTGGGAATGTGGGAACACGTCTGGGCAAGCTGGATGCCGGTGAGTACGATGCTATTATTCTCGCCGTTGCGGGGCTGAAACGTCTTGGCCTGGGCGACCGTATCCGCCACGCCATGCCGGCCGAAGAGTCGTTGCCTGCCGTGGGCCAGGGTGCAGTGGGAATTGAATGCCGACTGGACGATGCTCAGGCTATTGCCCTGCTCTCAGCGCTGAATGACGAAGAGACCGCTATTCGCGTTAAAGCGGAGCGGGCGATGAACACGCGCCTGGAAGGTGGCTGTCAGGTTCCTATCGGCAGTTTTGCGCTGCTGCAGGGTGATGAGCTCTGGCTGCGCGGCCTTGTGGGGTCGCCAGATGGCAAAGTGATGGTTCGCGGTGAACGACGTGGCCCGAAGGAAGAAGCTGAGAAAATGGGCATATCTCTGGCTGAAGAGCTGCTGGACAACGGCGCCCGTGAAATCCTTAAAGAAGTCTATCAGGGAAATCCGCCGCAATGAGTATCCTGGTCACCCGCCCCGCCCCGGCTGCCGATGAGCTGGTCAGCCGATTATGCCAGCAGGGGCGGGCGGCCTGGGCGATGCCTTTAATAGAGTTCACGCCAGGCGTGGATCTCGACAAGTTGGCAGATAGCCTTGCCCGCCTGCAGCCGGGTGACCTGGTTTTTATCCTCTCTCAGCACGCTATCCATTACGCGCAGCCAGCAATGTTACGCGCAAAGGCTGCCTGGCCTGACAGCTTGAACTATTATGCTATTGGTCGCACCACCGCGCTGGCACTTCACGCCGCCAGCGGCCTGGAGGTTGTCTGGCCGCATGAGCGTGAGACCAGCGAAGTGCTGATTCAGCTTCCCGCCCTGCAGCAGGTTGCCAACAAACGGGCGATTATTTTACGCGGTAACGGTGGGCGGGAGTTGCTTGCGGAGACCTTGCAAGCTCGTGGCGCTTCTGTAGAGTTTATTGAATGCTATCAACGCTGTGCAAAAATTTACCAGGGCGCGATTGAAGGCCGTCGCTGGCGCGACAGAGAGGTTGATACCCTGGTAGTCACCAGTGGAGAGATGCTGCAACAGCTTTATTCGCTGTTCCCCGAGATCGATCGCGAGGAATGGCTTCTGCACTGCCGACTGGTTGTCGTCAGTGAACGTTTGGCTACCCGCGCCAGGGAACTGGGCTGGCGAGACATCAGGGTGGCCGATGGTGCCGATAACGACGCCTTGCTGCGCGCGTTACGCTAAACTTAAATATGGGATGTGCCACAATGACGGAACAAAAAGATTCCTCCGCCATGGTTGATGAAACCACCCCAGCGGTTGAGACCTCTACACCAGAACCACGCAAGTCGAAAAATAGCGGCACGGCGTTAGGCATTCTGGCGATAGCGATCGCGCTGGCTATTGGCGTGGGACTTTATATAAATGGTAAACACCAGGCTCAACAGCAGGCCGCGGCTAACCAGACGCTGGCTAATCAACTTTCCGATCTGCAACAGCAGGCCGCCAGCGATAAGCAAACGCTGACGCAACAGCTGGCTAAGCAAACCAGCGCGTTAGAGACTGCCCATCAGCAGCAAGCAGCTACCAGCCAGCAGCTGGATGAGCTGAAAGAAAAAGTTGCCACTATCTCCGGCAATGATGCCCACACCTGGCTGCTGGCTCAGGCTGATTACCTGGTGAAACTGGCTGGCCGTAAATTGTGGAGCGATCAGGATGTCACTACCGCTGCGGCTCTGTTAAAAAGCGCCGATGCCAGCCTGGCCGATATGAATGACCCCAGCCTGATCGATGTTCGCCGGGCGTTAACCCAGGATATCAGCGGCCTCTCTGCGGTGAGCCAGGTGGACTATGATGGCATCATCCTGAAGCTGAATCAGCTCTCCAACGGGGTCGACAATCTGCGCCTTGCGGATAACGACAGCGATGACAGCCCAATGGATCAGGACAGCGACGAGCTCTCTTCTTCCCTGCGCGAATGGCGTCAGAATCTGGTCAAGAGCTGGCATAACTTTATGGATGACTTTATTACCATTCGCCGTCGTGATACCACGGCTGAGCCTCTGCTGGCACCGAATCAGGATGTCTACCTGCGTGAAAATATTCGTTCGCGTCTGCTGATCGCTGCTCAGGCTGTTCCGCGTCATCAGGACCAGATTTACAAGCAATCCATCGATACGGTCTCCGCCTGGGTTCGTGCATGGTTCGACACCAACGATCCGGCCACCAAAGCCTTCCTTACTCAGCTCGACGACCTGAGTCAGCAGAGCGTTTCTATGGATGTGCCTGATGCGCTGCAAAGCCAGCCAATGCTGGATAAACTGATGCAGACGCGCGTGCGTAACCTGCTGGCGCAGCCCAGTGCCGGGCAACAGCAGCAGGGAGAATAAGCATGCTTAAAGTGCTGATACTGTTTATTTTACTGATTGCAGGCGTGGTGCTTGGCCCGCTGCTGGCGGGTCATCAGGGCTATGTACTGATCCAGACTGACAGCTGGAATATTGAAACCAGCGTCACCGGGCTGGCAATCATCCTGATCCTGTCACTGATCGTTATCCTGGTCGTTGAATGGATCCTGCGGCGCTTATTACGCACCGGCGTAAAAACACGTGGCTGGTTCAGGGGCCGCAAACGCAGCCGCGCCCGTAAGCAAACCAATGCCGCGCTGGTCAAACTTGCTGAAGGTGATTATCGTCAGGTTGAGAAGTTGCTGTCGCGCAATGCCGATCATGCTGAACAACCCGTCGTAAACTACCTGCTGGCAGCGGAAGCGGCGCAACAGCGTGGCGATGAAACCCGCGCTAACCAACACCTGGAACGCGCAGCCGAGCTGGCCGGAAGCGATCAGCTGCCGGTTGAGATCACCCGCGTACGTGTGCAACTGGCACGTAATGAGGATCACGCGGCGCGTCATGGTGTTGACCGCCTGCTGGAAGTGGCTCCACGCCATCCGGAAGTGCTGCGTCTGGCTGAACAGGCTTATGTCCGTACTCAGGCCTGGAGCGCCCTGCTCGACATTCTCCCGGCGATGGAAAAATCCCAGGTTTCCGATCCGGCGCATCGTCTGGCGCTGCAGCAGGAGGCGTGGCTTGGCCTGATGAATCAGGCAATGGCCGACCAGGGCAGCGAAGGGCTGAAGCGCTGGTGGCAGGCTCAGAGTCGTAAAACGCGTCATGAAACGGCCCTTCAGGTCGCCATGGCGGATCATCTGATCGTCTGTAACGACCATGAGACGGCGCAGGAAATCGTGCTGGATGGTCTGAAGCGCGCTTATGATGAACGTCTGATCCTGCTAATGCCGCGTCTCAAAACCGGTAATCCTGAGCAGCTGGAAAAAGCGCTCCGTCAGCAAATCAAACAGCATGGCGCAACGCCGCTGCTGCACAGCACGCTGGGTCAGCTGTTGATGAAGCATGGCGAGTGGGAACAGGCAGCGGAAGCGTTCAGGGAGGCGCTTAAGCAGCGTCCGGATGCATTTGATTATGCGTGGCTGGCAGATGCGTTAGACCGCCAGCATAAGCCTGAAGAAGCTGCAGAGATGCGCCGTGACGGGTTATTACTGACCCTGAAAAACGCACCTTAAGCTTTGCCGTGCAATCAACCGGGCCTGGCGCCCGGTTTTTTTACGCCTTTTATCCACCCTGCAGATAAAAAAACACCTGCACTAAGGCAGGTGTAAAAATCAGGTCGGTAAGACAATTTGGCTGGTATCCGACTCAACGTAATGTCCCGGACTCCAGTAAGGCCTGAGCGATACTGGCGGTTGGACAACAGATACCGTAAAGGGCTCTGCATCATTCCCGGATTTATGAAGCGTTAACAATCATAAGGAGTGGAATGAGCATCTACAGCGAGATTATTGCACAAAGCGTGCCACAGACCATCAGTTCAGATCATAAATTTTTTATCATTTGATTCTGAAAGGTTTTTATTTTACCAGCGAGGTTTATAAGGGGATGATTCTATCTTTTCCCCCTCAAAAGCGTGGTGAAAGTCTCTGAACAGAGACAGAATTAGCAGCTAAAATACATTTCTATATTTTTCAAAGAGATAAATGTCGCAAAGTAGCGACGGCGTGGTGAGCTTTTTGTTTATCAGTGCGCAGAAAGCAAAAAACCCCGCCGAAGCGGGGTTTTTCAATGTTGGTCGGCGAGAGAGGATTCGAACCTCCGACCCACTGGTCCCAAACCAGTTGCGCTACCAAGCTGCGCTACTCGCCGAATACTGCGGTACTCATCTACTGCGGCTTCAGATCCGTGGACCTTAAGCAAAAAAACCTGCCTCGGCAAGTTTTTGAAAGTGGTCGGCGAGAGAGGATTCGAACCTCCGACCCACTGGTCCCAAACCAGTTGCGCTACCAAGCTGCGCTACTCGCCGAATACTGCTTCTTCACATAACTGCTGATTTTGTGGTGCGAAGAGAGGGACTTGAACCCTCACGTCCGTTAAGACACTAACACCTGAAGCTAGCGCGTCTACCAATTCCGCCACCTTCGCATACCTGACAAAATCTGGGGTGGCTAATGGGACTCGAACCCACGACAACTGGAATCACAATCCAGGGCTCTACCAACTGAGCTATAGCCACCACATCTACTTCTGCACTTCTTTAACGCTTTTGGTACTTAACGCGGTAAAACTACCACCGCAGCTCTTGCGCACAAAATTAATGGCGCGCCCGACAGGATTCGAACCTGAGACCTCTGCCTCCGGAGGGCAGCGCTCTATCCAGCTGAGCTACGGGCGCGTAGCGCCGTTGCGGATGTGCATACTACGGACTTGAGCCGATCCTGTCCAGGGCTTTTTATCACTAAATATCGCGTTTGATTACGCTTTGTGCGTTCTGTCTAAATGACGAACGTTTTCCGGCCCTTTACGGGCCAATATGGCCCCTTTCGCCCCTTTAAGCCTGCCGAAAAAAGCATTCTTAAAGATCGCCGCGCCAGTGATAGTTAAGATATTTCAGCAATCTGAGCTGTCTGCGCAGGCGTGATGGCTGTGAAATAAGCCGGTAAAGCCACTCCAGCCCCATTTTCTGCCAGATCAAAGGCGCACGCTTAACCTGTCCGGTGAAAACGTCATAGGTGCCGCCTACGCCCATATAGAGAGCCTGCGGCCAGAGCAGCTTGCAATCCCGCATCAGGATCTCCTGACGTGGCGACCCCATTGCCACCGTCACGATCTGCGCGCCGCTGGCCTGAACGCGGGCAAACAAGGCTTCGCGATCGGCAGGTGCAAAGTAGCCATCCTGTGAACCCACAATGTTCACATTCCACTGGCGGCGCAGCTTATCTTCGGTTTGCGTCAGCACCTCCGGCTTTCCGCCAATCAGGAAGACGGGCGTTCCTTCCTTTCCTGCCCGTTCCATGAGCGCTTCCCAGAGATCGGCACCCGCTATACGGGAGACGACCGCTTTGGGGTATTTTTTACGGATTGAACGTACGATGCTGATGCCATCCGGATATTTGTATTCCGCTTCACTAATCAGCTGCTGGATCTCCGGCTGGCTTTCCGCCGTCAGCACCTTTTCAGCATTAATGGCAACCAGCGTCCCGGTTTTCAGCCTCTGATCCTGATAGAGGTAATCCAGAAAAGCGGGCATATCGCGAAAACCCAGCAGCGTGAAGCCCCGGATTTGGTAAAGCGGTACGGAAGGGAGATCCATGATGCGTTCCTTGAGGTCAAATGCAGCAAATCGGGCCCGGAGGCCCGATAAAAATCAGTTATGAACCGGCACCGCCGGGGCACGGGTTCGAATCAGACCCGCACTGTCCAGCAGCCAGAACAGCAGCTTTGCCACCACAACGGCAGCAGCAAAAATCAGACAGAAAAAGACGATTCTGGAGGCGAACGCATCAAGCCCCTCGCGGGCAAGCACAATCATATTGAATACCGCGCCAAAGCAGAAACTTTGCAAAATGGCCGCTTTATAGCGGTTGGTCTCCTGCTGCCCTTTCTGGTAGAGCCAGTCGAACCATTTAATGATCAGCCCCACGCCGACCGCTCCCAGCGGAATAAACCAGGCACCCCCCATCACCACCAGCGAACCTATCAGCGTCGGGGATATCGCCAGACCAGAATGGTTCTCCAGCACCTCCCAGGTGAAATAGTTTGCGCTGTTTAACACCATGGAGGGACGGTCAGGCCAGAGCCAGCTCGGGATAAACACATAAAAATCCCGCACGATGGGCGCCAGCCCCTGAAAATCAATTTTGTCGTAATTTTGCAGCAGCAGGCCCAGATTCTCCCAGGGAGAGAAGGTATCCCTGGTCAGATAGAGAAAAGTATAAAATGCCTCAGCGCCGCTGACCTCCAGGTTATAACGACGGAGCGCCAGCCAGAACATGCCGACCACCCCCGCTATACCTGCCACAGCCAACATCCAGAGCGTGATCCAGCCGCGAATGATGCCGATAAACAGAAACAGGGCGAAGGCAATAATGATGTTTGCTCTGGTACCGCCTACGATCGCATAGGTCAGCAGCCCGAATGCCACCGTGGTCACCAGGAAAAAGAGCCAGCTGCGAAAACCCGGCTTGAGGAAATAGACCACCAGCATCGCCGGGATAAAGAAATAGAAAAAGCGCTTCAGGGCCACGCCAGAAACCTCAGCAGAGAAGATCTGGCTGTAGCTGTGCAGCTTAAAGAGTAAAAAGCCGTTGTGCAGGAAGAAAACCAGCACGGTACCCAGCGCAATCAGCGCGAGAATTCCCCATATCAGGTGCGCCTCGACCCTGTTGATGCTGAAAACCTGTCGCCCCGGCTTCTCAGTCGCTGCCCTGAGGCGCGTTTTGTAGCTGACATAATAGATAGCGTAAAAGCCGGTTGCTGAAAGCAGCGCCTGGAGCAGGTATTCCGCCGGAACCACCGCCACATTAAAACCAAACACCAGCGTGCAGGTCAGCGGGAAGCCGAAAAAGAATGTCAGTAAAAAAAGCAGCGAAAAGAAGACGTTAAAATTAAATTTCACCCGACGAAACTCACGCCAGGTCAGCGTCAGGATCAGGCCAAGCGACAGCAGATAGACGACCAGCAGTCCCGCAAATTGCATCAGCGTCATGCCGTTTCTCCTTCCGCCAGAGCCAGCGCCTGTTTCCAGCCCTTTAGATAAGCGGGCTCAAAAAAGGCAATTGAAGTTTTATCCAGTAGCGTCATCTGCCGACGGGCTTCACTCACTACTCCGGCATCAAGCGCATCGCCAGCAAACAGCACCGGAATCTGCTGCTCGGTGAGGTCCTGCCAGAATGGATTTTTGCGATTGACGACAAAGGGTACGTTAGCCTGGATCAGCAAACAGAGCGTGCCGATCCCCTGCTGGCGTTCAAAAATAAAATACCCCAGATCGCACCCTGAGATCAGCCGTAAATAGGCTTCGAATTCCAGCTTTTCCGTGAGGATCTGTAACCGCTCTGCGGCAAACAGCGCCAGCCCCGCTTCGCGCACCTGCTGAATGTAGGCCTCATTATTCTCCGGATAGCCCAGCGGCACGACCACGTTGACCTCATCGCCAAACTGCTGATGGATCTCCTGCAGCGCCTGCAGATGACGATTACTGGCATCGCCGGAGTTTCCGACCAGAATGGTCATTGTTTTCTGCTTTTCAGCCGGCAAAGGGGCCTGCGACAGCCGCGTGGGGAAATAGAGCAGAGAAGCGGGGACCGCGGGATGGCGCTGCTGAAAATGGCTGATATCTCCGCGCGTGGCAAAGACCTGCCCCACCCGCTTTTGCGCCAGACGCCGCATAAAATAGAAGAGGCGGAACTTCAGCCCGCCAGCCTCCTCATAAAGATCCGCGCCCCAGATATGCCAGTACACCTGGGCCGGTTTGAGCTTGCCTGTGAGGATCGCCAGCCAGATCCAGGGATTGAACTGCCCATGAAAAAAGAAGCGTATCTCTCTGTCGGCTCTGGCCTGTGCCACTACGGCATCCGCCAGGTCGCGTTTACTGGCAAACCAACGGATAGCCAGGTTATCAGCAGCAGAGAACTCCCCCGCTTTTCCTGCAACCCAAAACTGGCGGGGTTCGCTGTCTGGCACAGCTTCTGCCACAACATCATTAAAGAAGTGCAGCACAGTCTGATTGTGATGCGGGACAGGTGAGCCAAGAACGTGAATCAATGTTGTCATACTTTTCTACGATAAAGAAAAAAGGTGCCCGCGCAGAGGACAAAATAAATCAGATAGGTTGCCATATAGGCCTGAGCCGCTCCGGTGGCGCCGTGTAACGGGATCAGCCAGCGCGCAAACAGCGTCAGCAGCAGAAACTGGCTGATTTCGGTCAGAGCATAAAAACGGAGTGAAGCTTTGGCAATCACCAGATAACCGAATACATAAGAGCCAACCTTAAAAACATCGCCGGTGAGCTGCCAGATAAAGAGGTCGCGCATCCCGGTGAACTGACTGGAGAAAAGCAGCCAGATAGCCACATCACGCAGCAGCCAGACCAGCAGGCTGACAACCATTACGGCCGGTAAAACAAAGCTCAGAGAACGAAAGATTTCGCGCGAGATCGCCTGCTTATTGGTGAGACGCGACAGCGTGGGCAGCAGATAAACGCTGAAGGAGGCGGTGATAAACTGCAGGTAGGCATCTGAAATAGTGGTAACGCCCTGCCACAGCCCCACCTGCTCCCAGCCATTATGCTCTGCCAGCAGATTTCGCATCATTATCCACGCCACCGGCAGCGTAACGGAGGTCATCAACGCCATTAAGGTAAATTTGCTCAGGTTACGGGCAACCTCGCTGTGCCAGCTGGGCTTGAGAAAGCGCAGCGGCAGATGCTCCCGCTTTGCCAGCAGGATCGCCGCAGGTATCACCACCAGGGCTGGCACCATCGCCATCCCCACCAGCGCCCCGCTGTAGCCACCGAGCCAGTAACAAACGAACCAGGCCATAACGCCGATCAGGCTGCCGAGGATCAAAGCCAGCGCATTGCCTTTGGCGTCCCGATAGCCTTTCACCACCGCCAGTGCCAGATTAGCCCAGGCGATGCCAGCCTGCAGAAAAGCCACAATCCGCACCACGTTCTGGTATTCACTCTGCCCAAACAACTTCACGCTTATCGGCGCGGCAAACAGCAGGAATAGCACAGCCAGCAGGGTCGAGAACCCCAGCACCATTGCGGAAGCCGTACCGGTCACGGCCCGTAACTGCTGCGGATCGTGCTGATACTCCGCAACATATTTGGTTACGCCGTTGAAGATACCCGCCCCCGACAGCACGCCGAGCACGGTGATCAGCTGACGAAAATTGCCAGCCAGCCCCACGCCCGCCGGGCCAAAAGAGAGCGCCAGCATTTTAACCACCAGCAGCCCGGCCGCAATTTTGACCAGGGTGGACGCTGCCGTCCACACAGAAGCTTTAGCCAGTGACATATCAGGAGAAATAGCTCAGCAGCGAGCTAATCACCGTCTGCTGATTGTTATCGGAGAGGTTATAGAACAGGGGCAGACGCAACAGGCGCTCGCTTTCAGAGTGAGTAAAGCGATCTTCCCCCTGGAAGCGACCAAAGCGCTCTCCTGCGGGTGATGAGTGCAGCGGGATATAGTGGAAGACCGCCAGAATTTCAGCCTCTTTCAACCACTCGATGAGCGCAGTCCGATCGTCATTGTCACGCAGCTTGATGTAAAACATGTGCGCGTTGTGCTGGCAGTCGGCTGGAATAACCGGCAGGGAAATGCGTCCGCTCCCGGCAACGGGCTGCAGCGCACTGTAATAATTTTGCCAGAGCCGCAGGCGCTGATCGTTGATGCGGCTGGCCGCTTCCAGCTGCGCCCAGAGATAAGCAGCCTGCAAATCCGCCATCAGGTAGCTTGAGCCGATATCCCGCCAGGTATATTTATCCACCTGACCACGGAAAAACTGGCTGCGATTGGTGCCTTTTTCGCGAACGATCTCGGCACGCTCTACCAGGGCGGGATCGTTGATCAACGTTGCGCCGCCCTCGCCGCCTGCCGTGTAATTTTTAGTTTCATGGAAGCTGAAGCAGCCAATATGCCCTATCGTCCCCAGCGCCTTGCCTTTCCAGGTGGACATCACGCCCTGCGCGGCATCTTCGATGACATAGAGCTGATGCTTGTCTGCCAGCGCCATAATCACATCCATCTCACAGGCCACCCCGGCATAATGTACCGGGACAATCGCTCTGGTTTTCTCGGTGATCGCTGCTTCAATCAGGGTCTCATCGATATTCATGGTGTCCGGACGGATATCCACAAAGACGATAGTCGCCCCGCGCAGCACAAAGGCATTGGCGGTAGAGACAAAGGTATAGCTTGGCATGATCACTTCATCGCCAGGCTGGATGTTAATCAGGATGGCGGCCATTTCGAGTGAGGCGGTGCAGGAGGGGGTCAGCAGCACTTTCCTGCTGCCAAATTTGTTCTCCATCCACTGCTGGCAACGCCGGGTAAAACCGCCGTCGCCGCAGAGTTTGCCGCTGCCCATCGCCGATCGCATATAGTCGAGTTCGGTTCCCACTACCGGTGGGGCGTTAAACGGGATCATAATTTACCTGTAGAGCCAGTAAGCGGTGCGTTCGATAACGCCCCCGCAGCGTTGATAAAGCCGGAGAGCAGGCAGATTAGCCAGCTGCGTGGCAACATGGAGCCGGGTCAGACGCCGGGCGCGGCACCAGTCGGCGGCGGCTTCTACCAGTCGCTGTCCCACGCCCAGACCCTGCGCTTCCGGTAGCGTGGCCAGCAGCCCGATTCTGGCGCTGCCATCAGCGAGTTCCCGTAGTGAAACAAACCCTTGCAGGCTTCCCTGACTATTCACAGCCAGCAGGCACTGATGATCAAAGGTGCCCAGCACCGCATTTTCAATCCATTGCGCATAGAGCCTGCCGCTGGCATCAGGCTGATACCAGGGCGCGCGGAAGCGGCTGTGGGCAAAGGCGCCTGCCGCCGCTACACGCAGCGCGGGAATATGTTCCTGCCGCGCAATTTTAATCCCTTCTGGCCGACTCGCTGAGTCAATCCCCAGCACAAAGTCCGCCTCCCCTTCCACCAGGCGGAAGCCCAGCGAGGTCAATGCATCCAGCTCGGCAACCTGCTGTGTCAGCACCTTTGCCTGAAGAATGTCATAGCCTGCGAACAGGGAGTCGCTTAGCGGCGTTTCGCCGCTGAATTCAATCAGCCCGCTCTGCAACCGGAAGAACGCATTCTCCCACTGCAGCGGTTTAATATTGACGAGGACGGGCATGCAGAAGATCTACCAGATATTGGCCGTAGCCGGTTTTTGCCAGCGCCTGCGCAGAGCGAAGGACATCGTCATCCGTCAGCCAGCCGTTACGCCAGCCAATCTCTTCAAGGCAGGCAATTTTAAATCCCTGACGTTTTTCTACTGTTTGCACAAAGGTGCTGGCTTCAATCAGACTGTCATGGGTACCGGTATCCAGCCAGGCAAAACCGCGCCCGAGCAGCTGTACTGAAAGTTCACCCTGCTCCAGATACATCTGGTTGATGGAGGTGATCTCAAGCTCGCCCCGCTCAGAAGGTTTCACCTTTTTGGCGAACTCCACCACGCGGTTATCATAAAAATAGAGGCCCGTTACCGCCCAGCGAGATTTAGGGCTGCTGGGTTTTTCTTCGATCGAGAGCGCCCGGAAGGCATCATCAAACTCAACCACACCAAAGCGTTCAGGGTCCATCACCTGATAAGCGAAAACTGTTGCGCCCTGGGTTTTGGCCGCCACCTGCCGCAGTTTTGGACTGAATCCCTGGCCAAAATAGATGTTGTCCCCTAACACCAGACAGCACTCTTCACCGTTGAGGAAGGATTCGCCAATAATGAACGCCTGAGCCAGCCCATCCGGATGTGCCTGCTCAGCATAGGTGAGCTGGATACCAAACTCTTCGCCTGTCCCTAACAGCCGCTGAAAATGCTGTTTATCCTCCGGCGTGGTTATGATCAGAATATCGCGGATCCCCGCCAGCATCAGCACGGAAAGGGGGTAATAGATCATCGGCTTATCGTAAACGGGCAGCAGTTGCTTCGAGATGCCACGGGTGATGGGATGTAACCGGCTTCCGGAGCCGCCCGCCAAAACGATACCTTTCATGTCATTCTCCTCAGGGCATTCATAATGAGAGCCCTAAACGCTCGCCCTGGTAACTGCCATCCAGAATGCTTTGCCACCACTGCGGGTTTGCCAGGAACCAGCTGACGGTTTTACGCATTCCTGTTTCAAACGTTTCCTGTGGACGCCAGCCCAGCTCACGCTCGATTTTACCGGCATCGATAGCGTAGCGGCGGTCGTGGCCCGGTCTGTCGGCAACAAAAGTAATGAGTTCGCGAAAATCAGCGATGCCGTTGGGCTTAACGGGAGCCAGTTCATTCAATAAATCACACAGCGTTTCAACGACATCGAGATTACGCCGCTCGTTGTGCCCACCAATATTATAGGTCTCGCCCACCCTGCCAGCGGTGACCACCTGATAAAGCGCCTCAGCATGGTCATCCACATAGAGCCAGTCCCGAATCTGGGCGCCATCGCCATAAACAGGTAAGGGCTTGCCCGCCAGAGCATTGATAATCATCAACGGGATCAGCTTCTCGGGGAAATGATAAGGACCATAATTATTGGAGCAGTTGGTGACGATGGTCGGCAAGCCGTAAGTCCGCTGCCATGCCCGCACTAAATGGTCACTGCTGGCCTTAGTCGCCGAGTAGGGACTGCTGGGTGCATAGGGGGTGTTTTCGGTAAAGTAATCGCTGTCTGTTTCGAGATCGCCGAACACTTCATCCGTGGAAATATGATGAAAGCGGAAACCCTCTTTTTCATCCGCAGGCAGAGATGCCCAGTAGCGGCGGGCCGCTTCCAGCATCGTATAAGTCCCTACGATATTGGTTTCAATGAAAGCGCTGGGGCCATCAATCGAGCGATCGACATGGCTCTCAGCCGCAAGATGCATAATCAGGTGGGGACGAAAATCAGCTATCACCGCCTCAATCGCCTCACGGTCACAAATGTCGACTCTGGTAAAAGAGAAACGGGGATTTTCAGCCACCGCGCTCAGCGAAGCCAGGTTGCCTGCATAAGTCAGCTTATCAATAACCTGCACGTGATCGTCAGTGGTGGCGATGATATGTCTCACCACTGCCGAACCAATAAAGCCGGCTCCTCCGGTGATCGCTATTCGCCTCACTGCCAGACTCCTTTGGTATCAACAACTTGATGCGCCCGGACGCGTTGGCGATCGAGCGCTTTAAATTGCGCATGATCGACCAGCATTACCAGCACATCCGCCTGCAGTAAGGCTTCATCAAGCGAGACCAGCTCGGCCTTCTCTTTTAAAGAGCGGGGAAGCTGGTGGATATTGGGTTCAACAACCAGCATGGTGCCGGGATGCCAGCCGGCAATCATTTCAGCCACATGCATGGCGGGGCTTTCCCGCAGATCGTCAATGTCTGGCTTAAAGGCCAGCCCGAAGCAGGCGATCGTCAGCTCGCTGGCACGTTTGTCGCTGCTGGTCAGGCTCTCTGCCAGCGCTTTTTTTACCTGTTCAAGCACCCACTGAGGTTTGCTGTCGTTCACTTCACGCGCCGTGCGGATCAGGCGTGCCTGAACCGGATTTTGCGCCACAATAAACCACGGATCGACGGCAATACAATGTCCGCCAACTCCCGGGCCAGGCTGCAAAATGTTCACCCGGGGATGACGGTTCGCCAGGCGAATCAGCTCCCAGACGTTGATCCCCTGATCGGCACAGATCAGCGACAGCTCGTTAGCAAAGGCGATATTGACGTCACGGAAGCTGTTTTCAGTCAGCTTACACATTTCAGCCGTGCGGGCATTGGTCACCACACATTCGCCTTCCAGAAAAATAGTGTAGAGATCGCAGGCGCGCTGAGAGCAAACCGCCGTCATACCGCCAATCACCCGATCGTTTTTGAACAGTTCAATCATCACTTTGCCCGGCAGTACGCGCTCAGGGCAGTAGGCTATGTTCACATCGGCCGCTTCGCCCGCCTGCTGGGGGAAGCTCAAATCAGGACGCGAGGAGGAGAGCCAGGCCGCCATCTGTTCTGTGGCGCCCACGGGCGACGTGGATTCGAGGATCACTAAATCGCCCTTTTTCAGCACCGGCGCTATCGACTCTGCGGCGGCTTTAACCCAGGAGAGATCGGGCTGATACTCATCCTTAAAGGGAGTGGGCACCGCAATCAGAAAAGCATCGGCCGCTTCCGGCTGCGTGGAGGCCCGAAGAAAACCCTGTTCAACCGCCGTTTTCACCACGCGGTCCAGGTCCGGCTCAATAATATGAATTTCGCCGCGATTGATGGTCTCAACCGCCTGCGCATTGATATCGATGCCAATGACCTTTTTTTGCCGTGAAGCAAAGGCCGCAGCGGTAGGCAGGCCAATGTAGCCTAAGCCAATGATGGAGATGGTATTGAAAGTCATAACGAAACCCGGTTATTTTTCAGCGCCTGCACGATACGTTCGCAGGCCAGGCCGTCCCCATAAGGGTTGTGGGCACGGCTCATAGAGTGATAAGCCTCCTCATCCGTAAGCAGACGAGTGACTTCATTAACAATTTTCTGTGTGTCGGTGCCTACCAGCCTCACCGTACCCGCTTCAACCGCTTCGGGCCTTTCCGTGGTGTTCCGCATCACCAGCACCGGTTTCCCCAGTGAAGGGGCTTCCTCCTGAATGCCGCCTGAATCGGTCAGGATCAGCCAGGAGCGTACCATCAGCCAGACAAAGGGCAGGTACTCCTGCGGTTCAATCAGAAAGATATTGTCGATATCGCTAAGGATGCGGTTAACCGGCTCGCTGACGTTAGGGTTGAGGTGCACCGGATAAACAATTTGCGCATCCGGATGCAGCCGGGCGATTTCCGCCAGCGCGCTGCAGATACGCTCAAACCCGCCGCCGAAGCTCTCGCGTCGGTGGCCGGTGACCAGGATCAGCTTTTTCTCAGCTATCAGGAACGGATAGCGCGTGGCCAGCCCCTGACGTAGCGCTTCATCACTTAACACCCTGTCCCTGACCCAGAAGAGCGCGTCAATCACCGTGTTGCCGGTGACAAACATCCGCTCGCTACGCAGGTTTTCACGCAGCAGATTCTGGCGGGCATTTTCGGTCGGTGTGAAGTGCCAGGAGGCAAGGTGGCCCGTGAGCGTGCGGTTGGCTTCTTCAGGCCAGGGGGAATAGAGATCCCCGGTGCGTAATCCTGCCTCAACGTGCCCTACAGGTATACGGTGATAAAATGCCGCCAGGCTGGCGGCAAAGGTAGTCGTGGTGTCGCCATGCACCAGCACCACATCGGGCTTAAATTCGGCAAATACCGCTTTCAACCCTTCAAGAATACGGCTGGTGATTTCTGTCAGCCCCTGACCCGGACTCATAATGTTGAGATCGTAATCCGGAACAATAGCGAACAGCTGCAGCACCTGATCCAGCATCTCGCGATGCTGGGCGGTGACGCAAAGACGCGCCTCAATCTCGCTATCCTGTGCGAGCGCATGAACCAGCGGCGCCATTTTGATCGCTTCCGGACGCGTGCCAAAAACAGTTAATACTTTCACTGTTACTCTCTTTCATTCGTCTGTCTGGTAATGACAAGGGTGGACGCTTACTGACGCTTCCGGCGGGCCAGTGCTATCCCGGCACCAGTCAGGGCCCCTACAGCACCCCACATGATCATCAGAAACAGGCGACGAGGGCTGTCACGTTTTACCGGTTCTTCCGGCGTACGCAAATAGCGATAAGTCTGGAAAGTCTTCACCAGCGTTGGGCCTACATTCAGCGTCGCTAACATGGCTCTGTTTTGATCATAGTCCAGATCGTAGCTGGGTCCGCTGGCCTGAAGATTCTCCAGCCTGGCCTGCAACAGCGGGCGGCCCAGCAGGAAAAGTTCAGAATCTGGCAGCTGTTCGGAGGGCGTATCCGTTTTGGCCTGCTCGAAACCCTGCTGCTGAGCGATTTTCAACGCCTGCTGCACGCTGTTTACCTGCCGGTCATAGATCGCTTTCGCTACGGCTTCCTGCCTTTTAACCTGAGCTTTCAGCTGCGTGGTTTTAGCGGCCCATGCGCCGGTGAGCTCCTCATTCAGGTGCGTTGCAGCACGCTGACTGGCAAAGGCCACATACTGGCGCAGAAGCGTATTGGCCTCTTTCGCCGTTTCGGCAACCAGCCGCACGGAGTCATTCAGGTTTTTAGCCGCATCGGCTGGCTGATACTGAATATTGGCGATCATCTCATCCAGCAGAGCTGCATCTTCGCTCACGCTGCCGCTTTGCCGCTGCTTAAAATAGTCGGTTTGCAGCCAGAACTCGCGGCGGGTGTCATACGCAGAGAGCTGCATAACAAACTCCTGGTACGCCTCATCCATTACCGAAGGTGGCAGAGCCGCAGACTGACTGGCCCGATAATCCAGGTTATTCAGAAACTGCTGCTGGGAGTAGTAACTGCTTAACATGTTGACGGTGGGACGATCGGTTACCGCAGTGGTGCTCCACTTGGGCGTCATCAACAGGGAACTGAGCCAGGCCAGCAGGACAAAAACCAACGCGCTCCCGGCAATCCATTTTTTACCCTGCCATAACGTGCAGCAGAGCCCGCGAATATCCAGTTCGTTATGGTTAACGTCAGGATGCGTCATACTTCGTGTTCCTTTTATCAGGGCAAAATCAGTCTGTCTGGGACGCTTTACTGTTGCGGCGCATACGGCGTTTAAAACGCTTCAGAAGACGCGCTACTCGCCATGCGCGTTTGATGCAGTAGCCATAGAGCATAAAGGCGAGCAGGAACAGCACCAGCATCATCCATTCAGGAATGAAAGAGAGGTATTCGCCCAGCACGCCTACCGCTGCCAGCAGCGCGGCTGCCGCGGTGATCAGCACAAAGGCCTGGCGGGAGGTGAAGCCGGCCCGCATGATCAGATGGTGAATATGCTGACGGTCGGCAGAGAAAGGACTCATGCCCTTACTGAGGCGGCGGTACATTATTGCCACCATATCCATCAGCGGGATAGCAATTAACCACAACGCTGTGACCGGGGTAATGGGATGATTTTTCCCCTGCGTGGCTTCAAGCAGGATCCAGATAATGGTAAAGCCGATTAAGGTACTGCCAGCATCGCCCATAAAGACTTTATAGCGACGACCGAAGAGCCCCATATTAAGCAGAATGTAAGGGACGATCGCTGCAATCATGGCGAAACACCACATTGCCAGGCTCTGCTGTCCATCCAACAGCAGAATAATACCCATAGCCAGGAAAGTGACGCAGGATAAGCCGCCCAGCAGCCCGTCGATGCCATCAACCATGTTAAACGCATTGATCGCAGCCCAGACGGCGAAGAGCGTCAGCACATAACCAAACGGCCCGACAACCAACTCCCACGGGCCAAAAATATAGCCCAGGCTGAGCAGATAAAGATTCGCGGCTGCCATCATCACGCCCGCCACACCAGCCTGCACAGCGGCGCGGAATTTGACGCTGATATCGTAACGATCGTCAATCGCTCCAATCAGCACCAGTACGCCTGCGCAACCGAGATAAAGCAGGGAATGGGGGACATAATAATCTGTAATGGAGAAAGTAAAACATATCCCGGCAAACACAGAGATACCGCCCACAAGCGGGATCACCCCCTGATGGCGTTTACGATAGTTGGGTTTGTCCACTAACCCAATTCGTTTAGCTGCTTTCCGTGCAAAAAAAAGAAATGCAAGTGAAAACAGGAAGATAAACGCAAGCTCAGTACTCAAATTGAGTAAATTCACATTAACCAGCTCTCTGCTATGAATCTAATTGTATTCTCGGCATACATTGTGCCAAACACGTCACTAAGATTCTGTTTTTTTTTGAGCAAGAAGAACGCATTGCATCCCGAAGACGATACTTTTGCCCTGATCCGTTGAACGCTGTCTCAACTCAGTCTCGAAATATCGTATAACTCAAAAACGAAAAACGCCACGTCTGAGCGTGGCGTTCCCCGAGTTTTCTTATCTTTGCGGCCGCAGGCGACTTTTCATTCCCGAAAAGCAAAAAAGTGGAGATTGAGCAAGCCCTGCCCCCGCTTTTTACGGCAGATAACACGCTCTTAAGAGCGTTTCATCATATCGAAGAACTCATCGTTGGTTTTGGTCATGGCCAACTTATTGATGAGGAACTCCATGGCGTCGATTTCACCCATTGGATGAATAATCTTACGCAAGATCCACATCTTCTGCAGCTCTTCAGAAGTGGTCAGCAGCTCTTCTTTACGCGTACCTGAACGGTTGTAATCGATAGCAGGGAACACACGCTTCTCGGCGATTTTACGCGCCAGATGCAGTTCCATGTTGCCTGTACCTTTAAACTCTTCGTAGATCACTTCGTCCATTTTCGAACCGGTATCAACCAGTGCGGTGGCGATAATGGTCAGGCTTCCACCCTCTTCTACGTTACGCGCAGCACCGAAGAAACGCTTTGGACGGTGCAGGGCGTTAGCATCCACACCACCGGTCAGAACTTTACCGGAAGCGGGAACCACGGTGTTATAAGCACGCGCCAGACGGGTAATGGAGTCCAGCAGGATGATCACATCTTTCTTGTGCTCAACCAGACGCTTGGCCTTTTCAATCACCATTTCAGCAACCTGCACATGGCGGGAAGCGGGCTCATCAAAGGTCGAGGCGATCACTTCGCCTTTCACCAGACGCTGCATCTCGGTAACTTCTTCCGGACGTTCGTCAATCAGCAGAACCATCAGTACGCAGTCTGGATGGTTATAAGCGATGCTGGTTGCGATGTTCTGCAGCAGCATGGTCTTACCAGCTTTAGGCGGCGCCACGATCAGACCACGCTGACCACGACCAATTGGAGAAGCCAGATCCAGCACGCGTGCGGTCAAATCTTCTGTTGAACCGTTGCCACGTTCCATACGCAGACGGGAGTTTGCGTGAAGCGGGGTTAAGTTTTCGAACAGGATTTTGTTGCGGGCGTTTTCAGGCTTATCGAAGTTAACTTCATTAACTTTCAGCAGGGCGAAATAGCGCTCACCTTCTTTCGGCGGGCGGATCTTGCCGGAAATGGTGTCACCAGTGCGAAGGTTAAAACGGCGAATTTGGCTTGGGGAAACGTAGATATCATCAGGACCGGCGAGGTAGGAGCTGTCTCCAGAACGGAGGAATCCAAATCCGTCCTGCAGTATCTCCAGGACGCCGTCGCCGAAGATATCTTCGCCGCTTTTCGCGTGCTGCTTGAGGATAGAGAAAATGATGTCCTGTTTGCGCATGCGAGCCTGATTTTCAAGCCCCATATTTTCGCCGAGTGTAATCAGGTCAGAAACCGGCGTATTTTTTAATTCGGTAAGATTCATAATGGTGGGTTCTTAAACTCGGGGTAAATCTCGGAATGATTGTCGTAAGTGGTATGGCGAAAAATCCATGCCTGTTAATGGCACTCTTGTCAGCATCCCGACGATCACGTGTAGGAAAACGCGAATCAGATACGAGGAGACGGTAAGGACAAGACGCCGGAAATTCTGATGATGCTAACCGTCAGATTGCTGAATGCCCGTAAGGAGAAGATGGTACGGCGTTCAACAAGGAGTAAATCTAAGATTCAAACTACAGGTAAGTGCGTAGTGCAGTAAAAACAACTTAGCATGACTGATGGCAAACGTCTAGCGGCGAGCTAAAAATATGCCGGGCGGCTGGCGGGGAGCAAAATCTTTCTCCGCACCAGTCCCCGGACTGGCTGTTAGCCCAGGTTCGCGTTCAGGAACTCTTTGAGCTGGCCTTTAGACAGCGCGCCGACTTTGGTCGCCGCTACTTCGCCGTTTTTGAACAGCAGCAAAGTAGGAATACCACGAATCCCGTACTTAGGCGCGGTGCCCGGGTTGTCGTCGATATTCAGTTTTGCGATTGTCAGCTTGCCGTCGTACTCTTCAGCAACTTCATCGAGGATCGGGGCGATCATTTTGCAAGGACCACACCACTCTGCCCAGAAGTCGACCAGCGTCAAACCTTCTGCTTTTAATACGTCAGATTCGAAGCTGTCGTCGGTCAGGTGAACAATTTTATCGCTGCTCATGTCTTACTCCAAAAGATTATGCCTGGCTGGTTGGCGTAAAATCTGCCAACTTAGGTTGACTTTATTTCACCGGATACGCTTTCGTAAAGCAATAGTAAGCTGATATTCTACCACACTATGAGCAAAACACACTTAACTGAACAGAAGTTTTCCGACTTCGCCCTGCACCCTCAGGTGATTGAAGCCCTTGAAACTAAAGGGTTTCATAACTGCACGCCGATTCAGGCGCTGGCATTACCTTTCACGCTCTCAGGGCGTGATGTAGCGGGACAGGCGCAAACCGGTACCGGGAAAACGATGGCGTTTCTGACGTCAACGTTCCATCATCTTCTTTCTCACCCTGCACCAGAAGGGCGTCAGGTGAATCAGCCGCGTGCGCTGATCCTCGCCCCGACCCGTGAATTAGCGGTGCAGATTCATGCCGATGCGGAACCGCTGACGCAAGCCACCGGCCTCAAGCTCGGTCTGGCTTACGGCGGCGACGGTTATGATAAACAGCTGAAAGTGCTGGAGAGCGGCGTAGACATTCTGATCGGCACCACGGGTCGCCTGATCGATTACGCCAAACAGAATCACGTTAATCTTGGCGCCATTCAGGTGGTGGTGCTCGATGAAGCGGATCGCATGTTCGATCTGGGCTTTATCAAAGATATCCGCTGGCTGTTCCGTCGTATGCCGGCAGCGAATCAGCGTTTAAACATGCTCTTCTCCGCCACGCTCTCTTTCCGGGTTCGTGAATTGGCATTTGAAAACATGAACAATGCCGAATATGTGGAAGTGGAGCCAGAGCAGAAAACCGGCCACCGCATCAAAGAAGAGCTGTTCTATCCTTCTAATGAAGAAAAAATGCGCCTTCTGCAAACCTTGCTGGAAGAAGAGTGGCCGGATCGCGCCATTATCTTCGCCAACACCAAACACCGTTGTGAAGATATCTGGGGCCATCTGGCTGCGGATGGTCATCGTGTCGGGCTGTTGACCGGTGATGTGGCTCAGAAAAAACGTCTGCGTATTCTGGACGACTTCACTAAAGGGGATCTGGATATCCTGGTCGCGACTGACGTTGCCGCCCGTGGTCTGCATATTCCAGCCGTGACGCACGTCTTTAACTACGACTTACCGGACGATCGTGAAGATTACGTTCACCGTATTGGTCGTACCGGGCGTGCTGGCGCCAACGGGCACTCAATCAGCCTCGCCTGCGAAGAGTACGCGTTGAATCTGCCCGCTATCGAAGAGTATATCGGCCACAGCATTACCGTAAGCCGTTACAACAGCGATGCGCTGATGAGTGACCTGCCGCCAGCGAAACGGTTAACCCGCAGTCGCTCCGGCACCGGTCCTCGTCGCGGCGGCAACAACAATCGCCGCAGCGGTGCGCCACGCAACAATAACCGCAAACGTTCAGGTTAAGGCTGCCATGCTGAGCGCGTCATCACTCTATGCTGCTATCGATCTGGGATCGAACAGTTTTCATATGTTGGTGGTGCGCGAGGTTGCCGGCACCATCCAGACCGTGGCGCGCATTAAGCGCAAAGTGCGTCTGGCGGCTGGCCTGGATAGCGAAAGTCATCTCTCTGATGAGGCGATGGAGCGAGGCTGGCAATGCCTGCGGCTGTTCTCAGAGCAGCTGCAGGATATCCCCGCAGAACAAATTCGCGTTGTAGCCACCGCCACGCTCAGGCTCGCGGCAAATGCAGGAACCTTCCTGCAAACCGCTCAGCAAATTCTTGGTTCTGCCATAAATGTAATCAGCGGTGAAGAAGAAGCACGGCTGATTTATCAGGGCGTAGCGCACACCACCGGTGGGTCAGATAAAAGGCTGGTCGTCGATATTGGCGGCGGCAGCACGGAACTGGTGACCGGCAGCGGTTCGCAAACCACCTCTCTTTTCAGCCTGTCGATGGGCTGTGTAACCTGGCTGGAGCGCTATTTTGGCGATCGTCATCTGGGAAAAGAGAATTTCGAACAGGCTGAACAGGCCGCCCGGACGATGATTCGCCCGATCGCTGCGCAGCTGCGCGCGCACGGCTGGCAGGTCTGCGTCGGCGCCTCCGGCACGGTGCAGGCGCTGCAGGAGATCATGATGGCTCAGGGCATGGATGAACGTATCACCCTGAGTAAACTGCAGCAGCTAAAGCAGCGTGCCATTCAGTGCGGCAAGCTGGAAGAACTGGAGATCGAAGGGCTGACGCTGGAGCGGGCGCTGGTTTTCCCCAGCGGCTTGTCGATTCTGATTGCCATTTTCACCGAACTGAGTATCAGCAGTATGACGCTGGCAGGCGGCGCGCTGCGTGAAGGGCTGGTGTATGGCATGCTGCATTTGCCGGTGGATCGGGATATCCGCAACCGCACGCTGCACAATATCCAGCGCCGTTTTAATATTGATGCGGAACAGGCCGAGCGCGTGCGCCTCCTTGCAGAGAGTTTTGTCCGTCAGGTAAGCCAGAGCTGGAAGCTGGATGAACGCTGTCGCGAGCTGCTGGACAGCGCCTGTCTGATGCATGAAATTGGCCTCAGCGTGGATTTCAAACAGGCGCCGCAGCACGCCGCCTATTTAATCCGTCATCTCGACCTTCCTGGCTTTACCCCCGCACAGAAAAAACTACTGGCTACCCTGCTGCAAAATCAGGTGAACAGCATCGATCTGGCATTACTCAGCCAGCAAAATGCCGTTCCTCCGCGGATGGCGGAAAGACTGTGCCGGTTGCTGCGGCTGGCCATTATTTTCTCAAGCCGCAGGCGGGATGACACCCTGCCCGCCGTGCGGCTGCATGCTGATGATGATGCATTACATGTGACGTTACCGGCTGGCTGGCTGGAGGTGCATCCGTTGAGGGCTGAGCTGCTGGAGCAGGAGTGTCACTGGCAGAGCTATGTGCACTGGCCGCTGACCGTTGGCTGAAGCGCCTGATAAAACCCCGCCTGGCGGCAGGCAGTAAAAAAGGGCCTGTGGCCCTTTTATTTCGTACAAAACCAGCGTGCTTATCTGCTTTTCGCCTTTTCCAGCATCGCCTTCAGGTTAGCCACGCGGCTCTGCCCCGTCTGCATCCGCTCCTGGGCGCTGACTACCTTACGCTCGCTTTCCCATTTTAGATCATCCTGCGGCAGCTCCAGCAGGAAACGGCTCGGCTCAGGACGGATCACCTCACCATACTGACGGCGCTCGCGACATAAAGAAAACGTCAGCTCCTTACGCGCACGGGTAATGCCCACGTAAGCCAGTCTGCGCTCCTCCTCCACGTTATTCTCATCAATGCTGCTCTGATGCGGCAGCAATCCTTCTTCCATACCGACCAGATAGACGTAGGGAAACTCCAGCCCTTTCGACGCGTGCAGCGTCATCAACTGAACCTGATCTGCATCTTCCTCGCTTTCACCGCGTTCCATCATGTCGCGCAGCGTAAAGCGCGTCACCACCTGAGTCAGCGTCATCGGCTCATCAATGTCGCTGCCTTCCAGCATCTCCGTCATCCACTGGAACAGCGTGTTGACGTTCTTCATGCGCATCTCAGCCGCTTTCGGGCTGGCAGAGGTTTCAAACAGCCAGCTCTCATAATCCACGCCACGGATCAGGTCCCGTACTGCAGCCACCGGCTCACGCTCGGCCAGGTGCGCCACCTCCTGAAGCCAGAAGGTAAAACGCTGGAGTGATTCCAGGCCGCGGCCGGAAAGCGTCTGTCCCAACCCCATATCAAAACTGGCAGTGAACAGGCTTTTATTTCGCTGCATGGCCCATTCGCCCAGCTTCTGCAGCGTCGCGGGGCCAATCTCGCGCCGGGGTGTGTTCACGATGCGCATAAAAGCGCTGTCATCATTAGGGTTGGTCAGAACGCGCAGGTAGGCCAGCAGATCCTTGATTTCCGGTCTGGAGAAGAACGAGGTCCCCCCGGAAATGCGATAAGGAATGCGGTTCTGCATCAGCATCTTTTCAAAAACCCGCGACTGGTGATTGCCACGATAAAGAATGGCGTAATCCTTGTACTGGGTCTTATTAATAAAGTGGTGGGCTATCAGCTCGCCGGTCACACGCTCGGCTTCGTGATCCTCATGATTTGCCGTCACCACTTTCAGCTCGGCGCCGTAACCCAGTTCCGAAAAGAGCCGCTTCTCAAACACATGAGGGTTATTGGCAATCAGGATATTGGCCGCTTTCAGAATGCGCTCTGATGAGCGGTAGTTCTGCTCAAGTTTGATCACCTGCAGCGCGGGAAAATCTTCCTTTAGCAGCACAAGATTTTGCGGCCGCGCGCCGCGCCAGGAGTAGATAGACTGATCGTCATCTCCTACCACGGTAAAGCGGGCACGGGAACCCACCAGCAGTTTCACCAGCTCGTACTGGCTGGTGTTGGTATCCTGATATTCATCCACCAGCAGGTAACGGATGCGCTGCTGCCACCTTTCCCGCACCTCCAGGTTGCGCTGGAAAAGCAGCGTTGGCAGTAGAATCAGATCGTCGAAGTCGAGCACGTTGCAGGACTTCAGGTGTTTGTCATACAGCCCGTAGCAATGAGCGAAAAGTTTATCTCTTTCCGACTGGGCGCCTGCAGCCGCGCGGGCTGGATCCATCAGATCGTTTTTCCAGTTAGAGATCGTCGAAATCAGCTGTTGCAGCAGATTTTTATCGTTCTCCAGCCACTCTTCGGTCAGATCTTTCAGCAGCGCCAGCTGATCCTGGTCGTCAAACAACGAGAAGTTGGATTTCATCCCCAGAGCTGCATATTCACGTTTGATGATCTCCAGCCCCAGCGTATGGAAGGTTGAAATCATTAAACCACGCGCCTCTTTGCGCCCCAGCGTTTGCGCCACGCGCTCTTTCATCTCTCGCGAGGCTTTATTGGTAAAGGTTACCGCCGCAATATGCCGGGCCTGGTAACCACATTCACGGATCAGGTGCGCTATTTTATTGGTGATCACGCGCGTTTTGCCCGACCCCGCACCGGCCAGTACCAGACAGGGTCCGGTAACGAATTCGACGGCATGTTGTTGGCCAGGATTCAGACGCATAGGGAAGTCGCTCGATGAAATGACAGAAGGAAAGAGAAATTCAGCGTGGTAGTATAGCCAGCAGCATCCATACGACTCAAGGTACGATCATGGCAAAAACCGCAGCAGCACTCCATATCCTTGTAAAGGAAGAGAAACAGGCGCAGGAGATTCTGGCTCAGCTGGAACAGGGCGCAGATTTTGAGAAACTGGCCAAAAAGCACTCCACCTGCCCTTCGGGCAAGAAAGGCGGCCACTTAGGCGAGTTCAAACAGGGTGCAATGGTACCCGCTTTCGATAAAGTGGTGTTTTCCTGCCCGCTTCTGGTGCCTTACGGCCCACTGCATACCCAGTTCGGTTATCACGTGATTAAAGTGTTGTACCGCAACTAAGTAGTGTGCAGACGAAAGAAAAGAGCGGAATTCCGCTCTTTTTTATTTCAGGCCGGACACGCCGCTATCAGCCTGCTACAGCGATACGCTTCATGTCGGTCATGTAGCCACGCAGTTTACGACCAACGGTTTCGATTGGGTGATGGCGAATCGCTTCATTGACGTCGCGCAGCTGCGCGTTATCAATATCAGTTGAAGTAGCCTTCTCTTTGCCCAGATCGCCCGGCTGCAGGGTAGTCATGAACTCTTTCAGCAGCGGAACGGCCGCATAAGAGAACAGGTAGTTACCGTATTCAGCCGTGTCGGAAATCACCACGTTCATCTCATACAGACGCTTACGGGCGATGGTGTTGGCAATCAGCGGCAGCTCGTGCAGTGATTCGTAGTAAGCAGACTCTTCAATAATGCCCGCAGCCACCATGGTTTCAAACGCCAGCTCAACGCCCGCCTTCACCATGGCAATCATCACTACGCCTTCATCGAAGTAATCCTGCTCGGCAATTTTACCTTCAAACTGCGGTGCCGTTTCAAAGGCGGTTTTACCGGTCTCTTCACGCCAGCCCAGCAGTTTTTTATCATCATTTGCCCAGTCAGCCATCATGCCGGAGGAGAATTCGCCGGAGATAATGTCATCCATATGCTTCTGGAACAGCGGAGCCATGATGGTTTTCAGCTGCTCGGAGAGCGCATACGCACGAACTTTCGCCGGGTTAGAGAGGCGATCCATCATCAGGGTAATGCCACCCTGCTTCAGCGCCTCGGTCACGGTTTCCCAGCCGAACTGGATCAGTTTTTCGGCATAAGCGGGGTCGGTCCCTTCCGCTACCAGCTTGTCGAAGCAGAGCAAGGAACCAGCCTGCAACATGCCGCACAGAATAGTCTGCTCGCCCATCAGGTCAGATTTCACTTCTGCCACGAAGGAGGACTCCAGCACGCCGGCACGATGACCACCGGTCGCTGCGGCCCAGGCTTTGGCAATCGCCATGCCTTCGCCTTTTGGATCGTTTTCCGGGTGAACCGCAATCAGCGTCGGCACGCCGAAGCCACGCTTGTACTCTTCACGCACTTCGGTGCCCGGGCACTTCGGCGCAACCATTACCACGGTGATATCTTTACGAACCTGCTCGCCCACTTCAACGATGTTGAAGCCGTGAGAGTAACCCAGCGCTGCGCCCTCTTTCATCAACGGCTGAACAGCCTGCACTACCGCGGTGTGCTGCTTGTCCGGCGTCAGGTTAACTACCAGATCGGCCTGCGGGATCAGCTCTTCATAAGTCCCTACTTTGAAACCATTTTCAGTAGCTTTACGCCATGAAGCGCGTTTTTCAGCGATCGCTTCAGCGCGCAGGGCATACGCGATATCCAGACCGGAGTCGCGCATGTTAAGCCCCTGATTCAGGCCCTGAGCACCACAACCAACGATGACGACTTTTTTCCCTTTCAGGTAGCTTGCTTCGTCAGCAAATTCTTCACGTGACATGAAGCGACATTTACCTAATTGCGCCAGCTGATTGCGCAGGTTCAAAGTATTGAAATAGTTAGCCATGGAAACTCCGTAGTTGGGTCGGACTTTTATCTGGTGATGAGTCATGACGCTGCTCACCCTGAATAATTCCTATCATATGACAGGAAACGCATTGCTTAAATTGATATATTAACAACGTGATATTGCAAGAACTGCAACGCAAAAATGAGGCCTGTAGCGCATGGATTTACGTGACCTGAAACTGTTCCTTCACCTGGCCGAAAGCCGCCACTTCGGCCGTAGCGCACGAGCAATGCATGTCAGCCCCTCCACCCTTTCGCGCCAGATACAGCGCCTTGAAGAGGATCTGGGCCAGGCGTTATTCCTGCGTGACAACCGGACAGTTACGCTCACCGATGCCGGGGAACAGCTTCGCCAGTTTGCGCAGCACACGCTTTTGCAGTACCAGCAGCTGCTCCATTCGATTGGCCAGAACGGCCCCTCGCTCAGCGGGGAGCTTCGCCTGTTCTGTTCAGTGACGGCGGCTTACAGTCATTTGCCGCCGATCCTTGACCGGTTTCGTGCTGAACATCCGCTGGTAGAGATCAAACTCACCACCGGCGATGCGGCTGATGCGGTGGAGAAGGTCCAGAGTGCCGAAGCCGATATTGCCATTGCCGGCAGGCCGGAAACGCTTCCTGCCAGTATAGGTTTTACGCCGATTGGACTGATCCCACTGGTCCTGATTGCCCCGGCTCTGCCTTGTCCCGTTCGTACCCAGGCTACTCAGCCAGAACCGGACTGGTCAGAGATCCCGTTTATTCTGCCGGATCAGGGGCCTGCGCGGCAGCGCATCGATCTCTGGTTCCGCCGTCGGCGTATCCCCAATCCGCTGATTTACGCCACGGTGTCGGGTCATGAGGCAATAGTGTCGATGGTGGCGTTGGGTTGTGGCATTGCGCTGCTGCCGGATGTGGTGCTGGAGAACAGCCCGGAACCGATTCGTAACCGCATTCTTGAACTGGATAACGTGGAGATGGTGGCCCCGTTTGAGCTTGGCGTTTGCGTACAAAAAAAGCGGCTCAATGAGCCGCTTATTGATGCCTTCTGGTCACTGATGTAGCTAACCTGCCAGGAAGAAACTGAATGCCGGGTTATCGGTTTCGTCATGGAAATCATAACCCAGCGCCTGCAGATGCTCTTCAAACTGCGGTTCGCTCTCGCTCAGTTCAAATCCTGCCAGCACCCGGCCATAATCGGTGCCGTGGCTGCGATAGTGAAACAGGGAAATGTTCCAGTGCGTGCCGAGCGTTTGCAGGAAGCGTAGCAGCGCACCCGGCGCTTCAGGAAACTCAAAGCTGAACAGGCGTTCACGCAGCGGCTTGGAGGGACGTCCACCCACCATATAGCGCACATGCAGCTTGGCCATTTCGTCATCGGAGAGGTCAACAACTTTATAACCGCCCTCATCCAGCAGCGACAGGATCTCACCCCGCTCTTCAAGGCCACGCGTCAGACGCACGCCGACAAAAATGCAGGCGTTGTCGGCATTAGCGTAACGGTAATTGAACTCGGTGACGGAACGGCCGCCCAGCAGCTGACAAAATTTCAGGAAGCTGCCTTTCTGCTCTGGAATAGTGACGGCCAGCAGCGCCTCTCGCTGTTCTCCCAGCTCGCAGCGTTCAGACACGTAGCGTAAACCGTGGAAGTTTACGTTCGCTCCTGAAAGCACATGCGCCAGACGCTCTCCCTGGATCTGATGCTGCTGAATATATTTTTTCATCCCGGCCAGCGCCAGCGCGCCCGAAGGTTCTGCCACCGCCCGGACATCCTCAAACAGATCTTTCATCGCCGCACAGATAGCATCGCTGTCCACGGTGATGATGTCATCCAGATATTCCTGGCACAGACGGAAGGTTTCGTTGCCGATGCGCTTTACCGCCACACCTTCGGCAAACAGCCCGACGCGCGGCAAATCGACAGGATGTCCCGCTTCCAGTGCTGCTTTCAGGCAGGCGGAATCTTCAGCTTCTACCGCGATCACTTTAATCTGCGGCATCAGCTGTTTGATCAGCACCGCAACGCCAGCCGCCAGGCCACCGCCGCCCACGGGAACAAATACCCGATCAAGATGGGCATCCTGCTGCAACAGCTCCATCGCCAGCGTGCCCTGCCCGGCAATCACCATCGGATGATCAAAAGGCGGCACGAAAGTGTAGCCCCTGAGCTCCGCCAGTTCGATCGCTTTGGCTTTGGCTTCATCGAAATTAGCACCAAACAGGAAGGTCTCACCGCCAAATGCCCTTACCGCATCCACTTTGATATCGGCAGTCGCTACTGGCATCACGATCAGCGATTTAATGCCTAACCGCGTTGCCGAAAGCGCCACACCCTGAGCATGGTTTCCAGCGGAAGCCGTAATCACTCCACGCGCTTTCTGCTCTTCATTCAGCGTTGAGATCATCGCATAAGCGCCACGCAGCTTGAAGCTGTGCACCGGCTGGCGATCCTCACGCTTGACCAAAATGGTATTGCCCAGACGGGAAGAGATCTTCTCCATCTTTTGCAACGGCGTAACCTGCGCCACTTCGTACACCGGCGAGCGGAGAACCGCCCGCAGATACTCCGCGCCGCAAGGCTCGGCGGGTAGCGGTTGAGACTCAGCCATAATTGTTAGCCTCCCAGCTTGCTCTTGTCACGTACCGCGCCTTTGTCTGCGCTGGTTGCCAGTAAGGCATAAGCGCGCAGGGCATAGGAGACTTCACGCTCACGACCGTGTGGCGTGTAAGCCTCGCTGCCACGGGCCTCCTCCTCTTCGCGACGGGCGTGCAGCTCGTTGTCCGGCACCTCCAGCTTGATGCCGCGATTAGGGATATCGATGTCGATCATGTCGCCATCTTTCACCAGCGCAATAGTGCCGCCGCTGCCTGCTTCGGGTGACACGTGGCCGATGGAAAGCCCGGAAGTTCCGCCCGAGAAGCGACCGTCGGTGATCAGCGCACAGCTTTTACCCAGGCCCATCGATTTCAGATAGGTGGTTGGGTAGAGCATTTCCTGCATGCCCGGGCCGCCTTTAGGTCCTTCGTAACGGATAACGACCACATCACCCGCTACGACTTTATTACCCAGGATTGCGGCTACGGCATCGTCCTGGCTTTCATAAACTTTGGCCGGACCACGGAAGGTATGGCTCTCTTTTTCCACGCCCGCGGTTTTGACGATGCAGCCATCTTCCGCCATGTTGCCGTACAGCACCGCCAGACCACCATCCTGACTGAAAGCGAATTCACGCGAGCGAATACAGCCTTCCTGACGGTCATCATCCAGCGTCTCCCAGCGGCAGTCCTGCGAGAAGGCCTGCGTGGTGCGGATCCCCGCAGGGCCAGCCCGGAACATCTTTTTCACATCTTCATTTTTGGTCAGCATGATGTCGTACTGATCCAGTGTTTCCTGCAGGCTGAGGCCCAGCACGTTACGCACGTCCTGATTCATCAGACCGGCACGGCTCAGCTCGCCCAGAATGCCGAACACGCCACCAGCGCGGTGAACGTCTTCCATATGGTATTTCGGCGTGCTTGGCGCCACTTTACAGAGGTGAGGCACCTTACGTGACAGGCGATCGATATCGGACATATTGAAGTCGATATCGCCTTCCAGCGCAGCGGCCAGCAGATGCAGAACAGTGTTGGTGGAACCGCCCATAGCGATATCCAGCGTCATGGCGTTCTCAAAAGCGGCTTTATTAGCGATGCTGCGTGGCAGCGCCGTTTCATCATCCTGCTGGTAATAACGTTTAGTCAGTTCAACGATACGCTTGCCGGCATTCAGGAACAGCTCTTTACGGTCCGCGTGGGTAGCCAGCAGCGAGCCGTTGCCCGGTTGCGAAAGGCCCAGCGCTTCGGTCAGACAGTTCATCGAGTTAGCGGTAAACATGCCGGAACAGGAGCCGCAGGTCGGGCAGGCTGAACGTTCAATCTGCTCGCTATCGGCATCACTGACATTAGGGTTTGCACCCTGAATCATCGCGTCTACCAGGTCCAGCTTAATGATTTTGTCGGAGAGCTTGGTTTTACCCGCTTCCATCGGGCCGCCGGAGACGAAGATCACCGGAATATTCAGACGCAGGGAAGCCATCAGCATTCCCGGGGTGATTTTGTCGCAGTTGGAGATACAGACCATGGCGTCAGCACAGTGAGCATTTACCATGTACTCGACGGAGTCCGCAATCAATTCACGCGACGGCAGAGAGTAAAGCATGCCGCCATGCCCCATTGCGATCCCATCATCCACCGCAATGGTGTTGAACTCTTTTGCCACGCCGCCAGAAGCTTCAATCTGTTCGGCAACCAGCTTCCCCATATCACGCAGGTGAACGTGGCCCGGGACGAACTGGGTAAAGGAGTTAACTACCGCAATGATTGGCTTGCCGAAATCATCATCGGTCATTCCGGTTGCGCGCCATAAGGCACGGGCGCCGGCCATATTGCGGCCATGGGTGGTGGTTGCGGAACGTAACTTAGGCATGCTCATACTCCAGAATCAGATAGTGCGCGGGCGTCATACGACGCCCGCTCAGGTATTTTTTTATTATGGGTTAACTGAATCCAGCCAGCCCCATTTGTCTTCCGTTTCGCCGGTGAACAGGCCGAAGAACGCAGACTGAATACGTGCGGTAACCGGGCCACGCTTGCCTTCACCAACCTGAATACCGTCAACGCTACGGACAGGGGTGATTTCAGCAGCAGTACCCGACATGAAGACTTCATCAGCCAGATAGAGAGATTCGCGCGACAGCACCTGCTCGCGAACTTCGATACCCATATCTTTTGCCAGCTTGATGATGGCATCACGGGTGATCCCCGGCAGCGCAGAAGAGGTGAATGGCGGGGTAAACAGAATGCCATCCTTCACTTCGAACAGGTTTTCACCTGCGCCTTCAGAGATGTAACCCTGCGTATCCAGGGCGATACCTTCCTGGTAGCCGTGGCGACGCGCTTCGCTGCCTACCAACAGAGAGGAGAGGTAGTTACCGCCCGCTTTTGCCGCAGTTGGGATGGTGTTTGGCGCTACGCGGTTCCACGAGGAAACCATCGCATCAATACCCTGCTCCAGGGCTTCTGCACCCAGATAGGCACCCCACGGGAACGCAGCGATGATCACATCAGTGCTGAAACCTTCTGGTGGGTTAACGCCCAGGCCGACATCACCAACAAACACCAGCGGACGGATATAAGCACTTTTAAGTTTATTCACGCGCAGAACTTCGCGGCACGCTTCCATCAGTTCATCAACGCTCTGGCTGACCGGGAAACGGTAAATCTTGGCAGAATCATGCAGACGCTGCATGTGCTCACGATGGCGGAAGACTACCGGGCCTTTGTGCGAGTCGTAGCAGCGGACGCCTTCAAAAACAGACGTACCGTAGTGCAGTGCATGGGACATCACGCTGACTTTCGCGTCTTCCCACTTAACCATCTCGCCATTGAACCAGATAAAGTCAGCTTTCTTCGTCATTCTTATTTCCTTTCGCGCTCAGGCGCGGATTTGTTGTGTTGTCTGTTGTTGGATCTGGACGTACGCGACATCCATCAGCTTGTTTAATTGTGTTGACAGTAAATCGACTGGACGCTGACTGGCAACGGTCATTTCAATATTAATATTGTCGGCGTTGCTTCCTGTTGCCATGTTCATGGCGCAGACCTGGAAACCGCGATGGCGCACGACACGTAATATACGCTCCAGTATTTCGGGTCTGAAACGGGCTTCGATAGACAATTGATGCTGCATCATGAGGTTTTCTCCATCATATTTTCGTTGCTGGCACCCGGCGGCACCAGTGGCCAGACGTTCTCATGCTCGTCAATTGCGACATGGAGCATGTAAGGGCCTTCACTCTGCAGCAAAGCGTCTAGTGCGGCGTCGACCTGATCTTTACGGGTAATGCGCTGGCCAGGAATATTGAAAGCGCTGGCCAGGGTGAGGAAATCGGGATTATCAGACAGATTGGTTTCGCTGTAGCGTTCTGAGAAGAAGAGCTGCTGCCACTGACGAACCATCCCTAAACGCTGGTTATCGATCAGTACAATTTTTACCGGCAGCTGCTTGCGTTTAAGGGTTCCCAGCTCCTGCACGTTCATCATGAAGGAGCCATCACCCGAGACACAAATTACCGTGTCTTCAGGGCGGGCAACCTGCGCGCCCACCGCGGCTGGCAGACCAAAGCCCATCGTACCTAATCCGCTGGAGGTGATGAAGTTTTCCGGACGGTTAAAGCTCATATGCTGAGCGGCCCACATCTGATGTTGGCCTACATCTGTGGTGACCACTGCGCTTGCTGGCTTACGGTCTGATAACTGTTTCAGGAACAGCGGCGCGAAAATAGCTTCGCCGGGGTGGTCGTAACGCCAGCCGTTTTCCGCTTTCAGCTGCTGGACGTGCTGACGCCATGCCGCGATCTCTACCGGCTGATACAAATCCGGCAGCATTTTATTCAAGTCGCCTCGCAGGGCAACGTGCGCCTGACGCAGCTTATTCAGTTCAGCCGGGTCGATATCCATATGAATAACGCTGGCTTCAGGGGCGAAGGTATTCAGTTTTCCGGTAACACGGTCATCAAAGCGCGCCCCTACAGCGATCAGCAGATCGCATTGTTGGACAGCGTAGTTTGCGGCTTTGGTGCCATGCATGCCCAACATGCCCAGATAGCAGGGATCTTGTTCATCCGGGGTGCCCAGACCTTTAAGCGTTGCCACGCAGGGAATACCGGTCTCTTTAGCGAACGCTCGCAGCGCTTCAACCGCACCCGCCATGCCCACGCCGCCGCCAACATACAGAATCGGCTTTTTCGCCTGAGCCAGCAGCGCACGTGCCTGCTGCAGCGCCTGATGAGGATGGTCAGTTTCAGCTTCTACCGGCATCAGATGCGCCGTGAACTCGCCAACAGCTAACTGGATATCTTTAGGGATGTCGATCAGTACCGGGCCGGGACGGCCAGACTGCGCAATCGCAAAAGCTTCAGCCATCACTTCCGGAAGTTCTTCCAGCGTTTCCACCAGAAAGCTGTGCTTGGTGCAGGAGAGGGACATTCCCAGTACATCAATTTCCTGGAATGCATCCGTCCCGATAAAGGCAGAAGAGACCTGCCCGGTGATAGCAACAACCGGAACGGAATCCATCATGGCATCCGCCAGGCCAGTGATCAGGTTGGTGGCGCCGGGGCCAGAGGTAGCAATGCAAACGCCCACTTTCCCGGTGGAACGCGCGTAGCCAATCGCGGCCATCGCTGCGCCCTGCTCATGGCGGCAGAGTAGGTGTTCGACGCCTCCGTCATAGAGCGCATCATAGACGGGCATGATCGCCCCACCCGGATAGCCGAAAACAGTCTCGACACCCTGCGCACGCAACGCCTGAACCACCCACTGAGCACCATTCATAGTTATTTCCCCGCCTTCGGCCTGGAACAACAGCATTTTATTCTACTGTTCATCTTCTGTTCCTCTGTCGTTGATAACCTGCCAAAAAAAAACCCCCGGACCTTTCGGTGCGGGGGTTCTTCTGAAATCAGGCTTGATTTTTAAGCCTTTCTTTCTCCGAGCGTAGCCCCGCACGGCGTGATAATAATCACGACGACGCTAATGACGACCAGGCTTAGGACTCGTAGAAGGGCTTTCATTTGTATTCGGTATATTCGCTAATTCGAAGTAATGCCTACAGAGTTATCACAGTTAGCGAGGTAAATTCAACTTTTTTCACCATTTAATTTTATTTCACTCATCGCAAAAAACGTAAAAATAAAGGTTATTCAGACAATAAGACAAATAGTGAAAAATATTCATTACGTCCCCGCCGTAACAAATACCGGACAAAAAAAGCGCTTCTCGTTACAGGAATATGCCTCTTACTTTTTGTATGAATAGTGTGGCTTGCGGCAAAAGTATGCGGGCTGGCTCGGCAGAACCGCTATCTCTGCTGGAAAATAAAGAGCAGAAAGAAGAGTCTGTAGCGAACAAGGAGGTTTTATGTCGCTATCTGTAGCCTACACCCGGGCCGCTATCGGAATTACCGCGCCCCTGGTATCTGTTGAAGTCCATCTCAGTAACGGACTGCCCGCGCTTTCACTGGTAGGACTCCCTGAAACCACCGTCAAAGAGGCACGCGATCGGGTGCGCAGCGCGATCATTAATTGCGGGTTCACCTTTCCGGCAAAGCGGATTACCGTCAATCTTGCCCCGGCCGATCTGCCTAAAGAAGGTGGCAGATACGATCTTCCTATCGCGATTGCCATTCTGGCGGCCTCAGAGCAGATCCCTGCGGACAAACTGGCGCAGTTTGAATTCCTGGGCGAGTTAGCTTTAACAGGCGCTCTGCGGGGCGTTCAGGGAGCAATCCCTGCTGCGCTGGCAGCCACGCAGGCGCAGCGTCAATTAATCCTCTCTACGGATAATCTGAACGATGTAGGGTTGATTCAAAATGGCGAAAGCTTGCTCAGCAATCATCTGCTCGATGTCTGCCATTTTTTAGCAGGAGAGATCGAGCTCAAAGTAGCCTGTTGTGACTGCTCTGCCGCCCCCTGGCTGGGTGGAGATCTGGATGAGATTGTTGGACAGCAGCAGGCAAAGCGGGCGTTGGAGATTTGTGCCGCAGGAGGCCATAATCTTCTGCTGGCTGGTCCCCCTGGCACCGGGAAAACCATGCTGGCCACCCGGCTCAATGGCCTGATGCCGCCATTGAGCGAGAAAGAGGCCCTGGAGAGCGCGGCCATTGCCAGCCTGGTCAGTAGCGGCATGATGCATCAACAATGGCGTCAGCGGCCTTTCCGGGCGCCTCATCACACTTCATCACGTTATGCTCTGGTAGGCGGTGGCGCCATACCAAAACCCGGCGAAATCTCTCTGGCTCATAACGGCGTGCTGTTTCTAGATGAATTACCAGAATTTGATCGTAAAACGCTGGATGCACTCAGGGAGCCACTGGAGTCGGGGGAAATATCTATTTCACGTGCGCGGGCCAAGGTAACCTATCCCGCCCGCTTTCAGCTGATAGCTGCCATGAATCCCAGTCCGACAGGACACTACCAGGGCATGCATAATCGCAGCACCCCCCAACAAACCCTTCGCTATCTTAATAAGCTTTCCGGGCCCTTTCTGGACAGGTTTGACTTATCCCTTGAGGTCCCTCTTCTTCCTGGCGGCTCGTTAAGCCGACAGAGTAAAGCCGGCGAGAACAGCCAGACCGTCCGGGAAAGAGTGCTGGCAGCCCGCTTGCGCCAGATTAACCGCGCCGACAAAATCAATGCGTTGCTAACGCCTAAGGAGATCCAGCGTGATTGTAAGATAAGTATTAAGGATGCGGAGTGGCTGGAGGAGGTGCTTAACCAACTGGGATTATCTGTAAGGGCCTGGCAACGCATTCTTAAAGTTGCCCGAACAATTGCCGATCTGGCACAGCAAGAAGATATCCAGCGCGCGCATTTGCATGAAGCGCTGAGTTATCGGGGGATCGACAGGTTACTCATTCACTTGCAAAAGAGCCTGGAATAAAAAAAGGGGCCGGAGCCCCTTTTTCCTTAATCATCGCTATCCGTATAGTCTTCAACGCCTTCCATCTGTGGTTTACCACCAGAAAGAGTATGAAAACGCTTTGGACGTTTGATACGTGTCATATACTTTGACCAGACCCGTTCTGCTTCACTCTGTGGTTCGCGAATACCGCGACACACTTCAATGAACAGACGCTCTTCTTCCGTCACAGGCTCACGCTTTGCCAGATCCAGCTCATTAAAAGCGTAACCATAACGCTCAAGAAGTTGGGCTTCTTTGATGGTGAAATCACCGTGACGCGAGAATCCGCGAGGGTAATGTTTGTTATCAAAAAAACGATTCGTTGTTGCGAAGCTTTCCGCCATTTTACACGCTCCTGACTCTTATATGGCCGTGCTATTTATGGCGCGGAGTATTAGATAGGCTTGACAGAGTGTAAAACAAAACATTTAAATCATAACGACAAATGTTTTTTAGGAGATGGATGTGGATACGGAATTATTGAAGACCTTTCTGGAAGTGAGCAGAACCCGCCACTTTGGACGTGCCGCTGAAGCGCTCTATCTCACTCAATCTGCCGTTAGTTTTCGCATCAGGCAGCTTGAAAATCAGCTGGGAGTGAATCTTTTTACCCGTCATCGTAACAACATACGGCTCACCTCCGCCGGTGAACGCCTGTTGCCTTACGCCGAGAGCCTGATGAGTACGTGGATGATGGCAAAAAAGGAGGTCTCGCACACTCAGCAGCATCACGAGCTCTCTATTGGAGCCAGTGCATCGCTGTGGGAAGCTTACCTTACGCCGTGGCTTCAGACGCTCTACGAGAACCGGGAAAGCCTGCATCTTGAGGCTCGCGTTGCTCAGCGTCATTTACTGGTGAAGCAGCTTCATGAGCGTCAGCTGGATCTGCTGATCACTACTGAGGCACCGAAGATGGATGAATTAACCAGTGAGCAAATCGGGCATATCTCGTTAACGCTGTACCGGTCGAGAAAATCGGATAAACGCGAGAAATATGACTACATTAAGCTGGAATGGGGCGCAGATTTTCATCAGCATGAAAGTTATCTGGCCGGTGCCGATGATGTGCCGGTGTTGACCACAACTTCGGCTCATTTAACCCGACAGCTGCTTCATACTACTGGCGCCTGTGCCTTTTTACCGGATATCTGGCATAGCGAATATCCGGATCTGACCATCATTCCCGATACGCCAGTGGCGGTGAGGCCGCTGTATGCGGTGTGGTTGCAGAACAGCGATCAGCAAGCACATATCCGTCAGTTGCTTAAGTTCCCGGTGAACACGCAGTAAATTGACCATAACAATCATCCATAACGGTCATTTAGTGGCCGTTATTCGTTTGTTTTACAGCCAGCATTTGGCAAATTCAGGTCAGGGAGCGACGTTTCAGCTGGGAAATTCAGGGTGTTGATTAGCGAACGCTGATTAATTCTGCGTTCTGATGCAGGAGGATGAATTTATTGAGGACAAAAAAAAATCCTTTGCCGGAGCAAAGGATTATTTTTATTTTGGCAGGGGCGGAGAGACTCGAACTCCCAACACCCGGTTTTGGAGACCGGTGCTCTACCAATTGAACTACGCCCCTAAAAGGGTGGCGGAACGGACGGGGCTCGAACCCGCGACCCCCTGCGTGACAGGCAGGTATTCTAACCAACTGAACTACCGCTCCACCGATTCTGTACTGACTTCAGAAAAATGCTTCTGATTTCAGGTGTTTCGCCCTTTCCGCGTCACCGGAAGGTCATGATCCCGGAGGATCTAAATTAATGCCTGGCAGTTCCCTACTCTCGCATGGGGAGACCCCACACTACCATCGGCGCTACGGCGTTTCACTTCTGAGTTCGGCATGGGGTCAGGTGGGACCACCGCGCTAAAGCCGCCAGGCAGATTCTGTCATTCACGCCGCCCTCACAGGCCGCGCAAATCAATCCGTCACAAGCTGAAAATCTCTGTTGCGTCTCTCAGACGCTCACCAGAACGCTTCTGGTGTTGTAAGGTTAAGCCTCACGGGTCATTAGTACCGGTTAGCTCAACGCATCGCTGCGCTTACACACCCGGCCTATCAACGTCGTAGTCTTCAACGTCCCTTCAGGGGCCTTAAAGGCCCAGGGAAGATTCATCTCGAGGCAAGTTTCGCGCTTAGATGCTTTCAGCGCTTATCTTTTCCGCACTTAGCTACCGGGCAGTGCCATTGGCATGACAACCCGAACACCAGTGGTGCGTTCACTCCGGTCCTCTCGTACTAGGAGCAACCCCTCTCAATCTTCCAGCGCCCACGGCAGATAGGGACCGAACTGTCTCACGACGTTCTAAACCCAGCTCGCGTACCACTTTAAACGGCGAACAGCCGTACCCTTGGGACCTACTTCAGCCCCAGGATGTGATGAGCCGACATCGAGGTGCCAAACACCGCCGTCGATATGAACTCTTGGGCGGTATCAGCCTGTTATCCCGGAGTACCTTTTATCCGTTGAGCGATGGCCCTTCCATACAGAACCACCGGATCACTAAGACCTGCTTTCGCACCTGCTCGAGCCGTCACTCTCGCAGTCAAGCTAGCTTATGCCTTTGCACTAACCTCACGATGTCCGACCGTGATTAGCTAACCTTCGTGCTCCTCCGTTACTCTTTGGGAGGAGACCGCCCCAGTCAAACTACCCACCAGACACTGTCCCCACGCCGGATCACGGCGCCAGGTTAGAACATCAAACGTTAAAGGGTGGTATTTCAAGGTTGGCTCCACGCAGACTGGCGTCCGCGCTTCAAAGCCTCCCACCTATCCTACACATCAAGGCTCAATGTTCAGTGTCAAGCTGTAGTAAAGGTTCACGGGGTCTTTCCGTCTTGCCGCGGGTACACTGCATCTTCACAGCGAGTTCAATTTCACTGAGTCTCGGGTGGAGACAGCCTGGCCATCATTACGCCATTCGTGCAGGTCGGAACTTACCCGACAAGGAATTTCGCTACCTTAGGACCGTTATAGTTACGGCCGCCGTTTACCGGGGCTTCGATCAAGAGCTTCTCCTTGCGGATAACCCCATCAATTAACCTTCCGGCACCGGGCAGGCGTCACACCGTATACGTCCACTTTCGTGTTTGCACAGTGCTGTGTTTTTAATAAACAGTTGCAGCCAGCTGGTATCTTCGACTGGCTTCAGCTCGGGGAGCAAGTCCCTCCACCTACGCGCCAGCGTGCCTTCTCCCGAAGTTACGGCACCATTTTGCCTAGTTCCTTCACCCGAGTTCTCTCAAGCGCCTTGGTATTCTCTACCTGACCACCTGTGTCGGTTTGGGGTACGATTCTGTGTTACCTGATGCTTAGAGGCTTTTCCTGGAAGCAGGGCATTTGTTGCTTCATCACCGTGGTGACTCGTCATCACGCCTCAGCCTTAAAGCGTTCCGGATTTGCCTGGAACGCAAGCCTACACGCTTAAACCGGGACAACCGTCGCCCGGCCAACATAGCCTTCTCCGTCCCCCCTTCGCAGTAACACCGAGTACAGGAATATTAACCTGTTTCCCATCGACTACGCCTTTCGGCCTCGCCTTAGGGGTCGACTCACCCTGCCCCGATTAACGTTGGACAGGAACCCTTGGTCTTCCGGCGAGCGGGCTTTTCACCCGCTTTATCGTTACTTATGTCAGCATTCGCACTTCTGATACCTCCAGCAGACCTCACAGTCCACCTTCAACGGCTTACAGAACGCTCCCCTACCCAACAACACATAGTGTCGCTGCCGCAGCTTCGGTGCATGGTTTAGCCCCGTTACATCTTCCGCGCAGGCCGACTCGACCAGTGAGCTATTACGCTTTCTTTAAATGATGGCTGCTTCTAAGCCAACATCCTGGCTGTCTGTGCCTTCCCACATCGTTTCCCACTTAACCATGACTTTGGGACCTTAGCTGGCGGTCTGGGTTGTTTCCCTCTTCACGACGGACGTTAGCACCCGCCGTGTGTCTCCCGTGATAACATTCTCCGGTATTCGCAGTTTGCATCGGGTTGGTAAGCCGGGATGGCCCCCTAGCCGAAACAGTGCTCTACCCCCGGAGATGAGTTCACGAGGCGCTACCTAAATAGCTTTCGGGGAGAACCAGCTATCTCCCGGTTTGATTGGCCTTTCACCCCCAGCCACAGGTCATCCGCTAATTTTTCAACATTAGTCGGTTCGGTCCTCCAGTTAGTGTTACCCAACCTTCAACCTGCCCATGGCTAGATCACCGGGTTTCGGGTCTATACCCTGCAACTTAACGCCCAGTTAAGACTCGGTTTCCCTGCGGCTCCCCTATACGGTTAACCTTGCTACAGAATATAAGTCGCTGACCCATTATACAAAAGGTACGCAGTCACACCACGAAGGTGCTCCCACTGCTTGTACGTACACGGTTTCAGGTTCTGTTTCACTCCCCTCGCCGGGGTTCTTTTCGCCTTTCCCTCACGGTACTGGTTCACTATCGGTCAGTCAGGAGTATTTAGCCTTGGAGGATGGTCCCCCCATATTCAGACAGGATGTCACGTGTCCCGCCCTACTCATCGAACTCACAGTAAGTGCAGCTTCGTGTACGGGAGTATCACCCTGTACCCTGCGACTTTCCAGACGCTTCCACTGCTGCACAAACTGATTCAGGTTCTGGGCTGTTCCCCGTTCGCTCGCCGCTACTGGGGGAATCTCGGTTGATTTCTTTTCCTCTGGGTACTTAGATGTTTCAGTTCCCCAGGTTCGCCTTGCAGCACTATGTATTCATGCTGCAATGATGCACGAGTGCACCGGGTTTCCCCATTCGGGTATCGTCGGGTATAACGGTTCATATCACCTTACCGACGCTTATCGCAGATTAGCACGCCCTTCATCGCCTCTGACTGCCTAGGCATCCACCGTGTACGCTTAGTCACTTAACCTCACAACCCACAAGCGTCCCGGAGGACACTGCTGTTGTAAGCATTTGAGAGACTCGAACGCATCGCTTATTCATTCTTATTACGGAGAATGAACACGACGCGTCGTTTCAATTTTCAGCTTGTTCCGGATTGTTAAAGAGCATAATACTTCGCAGCACACCGTTGCCGGTACGCTCTGAAGTATTTTTGAGTAAACTGCATGGTGGAGCTAAGCGGGATCGAACCGCTGACCTCCTGCGTGCAAGGCAGGCGCTCTCCCAGCTGAGCTATAGCCCCATACAGTTACTGCAGAGACCATCTACTACCACTCAACTGATTACGTTCTTTTCCTTACGGAAAACACGTTGAGGACATCACTCTTTGGGAGGAATGTAATTCTTTTCTGAACAAGGCGTGGCTTCGCGCCGCATAGTTCGCTATGCAAGTGAAGTCACAACGCGGGACAGGAAAGAATTTGGTAGGCCTGAGTGGACTTGAACCACCGACCTCACCCTTATCAGGGGTGCGCTCTAACCACCTGAGCTACAAGCCTGTAGAGGTTTTTTCTGCTCGTTACTTTTTCATCAGACAATCTGTGTGAGCACTACGCGGGAAAGTATCTTCAGGTAAGGAGGTGATCCAACCGCAGGTTCCCCTACGGTTACCTTGTTACGACTTCACCCCAGTCATGAATCACAAAGTGGTAAGCGCCCTCCCGGAGGTTAAGCTACCTACTTCTTTTGCAACCCACTCCCATGGTGTGACGGGCGGTGTGTACAAGGCCCGGGAACGTATTCACCGTAGCGTTCTGATCTACGATTACTAGCGATTCCGACTTCACGGAGTCGAGTTGCAGACTCCGATCCGGACTACGACGCACTTTATGAGGTCCGCTTGCTCTCGCGAGGTCGCTTCTCTTTGTATGCGCCATTGTAGCACGTGTGTAGCCCTGGCCGTAAGGGCCATGATGACTTGACGTCATCCCCACCTTCCTCCGGTTTGTCACCGGCAGTCTCCTTTGAGTTCCCGCCATCACGCGCTGGCAACAAAGGATAAGGGTTGCGCTCGTTGCGGGACTTAACCCAACATTTCACAACACGAGCTGACGACAGCCATGCAGCACCTGTCTCACGGTTCCCGAAGGCACTAAGGCATCTCTGCCGAATTCCGTGGATGTCAAGGCCAGGTAAGGTTCTTCGCGTTGCATCGAATTAAACCACATGCTCCACCGCTTGTGCGGGCCCCCGTCAATTCATTTGAGTTTTAACCTTGCGGCCGTACTCCCCAGGCGGTCGACTTAACGCGTTAGCTCCGGAAGCCACGCCTCAAGGGCACAACCTCCAAGTCGACATCGTTTACGGCGTGGACTACCAGGGTATCTAATCCTGTTTGCTCCCCACGCTTTCGCACCTGAGCGTCAGTCTTTGTCCAGGGGGCCGCCTTCGCCACCGGTATTCCTCCAGATCTCTACGCATTTCACCGCTACACCTGGAATTCTACCCCCCTCTACAAGACTCTAGCCTGCCAGTTTCAAATGCAGTTCCCAGGTTAAGCCGGGGATTTCACATCTGACTTGACAGACCGCCTGCGTGCGCTTTACGCCCAGTAATTCCGATTAACGCTTGCACCCTCCGTATTACCGCGGCTGCTGGCACGGAGTTAGCCGGTGCTTCTTCTGCGGGTAACGTCAATCGGTAAGGTTATTAACCTCACCGCCTTCCTCCCCGCTGAAAGTACTTTACAACCCGAAGGCCTTCTTCATACACGCGGCATGGCTGCATCAGGCTTGCGCCCATTGTGCAATATTCCCCACTGCTGCCTCCCGTAGGAGTCTGGACCGTGTCTCAGTTCCAGTGTGGCTGGTCATCCTCTCAGACCAGCTAGGGATCGTCGCCTAGGTGAGCCGTTACCCCACCTACTAGCTAATCCCATCTGGGCACATCCGATGGCGTGAGGCCCGAAGGTCCCCCACTTTGCTCTTGCGAGGTTATGCGGTATTAGCTACCGTTTCCAGTAGTTATCCCCCTCCATCAGGCAGTTTCCCAGACATTACTCACCCGTCCGCCACTCGTCACCCGAAGAGCAAGCTCTTCTGTGCTACCGTCCGACTTGCATGTGTTAGGCCTGCCGCCAGCGTTCAATCTGAGCCATGATCAAACTCTTCAATTAAAAGTTCGATTTGCTGCAACAAGTGCAGCGATGCTCAAGTGTAAAACACTCATAATGAATTTCATTATGTGTTCACTCTTAAGACTTGATATTTTCTGCGCCTTGCGGCGCTGATATCAATCCTGCGAGTGCCCACACAGATTGTCTGATAAATTGTTAAAGAGCAGTGCCACATATTCTCGTGTGGCGCGGGGTGAAGATATTACTCTTTCCCGCTGAAGAGTCAAGGATTTTCTCACTTTTCTCTTCCTGACCCGGCGACCTGTAAGCCGTTGTTCCGTGTCAGTGGAGGCGCATTATAGGGAGTTCCTGACAGGCCGCAAGGGGTAAATGCAAAAAACTTTTCAACCGTCTAAATTTCACTCAGAAAGGGGGGGGAGAGGCAGTTTTTCAAGCCTTTCGAAGCCATAGCGCTGTAAAACGGGCATTAATTGTACTGCCTGCTCGGTAATATCCATACAGAAAGCGAGATTACTCTCTGCTGAGAGCGCTTCTGGCGACTCATTTTCTAACAGCCAGGCAGTACGGCGGGCAATTGCCGCCCCGGAATCGACCAGTCGGGTCCCTTCAGGCAGCACCTGTTGCAGTTCCTCATTCAATAAAGGGAAGTGCGTACAACCTAAAACTACCGTGTCTGGCGGCTCTTTCATTCGCAGCCAGGGTTGCAGAATGCGCCGCACCTCTTCAAGCGGAACGGGCTTGCCCTGCAGTTTGGCTTCCGCCAGCTCAACCAGTTCTGCTGAACCCAGCATCTCGGTTTTACACTCTCCGGCAAAACGAGCCACCAGCTCATGTGTATAAGGACGCCTGACGGTCCCTCTGGTCGCCAGTAAACCGACTATGCCATTACGCGTCAGACGCGCGGCAGGTTTAATAGCAGGGACAACGCCAACTACCGGAAAGCCGAAACGGGCACGAAGTGCAGGGAGAGTCACAGTGCTGGCAGAATTACAGGCTATGACGGCTAACGCCAGAGGATAGCGTTGGGTGACGGCTTCGACGATATCGACCACACGGTGAACGATAAACTCTTCAGACTTTTCGCCGTAGGGAAACGCCACGTTGTCGAAGGCATAAAGGTAGTGAAGATCCGGCATCAGCTGCCGGAGCTCATCATAGACTGAAAGCCCACCGACGCCGGAATCAAAAACCAGCACGGTGGGACGCTCTTTAGAAGGTGTAGCTGCCGCTGAGGTAATACTCCCTTCCTGGAGTTTGATAGCCATATACCGTCTCGTAATCTTTATCGAACAGGTTAGCTATTCTACCACGAACGGTTAACTGAGACGTTACCGGATAAGAAACGGCGAGATCCCACAGGCTGACTCCGCCCAGTTTCACGGTACGGGTAGTATAGGAAGTGTTGTAGTCCTTATCGTAACGCTCCCCCAGGTATTGATAACTTAATGACCAGTCAAAATCATAAATCGTATAATCAAGCTGATACTTGATTTGCTGTTTAGCACGGCGCAACAGAATTTCATCTGTTTTGCCATTCCGCGGATCCAGATAATCATAGGACAGAGTATGGTTCAGCGGTCCGGTATCAAAGGATGCTGTAGCCTCGACCCCTTTAATTGTGGCCTTACTGATATTGAAATAACGATAAGTCGTTGGATCACTGTCGATCAGGTCGTCAATATCGTTGCGATAGCCCGAAAGACGCCAGCTCACCGGCCCCGTCAGCCCTTCAAAGCCCCCTTCCCACTGCTTACTTTTTTCCGGATCCAGATCGCGATTACCGTAAGCTTCGCTGTATATCTGATTAAGGTTAGGTGCTTTGAAAGCCGTACCGTATGAGGCAAAGAGACTGTATCCGTCAACGAATTCCCACGCGGCGCTGGTTTGCCAGGTATTATGCCAGCCAAAGGCGTTATTATCGTCACCGCGAACAGCCCCCTCCACCGTTACGCTACCCAGCTTTTGCTGTACTGTGGCATAAACGCCTGTATTACGCTGTTCCTGCCCTTCGCTTACATTATTAGTATTGGGCTCAGAGGTCTGCTTCTGCCAGTCTAAACCTGCGCTGACGGTGCCATAACCGAGCGCGACAGTATTACCCCACTGCAGGTTATATTGTTCAACCTCATCCAGTGAGCCTGGGCTGGCATAGCGTCCCAAACGCGGATCGTAATTATAATCTTTGGTGTGACTGTAGCTGGCGATGAGCTGTGTGGAATAGATATCACGGTTGAATCGCAGGCCAGTATCCCAGGTCTGGCTATAGAGCTGACGGGTATCGACCAACGCGCCAGGCACGGCATAGCTAAGGCTATTGTCATAGGCCGTACGGTTGTCATAACCGTACCCGCGCACGAAGCCGCTTAACTCTTCGTTGAACTGCTGCTCCAGAGAACCATAAAGCGATTTGCTCATAAAGCCATCGCGATCCTTTTGAGCAGGATCACCAAAAGCATCCGGGTAGTTAGCGACGACATCATACCCTTTGGTATAGGTGTAGTTGCCTGCCAGCGTGACGCGGGTGTTTTGCCCCAGCATCTGTTGGGTGGAGCCGTCATATGACTGATAGCCGTTGGAGCCGGCGCCAGCCGTCAGCGTAGTGCCCGGCTTGCTGCGCCCGGTGATAATATTCACCACGCCGCCGATCGCATCAGAGCCGTAAACGGCAGAGCGCGAGCCCCGGATGTACTCAATACGTTGAACCAGCGAAATCGGGATTTGGCTGAGATCGGAAGAACCGCTGATGCCAGCCTGATTAAGGCGAATACCGTCGATCAGCACTAATACATGCCTTGATTCCGTTCCCCGGATAAACATTGAAGCTTGCTGGCCCATCCCGCCATTCTGTGCGATATCCACGCCCGGCAACCGACGCATCACATCCGTCAAACTTTTGGACTGCCAGCGATCGATCTCTTCACGGGTAACCACAGTAGTAGGTGCCAGCACGGAAGAGACCGGCTGAGCAAAGCGGTTAGCGGTAGTAACCAGCGTGGTATCAGCGTCCTGTGCGAAGCCATTTTGCGCCCAGAGGGAAATCGCCGTTGCGCTGAAAGCCAACAGAGGCGTTTTTTTGATTATCATTTTTGACAAAGCATCCAAAAAATCATGCAGGATGCCGCAGGCCTACGATCGATAGCACGCGATGATCGTATGAAGTGCGACGTAATACCGGCAGGTCTTCGGGCTCGGAATCATTAAATGGCGAAGACTTCCCATCGTGAGACAGTGTCAGCATTGCAATCGCCACGACATTCCATACCGCTGCGCGTCAGCTCCAGCTTTGCACTGGATTCCCTTTTAACTTATTGAAAGGCCGGAAAGCGCATCTTATGTTCATCCCCAGGAGAAGTCCAGATATCCAGACATCCAAAAGCAGTCAGCGCAGCACAATGCTGGACATTGCGTATCAGATCCCTACAATCGCCCGGCAATAAAAGTCTCTCAACCCAGGAAATCGCATGACGCCCGAACAGCTGCCCGTTGAACAATATGATGCCCAACTTGAGGAAAAAGTTATCCGTCTCAGGACGTTGATGACCCCTTTCGCCGCACCGGACGTTGAGATCTTTCGTTCACCGGTCAGCCATTACCGTATGCGGGCGGAATTCCGTCTCTGGCACGAGGGCGACGATCTCTACCACATCATTTTTGACCAGCAGACCCGGGAGCGTATTCGGGTAGAGAGCTTCCCGGCCGCCAGCCAGCTTATTAACGCAGTGATGCCGCGACTGATCGCCTTGATTCGCGATAATAAAGTGCTGCGCCATAAGCTGTTTCAGGTCGATTATCTCTCCACAATGAGCAATCAGATTGTGGTGTCGCTGCTCTATCATCGCGCCCTGACTGAGGAGTGGCAGCAAGCGGCGGAAGGATTGCGGGATGCATTACGGGCAGAGGGGTTCGATCTGCACCTGATTGGCCGCGCAACCAAAACCAAGATTTGCCTGGATCGTGATTATGTTGACGAATCTCTGCCGGTAGCCGGGAAGGAGATCGTCTATCGTCAGGTAGAGAACAGCTTCACGCAGCCGAATGCGGCGATGAATATTCAGATGCTGGAATGGGCGCTGGAGGTCACGAAAAATGCCTCAGGAGATTTGCTGGAGCTCTACTGCGGCAACGGTAACTTCTCACTTGCTCTCGCCCGCAATTTCAACCGCGTACTGGCGACAGAAATTGCCAAGCCGTCCGTTGCCTCGGCGCAGTACAACATCGCGGTGAATAACATTGATAACGTACAGATTATTCGTATGTCAGCGGAAGAGTTTACGGAAGCGATGAAAGGCGCGCGGAAATTCCAGCGCCTTGAAGGCATCGATTTGCAGAGTTACCAATGCGAAACGATTTTTGTTGACCCGCCACGCAGTGGTCTGGATGCAGAAACGGTAAAAATGGTGCAGGCCTATCCCCGTATTCTTTATATTTCCTGCAATCCGCAAACGCTGTGTGACAATTTGGCAACGCTTGCCGAAACGCATAAGGTGGAAAAACTGGCGCTGTTTGACCAGTTCCCCTATACGCATCATATGGAGTGCGGCGTACTGCTGACCCGACGCTAGCCGCTGGGCGACCCGGCGTCGCCTGAATTAGTTGGTTTTACGCGCGCGCAGTTTCAGGCCAATCCAGAAGACCAGCGCCACCATCAGAATGGTTGGGATAAAGTTGGAACCGATATCCGGATACTCCGCGCGCACAATGGCACTGTATAAAAGAATACCCAGCAGGAAGAAGGCGGCAGCAAGCCCGGGCATGCCGTCTGGCATGGAACGGTTAAGATAGCGTTGATGCAGGCACCAGGCAGAGAGGCCAAGCGCAATAAGCGGGAAAACAGAGAACGGCACAAGCGAACTGAACAGCACCGAAAACGATCCGTTGATCGATAATCCGGTCAGAAATGCCAGCAACAGCGTACCTCTGTCCCGGCCAGCGGCTAAACTCATGTCACTTTCCTTTAGTCATGGGATTCCAGCGTTACCGCCAGCCTCTCCTGTTCACGACGATACCAGTAATAAGCGCCCTTCGAAATCATTCGCAGCTGCAACACCAGACGCTCTTCCAGCTTGCGACGCTGGTCAATATCGATATCCAGTGCTTCAGCACCGGCGTTAAATACGATAATTACCATAGCTTCCGCCTGCGCTTCTGTGAAGCTCCGGGGCATGCGATTTTCAATTTCCAGATAATCCGCCAGTTCAGCAATGAAATGCTGGATCTCACGGGCTACGGCGGCACGGAACGCTGCCGAGGTGCCTGAACGCTCCCGCAACAGCAGACGGAAGGCGTTTGGATTGTTGCCAATAAACTCCATAAAGGTGGAGACAGAGGTGCGAATCACGCTGCCGCCTTTGGCAATACGCTGACGCGCCTGGCGCATCAGTTGACGAAGCATCAGCCCGCTTTCATCCACCATCGTCAGCCCTAATTCATCCACATCACGAAAGTGACGATAGAATGAGGTGGGCGCGATCCCTGCCTCTCTGGCGACCTCTCTCAGGCTCAGGCTGGCGAAACTCCGCTCGGCACTTAGCTGGCTAAATGCCGCTTCAATCAGCGAACGTCTCGTCCGTTCTTTCTGTTGCGCTCTGACGCCTAAGGTAGCCATGTTTGTGCCTGTTTTACTTGCTTGTCCGGCACTATAACAAAAATTTCAGCGTACAGCGGCATCTACTTTGTGAACGCCTGTTAACCCCACACTTTGTCAAATGATGGCAAAAAAGTCGGTTAGAATTGGGAAGTGGTCAAGGGGATGTTATGATCTCGTTGAAAAATTGTATAAGAAAATAGGACGTATTGGTATGCAACAGTCTTATGATTACGACGCCATTGTGATTGGTTCCGGTCCCGGCGGTGAAGGCGCTGCGATGGGGCTGGTCAAACAGGGCGCACGCATTGCCGTTATCGAGCGCTATCACAACATCGGCGGCGGTTGTACGCATTGGGGAACCATCCCCTCCAAAGCGCTGCGCCATGCTGTCAGCCGCATTATCGAATTCAACCAGAATCCGCTCTACAGTGACCACACCCGTCTTCTCCGCTCCTCGTTTGCTGATATTCTTAACCACACGGAAAACGTGATCAGTCAACAAACCCGGATGCGTCAGGGCTTTTATGAGCGCAATCGCTGCGAACTCTATCAGGGTGATGCGCGGTTTATTGACGCCAATACGATTGAGATAGAGAGCCATGACGGCACCGTCGAGCGTCTGACGGCAGAAAAATTCGTTATCGCCTGCGGCTCACGCCCCTATCACCCTGCTGACGTGGACTTTACCCACCCGCGCGTTTACGACAGCGACTCTATCCTGAATCTGCATCATGAACCTGGCCACGTTATCATCTACGGCGCCGGGGTCATTGGCTGTGAGTATGCTTCGATCTTCCGTGGGCTGAACGTGAAGGTTGACCTGATCAACACCCGGGATCACCTGTTGGCGTTTCTCGATCAGGAGATTTCAGATTCGCTTTCCTATCACTTCTGGAACAGCGGCGTGGTGATTCGCCACAACGAAGAGTTTGAAAAAATTGAAGGCGTCAGCGACGGCGTGATCATGCATCTGAAGTCAGGCAAAAAGGTGAAAGCTGACTGCCTGCTCTACGCTAACGGACGTACCGGGAACACCGATTCACTGTCGCTGGAAAATGTGGGTCTGGAAGCGGACGGACGCGGCTTGCTGAAGGTAAACAGCATGTACCAGACCGCCCAGCCGCACATCTATGCGGTGGGTGATGTGATCGGCTATCCAAGTCTGGCTTCTGCCGCCTACGACCAGGGCCGTATCGCTGCACAGGCGATGATCAAAGGGGAAGCGACTGCCCATCTGATTGAGGACATCCCTACCGGCATTTATACCATTCCGGAGATCAGCTCCGTAGGAAAAACCGAACAGCAGCTGACGGCGATGAAAGTGCCTTATGAAGTGGGCCGTGCACAGTTTAAGCATCTGGCGCGGGCGCAGATTGTCGGCATGAACGTGGGAAGCCTGAAGATCCTCTTCCATCGTGAAACGAAAGAGATCCTGGGGATCCACTGCTTTGGCGAGCGAGCGGCGGAGATCATCCACATCGGCCAGGCGATCATGGAGCAGAAAAACGGTGGCAACACGATTGAGTACTTCGTGAATACCACCTTTAACTATCCAACCATGGCCGAAGCGTACCGCGTAGCGGCGTTAAACGGCCTGAACCGGCTGTTCTGACGGCGTATCCATATAGCCCTGCATATGGGTTTTAATCGCCTCTGCCAGATGCTCATAGCGGCTGCGCAGTGGCGACCCAGGGCGATAGACCAGGGCTATCGTGCGCTGTGGCACCGGTTTATAGCAGGAGAGATAGCAGACGCCGTCCCTTACCCGCTCTTTCGGCACGGCCAGCGACGGCAGTAACGTGATCCCGCTTCCGGCGGCAACCATGTTACGCAGCGTTTCAAGGCTTGTTGCCCGGAAATGGGTATCTTCATCCGCACCCGCCTGGAAGCAGAATCCCATCGCCTGATCGCGCAAACAGTGGCCATCTTCCAGCATCAGCAACTTTTCACCAGCCAGTTCGGACATCGGCACGCGATCGCGGTCATGCCACGGGTGATCCTGATACACTGCCAGCTTCATTGGCTCATCAAACAGCGGCACTTCGATAAAGGCTTCCGACTCTTTCACCAGCGCCAGGATAGCGCAGTCCAGCTTACCGCTGTCCAGCTGTGCCAACAGCTGCTGGGTCTGCGCTTCGTGCAGATACATCTCCAGCTTCGGAAACGTTTGATGCAGCGTCGGAATAATCTGCGGTAGCAGATAAGGCCCGACCGTCGGGATCAGGCCAATATGCAGCGGCCCGGACATCGCTTCACCCTGCTGGCTCGCCATCTCCTTCAGCACTTTCACCTCACGCAGCACCGTGCGTGCCTGATCGACCAGCAGCAGTCCGGCCTGAGTAAACAGCACCTTTCGGCTGGTGCGCTCTAATAACATCACGCCCAGTTCATCTTCAAGCTTGCGGATCTGCCCGCTCAGGGTAGGTTGGCTGACATGACAGGAATCTGCCGCACGCCGGAAATGGCGGTGCTCGGCCAGTGCCACCAGGTATTCAAGATCACGAATATTCATTTTTATCCTCCGGGCCACGATAGTCCGTGGCGATAGATAGGATAGCAATCAACGATTAGCCCTATCAAGTGCAGACAGCAATAATGTCCCCCGTTCGCAAGAGTCCCCTTAAATAAGAGGTAGTTTATGTTTGCAAGTCAGGAAGGTAAGTCCGTCCCACAGGTCACTTTTCACACACGTCAGGGCGACAACTGGGTCGACGTCACAACTGATGAGCTGTTTAAAGACAAAACTGTGATTCTTTTTTCATTGCCAGGCGCCTTTACGCCAACCTGTTCGTCCAGCCATTTGCCGCGCTATAACGAGCTGGCTGACGTATTTAAAAAGCATGGCGTGGACAGCATCCTTTGCGTCTCCGTGAATGACACCTTTGTGATGAACGCCTGGAAAGCCGATCAGCACGCTGAGAACATCACTTTTATTCCGGACGGTAACGGCGAATTTACCCGCGGTATGGAGATGCTGGTTGAGAAAGCGGATCTGGGCTTTGGTCCCCGCTCATGGCGTTACTCCATGCTGGTACGCAACGGCGTGGTGGAAAAGATGTTTGTAGAACCCAACAAGCCGGGCGACCCGTTTGAAGTCTCTGATGCCGACACCATGCTGCGCTATCTGGCGCCGGAAGTTAAGTTACAGGAGTCCGTTTCGCTGTTCACCAAGCCAGGCTGTTCGTTCTGTGCCAAAGCCAAACAGATGCTGCTGGATCGCGGTATTCAGTATGAAGAGATTGTGCTGGGTCAGGATGCCACCACCGTCAGCCTGAGAGCTGTCACCGGTCGTGCAACCGTGCCACAGGTCTTTATCGGTGGACGCCACATCGGCGGTAGCGATGACCTTGAGAAGTTTTTTGTAGCGTAAGAATAAGCTGGACGGGTCAGGCCACACTGACCCGCCCTCTTATGTGCCGAGAACGTAAAATAAAGTCGAAATATTTTTTGGCGGGCCTTTGTGCCCGCCTTTTTTTTAATCAGGCCAGACGGTTCTTCGCCTCTGTAATTGCCAGAGAGACCTGGTGAGGGGAAACGCCGCCTTTGGCATTACGCTTATCCAGGCAGGATTGCAGCGACAGAACCGGATAAACATCGTCGTTAATCACACTGCTGAAGGCCTGCAGCTCTTCCAGCTTCAGCGCTTCCAGCGCCACGCCTTTCTGAATAGCAGCGACCACCACTTCACCCACAATGTGGTGAGCTTCACGGAACGGCACGCCTTTGCCAACCAGGTAATCCGCCAGTTCGGTGGCGTTGGCATAACCCTGCTCCGCCGCTTCCTGACAACGAGGGCGCTTCACCTGAATACCTTCCAGCACCAGCGCCGCCATATGCAGGCAGTCTGACCAGGTATCCAGCGCGTCAAATAGCCCCTCTTTGTCCTCCTGCATATCTTTGTTATAAGCCAGCGGCAGGCCTTTCAGGGTCATCATCATGCCGGTGAGCGCGCCCTGTACACGTCCACATTTACCGCGGATCAGCTCCAGCGCATCGGGATTTTTCTTCTGCGGCATCAGGGATGAGCCTGAAGTCACCTTGTCAGAGAGTTCGACAAAGCCAGATTCGCCGGTATTGAAGAAAATCAGATCTTCCGCGAAACGGGAGAGGTGCACCATGCCGATAGAGGCATCGGAAAGCAGCTCCAGCACATGGTCGCGGTCAGAGACCGTATCCAGGCTGTTGCGGGTGGCAGACGCGAAGCCTAACCAGCCTGCCAGCTGCTCACGGTCGATTTCATAGGCGGTACCGGCCAGGGCGCCACAGCCTAACGGACTGACGTCCAGACGTTTGAGCGTATCCTGCAGGCGGCTTTCGTCACGGGCCAGCATCTCTACATACGCCAGGCACCAGTGCGCAAACGTCACCGGCTGGGCACGCTGCAGGTGAGTGTACCCCGGCATTACGGCATCCTGATTGGCTTCGGCCGTTGCCACCAGCGCCTGCTGCAGCTGACGCGAGGCGATCAGCAGTTCACTGACCTGCGCTTTGCACCACAGTTTGAGATCGGTCGCCACCTGGTCATTACGGCTGCGGCCGGTATGCAGCTTTTTGCCGAGTGCGCCCACTTTCTCAATCAGGCGTCCCTCAACATAGCTGTGAATATCTTCGGCATCGCTTTCAAGGATCTGCTGCGGGTTCGCCCGCACCTCTTCCAGCAAGACGTTCAGCGCGCTTTCCAGCTGCTGCTGCTCTTCGGCTGTCAGAACATTGACCGTTACCAGCGCTTTGGACCAGGCAACGGATCCGATAATATCCTGCTCTGCCAGACGATAGTCGAAGCGCAGTGAGTCATTAAACTGTTTGAAACGTTGATCTGCTGCCTGCGTAAACCGTCCACCCCAAAGTGCCATGTCAGTGCTCCATTAATTCGTTTGGTGAGAAATAGAATGCGGAGCGCCAGGGGAGCGTTCGTCTCTCCCCGGCGCTGAGTGCCTTAGCGGCAGATTACTTCTTTTCGTTCAGCGCACGAATGCGTGAAGAGAGTGAGAACAGACGGATGAAACCGCCGGCATGACGGTGATCGTACACTTCATCTTCGCCGAAGGTAGCAAACTCTTCTGAATAGAGGCTGTTAGCCGATTTCTTCTGAATCGCAGTCACCTGGCCTTTATAGAGCTGCAGCACCACTTCACCATTTACGTCTGCTGCCAGGGATTCAGCCGCAGCCTGAATCGATTTGCGCAGCGGCGCAAACCAGCGACCGTCGTAAACCACATAAGACATCTCATGACCCAGCTGCTCGCGCCATTTGAAGCTGTCGCGATCCAGAACCAGCTGCTCTACCGCACGCAGCGCATTCACCATGATGGTGCCGCCAGGCGTTTCGTAGCAGCCGCGGGATTTGATCCCCACCAGACGGTTTTCCACGATATCGATACGCCCCACACCGTGCTTCGCACCGATCGTGTTCAGCGCTTCCAGACACTGGTACGGGCTGAGTGTTTTGCCGTTGACGGCAACCACACGCCCTTTCTCTACGGAAACGGTGACCTGCTCAGGCTGATCCGGCGCTTCCAGCGGATCCACGGTCCAGACCCAGCAATCTTTATTCGGCGCATTCCACGGGCTTTCCAGCACGCCGCCTTCGGTGGAGATGTGCCAGGCGTTTTCGTCACGGCTGTAGATCTTCTCCAGCGATGCGGTGGTCGGGATATTGCGCTCTTTCAGGTAGTCCAGCAACGCTTCGCGGGAACGCAGGTCCCATTCACGCCATGGCGCTACAACTTTCAGCTGAGGAGCCAGCGCGGTGTAGGTGGTTTCAAAACGAACCTGGTCGTTACCTTTACCGGTCGCACCGTGGCACAGGGCATCTGCACCCACTTTCAGCGCCAGCTCAACCTGGGCTTTGGCGATGATCGGACGCGCCATAGAGGTCCCGAGCAGGTAGGTGCCCTCATACAGCGCACCGGTCTGCAGAACGGGATAGACGTAGTCGCTGATGAACTCTTCACGCAGATCGACCACGTGGCATTCAGAGGCACCGGACTGCAACGCTTTCTGCTCAACGCCTTCCAGATCGCCGCGCTCCTGACCGATATCCGCTACAAACGCCACCACTTCACAGCCGCCGTAGTTCTCTTTCAGCCATGGAATGATCGCGGAAGTATCCAGACCACCGGAGTAAGCCAGTACGATTTTCTTGATGCTCTTGTCTTGCATTGTCTTTTCCTTGAATACTTTGTTAAGCGAGGATCCGGGTGCCAATCGACACGCCGTTAAACAGGGTTGGCAGCTGCTCAGCATGGCGCCAGCTGGCGATGTCCACCGGACGGCCCAGCGTACGGGCCGCGTCCAGGGCAGCATGCACTTTCACAATCATGCCGTCAGTAATGACGCCTTCAGCAATCAGCTTTTCGGCGTAAGCGGCGGTCATCTCTTCTATCCGCTGGCCTTTGCCATCCAGAATGCCGCTGACATCGGAGAGCAGGATCAGATCTGCGCCCAGCGTGGCGGCCAGCGCGGTCGCTGCCTGGTCGGCATTGACGTTCATTAACTTGCCATCCTGAGTGATGCCGATGGAGCTGATTACCGGCAGGAAGCCCGCCGTCAGTAAGGTATTAATCAGCACCGGCGAACCTGGCGTAGCCTGCCCGACGTGGCCAAGCTCTTCATCGAAGGCTTCAACGTTAACGCTGCCGCCGTCGCCCAGGCAGAGTCCGACCGCCTCAATGCCCTGTTTCTTTGACCAGGCAAGCAGGGTCTTATTGGCGGTTCCGGCCAGCGCACCGGTGATGATATCGATCTGATCGGCTGGCGTGACGCGCAGGCCATTTTTCTTTTTCACCGGCAGCGACAGCTTGCTCATCAGCTCGTCAACCAGACAGCCGCCGCCATGCACGATCAGCAGCTGACGCTGGTGCGTGGCGCGGTAAGCCACCAGCGCATCGAACAGACGCGCCAGCGCTTCTTCGCTGTCCAGCAGCACGCCGCCGAGTTTGATAATTAAAGGATTGGTCATAATCGTATCCGCTGATTAAATAAGTGACTGAGTTTCCGGGAAGCCGAAGCGAATATTCAGGCACTGTACCGCCTGAGATGACGCCCCCTTCAGCAGGTTATCCTCTGCCGAAACCACAATCAGATGTTCCCCCTGCACGGCGAAGCCGATATCACAGAACGGCAGCCCGACCACGCCTTTAATTGACGGCACACCTTTGTCATACAGACGAACCAGCGGCTTATCGTGATAGGCATTATGGAAGGCTTCAGCCACATCCTCGCGCGTGACGCCTGCTTTCAACCGACAGGTGGTGGTCGCCAGGATACCGCGAGGGAAGTTGCCCAGATGCGGGGTGAAAATCACCGGCACGCCAAGGTGCGCGGCAATTTCTGGCTGATGGCGGTGGGTGAAGATGCCGTAAGGCTGCAGGCTGACTTCACAGAAGCTGGTCCCCATGGCCGCTTTGCGTCCGGCGCCGCTGACGCCGCTGGTGGCATTGATCACCGGCCACTGTGCGTTATTCAGTAAATCCGCTTCGATTAGCGGCTTCAGCGCCAGCTGCGCCGCGGTGGGGTAGCAACCCGGTACAGCGATCAGCTGAGCTTCTTTAATTTGGTCATGCTGCCATTCAGCCAGACCATAGACCGCTTTTTCCAGCCATGCCTGATGCTGATGTGAGAAGCCATAATAGTCGGTGAAGAAGCTTTCGCTGTTTACGCGGAAAGCCGCAGAGAGATCGAATACCACGCAACCTGCAGCAAGAAACTCCGGCGCAAGGTCATGGCTGACTTCGTGCGCGGTCGCCAGGAAAACAACATCCACCTTCTCCGCATACTCTGCCGCGCCGCTCAGGGGCATCAGCGGCATATCAAGGATGCCTTTCAGCTGCGGATGAAGATCGGAAAGCAATTTTCCTGCGTCCGGGCTTTGCGCTGAAACCGCCAAAGCGGTTATGTTCACCTGTGGATGACGATTCAGATAAGTCGCGAGCTCTACGCCAGCATAGCCACTGGCACCAACAATCAGCGTGTTCAACATCAGACTGACTACCTTATTCGGTTCGGTCTCAAAATTTCGGGATGCAGCAGTTTACGCTGGGTTCCCATGCGAGCGGCGCTGGACTCTGGAACGTTGCCATCCGTACGCCATTAATGTATTTTTATTCACTATTACTGCATGAATATTGATACTATCCTAACGCAAGGACTGTCAACAGTGAAGACAAAATTACCGCCTTTTATCGAGCTCTACCGTGAGTTGATTGCCACACCGTCAATCAGCGCAACCGACATCGCCATCGATCAGAGTAATGAAACTTTAATCAATATGCTGGCTGGCTGGTTTCGCGACCTTGGTTTCAGTGTTGAGGTGCAGCCCGTCCCCGGTACGCGTCATAAATTCAATATGCTGGCGAAAACAGGCAGCGGCGCGGGCGGCCTGCTGTTAGCAGGTCATACCGATACCGTGCCGTTTGACGATGGCCGCTGGACGCGCGATCCCTTCACGCTGACGGAGCACGATAACAAGCTCTATGGGCTGGGCACCGCGGACATGAAAGGCTTCTTCGCCTTTATTTTAGATACCCTGCGCGATGTTGATGTGACAAAGCTGGAGAAACCGCTCTATATCCTGGCCACCGCCGATGAAGAAACCACCATGGCCGGCGCGAAATATTTCTCCGAGAACACCACTATTCGTCCCGACTGCGCCATTATCGGCGAGCCAACGTCGCTGAAACCGGTTCGTGCCCATAAAGGTCATTTATCGCAGGCGATCCGTATTCAGGGCCAGTCTGGCCACTCCAGCGATCCGGCTCGTGGCGTGAACGCTATTGAACTGATGCATGAATCGATCACGCATTTGATGGGCCTGCGTAACACGCTGAAAGAGCGCTATCATCACGACGGCTTCGCTATCCCCTATCCCACCATGAACTTTGGCTACATCAACGGTGGTGATGCACCGAACCGCATCTGCGCCTGCTGTGACATGTATATGGATATCCGCCCGTTACCCGGCTTGTCACTGAACGAGCTGGAAGGATTGCTGAATGAGGCGCTGGCACCGGTCAGTGAGCGCTGGCCAGGACGCGTGACCGTCAGCGAGCTGCATCCGCCTATTCCGGGCTACGAATGTCCGCGTAATCATCAGTTAGTGCAGGTTGTGGAGAAATTGCTGGGAACAGAGACGGAAATCGTTAACTACTGCACCGAAGCGCCCTTCATTAACGAGTTATGCCCGACGCTGGTGCTGGGTCCGGGATCGATCAATCAGGCACACCAGCCGGATGAATATATCGATACCGCATTTATTAAACCAACGCGCGAACTGATCGCCCAGGTCGTGCAGCATTTCTGCCACCATTAAATGACATTCGGGGCATTTCACTACAGAATCAGCGTCTTGCCCCAGAATTGTTCCGACTTTCATGATAAGAATAACTTATCTCGCTTCGCCGTAATTAAATTTCATAAATTCCCGTGATTTAGCCGCAGAATTCGTCAGATTTAAGTCATTTGACGAACGGTTACGAACGTGGCTAGATAAAAGGTAACGTTATGCCGGCAACGGTGAAATAAAGTGACATAACAAGAAGGGTGTCAGGGATCATATGAACGAACAATATTCCGCAATGCGAAGTAATGTCAGTATGCTCGGCAAACTGCTCGGGGATACGATAAAGGATGCGCTTGGAGAGAACATCCTTGAGCGGGTGGAAACTATCCGCAAGCTCTCTAAGTCATCCCGTGCGGGAAATGACGCTCATCGCAAAGAATTGCTGTCAACGCTGCAAAACCTGTCAAATGATGAGTTGCTGCCTGTGGCACGCGCCTTCAGCCAGTTTCTGAATCTCACCAACGTTGCCGAGCAGTACCATACCATTTCGCCCAAAGGTGAAGGGGCCCATCACCCTGAGATGCTCAGCAAGGTCTTTGACCGGCTGAAGCAGCAGCCAAACCTGACCGAAGCGCAGATCCGCGAAGCGATCGAGTCACTTTCACTGGAGCTGGTGCTGACCGCTCACCCGACAGAAATTACCCGCCGGACGCTGATCCACAAGCTGGTGGAGGTGAACAGCTGCCTGAAGCAGCTCGATCACAACGATCTTTCTGATTACGATCGATCGCTGATTATGCGCCGTCTTCGCCAGTTGGTGGCCCAGGCCTGGCATACCGATGAGATCCGTAAATATCGCCCTTCCCCGATCGATGAGGCCAAGTGGGGCTTTGCCGTGGTGGAGAATAGCCTGTGGGAAGGCGTGCCTGGCTTCCTGCGTGAGTTGAATGAGCAGGTTGAAGCCTCGTTCGGCGTGAAGCTGCCGGTAGACTTTGTGCCGGTTCAGTTTACCTCCTGGATGGGTGGCGACCGCGACGGGAACCCGAACGTTACCGCTGATATTACCCGCCATGCGCTGCAGCTCAGCCGCTGGAAGGCAACGGATCTCTTCCTGCGTGATATCGCAGTGCTGGTTTCTGAACTCTCCATGTCGGAATGTACGCCAGAGGTTCGTGAACTGTGCGGCAATCCTGAAGCGCTGGAACCTTACCGTGAGATCATGAAGAACCTGCGCGGTCAGCTGATGAGCACCCAGTCTTACCTGGAGCGTCGTCTGAAAGGTGAACGTCTGCCGCGTCCGGCCGACCTGCTGATTTCCAATGACCAGCTGTGGGATCCGCTCTACACCTGTTATCAGTCGTTGCAGGCCTGTGGCATGGGCATTATCGCTAACGGGCAGCTGCTGGATACGCTGCGCCGCGTGAAATGCTTCGGCGTGCCGCTGGTGCGTATCGATATCCGCCAGGAGAGTACCCGCCATACTGAAGCCATCGCCGAAATCACCCGCTTCCTGGGCTTAGGCGATTATGAAAGCTGGTCGGAAGCGGACAAACAGGCGTTCCTGATCCGCGAGCTGAATTCAAAGCGCCCGCTGTTACCACGTCAGTGGCAGCCGAGTGCCGAAACGCGTGAAGTGCTGGAAACCTGCCGCGTCGTCGCTGAAGTGCCGAAAGGCTCTGTTGCCGCCTACGTGATTTCGATGGCGAAAGTCCCCTCCGACGTGCTGGCAGTGCATCTGCTGCTGAAAGAAGCTGGCATTCCGTTCACCCTGCCAGTCGTGCCGCTGTTTGAAACGCTGGACGATCTGAACAACGCCAATGATGTGATGAACCAGCTGCTGAATATTGACTGGTATCGCGGCATCATTCAGGGCAAGCAGATGGTGATGATTGGCTATTCCGACTCGGCAAAAGATGCGGGCGTCATGGCGGCAAGCTGGGCGCAGTATCAGGCTCAGGATGCGTTAATTAAGACCTGCGAGAAAGCCGGTATCGCGCTGACGCTGTTCCACGGACGCGGCGGCTCTATTGGCCGTGGCGGCGCACCTGCCCATGCGGCACTGCTCTCCCAGCCGCCAGGCAGCCTGAAGGGCGGTCTGCGCGTCACCGAACAGGGTGAGATGATCCGCTTTAAATATGGCCTGCCGGAAGTCACCATCAGCAGTCTGTCGCTCTATACCGGCGCCATTCTGGAGGCTAACCTGCTGCCTCCGCCGGAGCCAGAGGCAGCGTGGTGCGGCATCATGGACCAGCTCTCTGCGGACTCCTGCGCGATGTACCGTGGCTACGTGCGGGAAAACAAGGATTTCGTCCCCTACTTCCGCTCGGCAACGCCTGAGCAGGAGCTGGGCAAACTGCCGCTCGGCTCTCGTCCGGCAAAACGTCGCGCCAGCGGCGGCGTGGAGTCGCTGCGGGCCATTCCGTGGATCTTCGCCTGGACGCAGAACCGCCTGATGCTGCCCGCGTGGCTGGGTGCCGGTGCCGCGCTGCAAAAAGCGATGGAAGCTGGGCATCAGGATCAGCTGGAAACCATGTGCCGCGACTGGCCATTCTTCTCCACCCGTCTCGGTATGCTGGAGATGGTGTTCTCCAAAGCGGATTTGTGGCTGGCTGAATATTATGACCAGCGTCTGGTTGAACAGCCGCTCTGGCCACTGGGGAAACAGCTCAGGGATCAGCTCGATTCCGATATCAAAGCGGTGCTGACTATTGCCAACGATGCGCACTTAATGGCCGATCAGCCGTGGATTGCCGAGTCCATAGCGCTGCGAAACGTCTATACGGATCCGCTGAACGTGCTGCAGGCCGAGCTGCTTCACCGTTCCCGTCAGCTTGAAATAAAAGGCGAAGAGCCTAATGCTGATGTGGAACAGGCGCTGATGGTAACAATAGCGGGCGTGGCGGCCGGGATGCGTAATACCGGTTAAGTACAGCGTCCGGGTGGGGGCCATCTGCACAGCTTGCAGCGTGGCCTCCAGGCCCGACAGACTGAATGCAGTTATAAAAAAAGACGCCCTGAGGCGTCTTTTTTTATGTGTTTGTTCTCAGGCAACCGAGGCGACAGGCCTTACGCCCAGCGTATGGCAAATAGCGTAGCTCATCTCTGCACGGTTCAGGGTATAGAAATGGAAGTCCTTCACGCCTTCACGGCTGAGGATTTTTACCATATCCATCGCCACGTTAGCGCCAACCATTTTGCGCGTTTCCGGATCTTCATCCAGCCCGGCAAACATGCTGGTCATCCAGCCCGGCACACGCACGTTGGTCATGGCAGCGAAACGTTGCAGCTGTTTGAAGTTTGATACGGGCAGAATACCCGGCACGATTTCCACATCAATGCCTGCCGCTACACAGCGGTCGCGAAAGCGCAGATAGCTTTCCACATCAAAGAAAAACTGGGTAATCGCCCGGTTGGCTCCCGCATCAATTTTGCGCTTAAGGTTGATCAGGTCCGCCTGAGCACTTTTGGCTTCGGGGTGAACTTCCGGGTAAGCCGCTACAGAGATATCGAAATCACCCACTTCTTTCAGTAAACCTACCAGATCCGCACCGTACATTTCCGGCTTTCCGCCGCCTGGCGGCAGGTCGCCACGCAGCGCCACGATATGGCGAATGCCGTTATCCCAGTAGTCCTGAGCGATAGTACGCAGCTCATCGCGTGTGGCATCAATACAGGTGAGGTGAGGTGCCGCTTCCAGGCCAGTGCGATCTTTAATGCCCTTGATGATGCTGTGCGTCCGGTCACGCTCACCAGAGTTAGCGCCATAGGTCACCGACACAAATTTAGGTTTCAGGCTACTGAGACGATCGATAGAGTTCCACAGGGTTTGTTCCATTTCACTGGTACGCGGCGGAAAAAACTCGAAAGAGACGTTAATTTGCCCGTTCAGTTCGGCCAGACTTTGGTTCAGCGCTTCGCGCTGGTTGGCGTGGAAAAAACTCATACCTGCTTACCTCATCAATCACTCAGGAAATGCTGCTTTATAGCGAACATCCATACGTTTAGACGTCCAGACATTCAAAATGACGTAAATCGGTTATTCAGTCAACAGATAAATAGTGAGCTGGGGTGACCTTTTTTCAACCAGGATGAAAAAAGCTCATGAGAAGAGAAGGATAAAGAAGAGAGGTGGGCCAGCAAAAAAAGGCCCACCTGAAAGATTAAAGCAGTTGAGCAAGACGATTGAGATCGGACTGGATAGCACCAGCTGTGACGTCACGACCTGCACCCGGACCACGGATCACCAGCGGGTTATCGCGATACCAACGGCTTTCAATCGCGAAGACATTGTCACAGGGCAACAGAGAGGCGAGCGGATGATCGTTGCGAACGGCTTCCACACCGACGCGCGCCTTACCATTTGCATCAAACCGGGCAACATAACGCAGCACCAGCCCCATCTCCTGAGCCGCCTCAAACCGCTGCTGCATCTGCTCGTTCAGCGCTTCACCATTTTCAAAAAAGTGATCGACCGACTCCCCTTCACAGCTTTTTGGTACCAGAGACTCTACGCGCACCTGACCAGGTTCGATCTCATAACCCGCTTCACGTGCCAGAATCACCAGCTTGCGCATCACGTCCTGGCCGGAGAGATCCACACGCGGGTCGGGCTCCGTCAGTCCCTGCTGCCAGGCCTGATCCACCAGTTCGGTAAACGGCACCGTGCCATCGTATTGTAAAAACAGCCAGGAGAGCGTACCGGAGAAAATCCCGCTGATGGCAAGAATGCTGTCGCCGCTTTCACGCAGATCCCGCACGGTATGGTTGATCGGTAATCCGGCCCCTACGGTGGCATTGTAAAGCCACTGACGGCCAGTTTTAGCAAAGGCATCACGGATCTGGCGGTAGCGGTTGCCGCTTGAGGCACCTGCTATCTTATTGGCGCTGATGACGTGGAAACCGTGGCTGGCGAAATCCAGGTACTGGTCGGCAAGCGTATCGCTGGCGGTGATATCCAGCACGACCAAATCATCAAACGGGTGCGCCCGCATCCAGAGGAACAGCGACTCTTCATCCTGCTCCACCGCTTCCTCTTCAAAAAAAGCCATCGCCCGACTGGCATCCACGCCCTCATAACTCAGCAGACTACGGCGGCTGTCCACCACGCCTGCCAGCAGGAACTCAAAGCCGGTACGGGCAGAGAGCGTTTTCTGCTCGCGGCCGAAAAGCTCCAGCCAGCGCGAGCCAATGTTACCTTTACCAAATAAGATCAGCCCGATGCGCTTTTCCGCCCGGAACAGGGATTGGTGCAGCCCGCGGATTAAGCTCTCCGTTGGCCCTACACGCAGCACGGCCACCAGGCTGATGCTCTCTTCAGACTGCCAGATAAACTCTACCGGCTGATCTTTCAACTGCTGCCAGAAACGATGGCTGTGGAGGGGATTACGGCATACCCCGGCACCGACCATCGCTACCATCGCCATGCCTTCACGCAGCTGGATGCGGCCAGGAATACCGGCATCCTGCAACAGATTCAGCGCGCTGCTGACCACTTCAGAGGTGTAACAAAGCTGCAGAAGGTTACGATCGGGATGCACGCCGGTGGCTAGCGGACGAAGCTGAGCGCGCTTAAGCAGGTGATCGATCTCTTTATGCAGGGAAGCGAAATCATGCTGGGGCGGCACCTGAAACTCAATCAGGCAGACGTCATCATGGCTGGTGACAATACGCGCGCCCGTGCCGGAAGCCAGCACACGCTCAATGCGGGTTGAGCCCTGTTCAGGCTGATAGCTACAGCGCAGCTGCAGGTCAATATCGCTGCCTGAAACGGGCTGCAGAGTGCGGGTATGCAAAACGGGCGCGGCCAGGCGCGCCAGTTCACTGGCCTCATCAAGACGCAGCAAGGGCAGCAGGCAGGCATCTTTGACCTTACGCGGATCGGCGCTGTAAACGCCCGCCACGTCGCTCCAGATCGTCACGCGCGACACGCCAGCCAGCGCACCAATCTGCGTAGCGGAATAGTCACTGCCATTGCGGCCCAGCAGAACGGTTTCGCCCGCTTCATTGCGTGAGATAAAACCGGTCACCACAAGACGACGGCCAGGATGCTGGATCATCAGCTGTTGCAGCAACGGCCAGGATTTCCCTTCATCCACTTCTGGCTGTGCGGCACGTTCAGCGCAGAGGAAATCACGGGCATCAAGCCAGCTCGCCTCTATATCACGCAGGGAGAGCACCGCAGCCATCAGACGGGCAGACCAGATCTCGCCATGCCCGACTACTTCGGCGTACACCGCCTCGGTAATCTTGCCATCCAGCAGCGCGGCAAGCTTTTCCAGATCGTGAATAAATTGCCCGATCAGGCCGTCGGCCTGGTCAGCGGGCAGCAGGCTGCCAATCAGTTCGCTCTGATAACGACGTAACGCCTGTTGCACCTGGTGTGCCGATAACCGGTCGCTCTGGCTTAATTTAAGCCAGCTGATTAACTGGTTAGTGGTACTGCCCGCGGCGGATACCACCATGATATCGCCCGGGCGGCTGTACTCCGCCATAATGCCGGCGACCCGCTGGTAACATTTAGCGTCAGCAAGGCTGCTGCCACCAAATTTATGCAACTGACGCGATCCTGCTGCCACTGCTGACTGACTCATGCTTACCTCTTGGCCGCTATCCGGAATGCATTATCCAGATCGGCGATTAAATCTTCGTGATCTTCAATTCCCACCGAAATTCGCAGCAGGGTTTCTGAAATACCGGCTGCAGCACGCGCTTCCGCCGACATCCCCGCGTGGGTCATGGTAGCGGTATGGGAAATCAGGCTCTCTACCCCACCCAGCGACTCCGCCAGGGTGAAGAGTTCCAGGGCTTTCAGAAAACGACGCAGCGCGGCTTCATCGCCGTCAAACTCAAAACTTAGCATGGCGCCAAAGCCTTTTTGCTGACGTACCGCAAACTGATGTCCGGCGTTTTCCGGCAGGGAGGGATGATACAGCTTTTTGACCAGCGGTTGTTGCTTCAGGTAATCAACAATCGCCAGGGCATTACGTTGCGCGGCCGCCATACGCGGTGCCAGCGTCCGCATGCCGCGTAACAGCAGATAGCTGTCGAAGGCGCTGCCGGTAACGCCAATGTTATTGGCCCACCATGCCAGTTCAGTCACCAGAGCGGGATCTTTTGCAATAACGGCTCCGGCTACCACATCGGAGTGGCCGTTCAGGTATTTCGTGCAGGAGTGCAGCACCAGATCGGCGCCCAGCGCCAGCGGGTTTTGCAGCGCCGGGCTGAGGAAGGTGTTATCCACCACGGTGACGGCACCAGCTTCGGTAGCGGCTTTGCAGATTGAGGCGATATCCACCACGCGCAGCAGAGGATTGCTGGGGCTCTCTACCAGCACTAATTTCGGCTGTTCCGCCAACGCGGCTTTCAGTGCTGCCTCATCGCCCTGATCGACAAACTTCACCCGGTAAGCACCCCGTTTGCTCAGACTGTCGAACAGACGATAGCTGCCACCATAGCAGTCATGGGGCGCAACCAGCAGGTCACCAGGCTTCAGGAAAACGGTACAAACCAGATGAATGGCTGACATACCGGTGTTGGTCATGACCGCACCGGCACCGCCTTCCAACTCGGCCAGCGCGCGCTGAACCACGTCACGGGTGGGATTGCCACGGCGTGAGTAGTCATGGGCACGAGGCTCATTGAAATCGGTAAAGTTATAGGTGCTGGAGAGGTGGATCGGCGGGACAACGCAGCCATATTGCTCGTCATCATTCAAACCGCTGCGTACCGCGATGGTTGCCTGTTTACGCGTCATGGTGCATAAATTCCTGACTGAAGAGAAGAACGCTTAGCATAACAGGGCACAGATAGACGTCAATACATCTGGACATCTAAATGTCTTTGCGTATAGATTGAGCAAACGGGCAATAACCGTTAAGATTATGTCGCTATAGCCCTCAGAAAGTTGAGCCAATGCAGTGTGATGGCCAGCAACTTCGGGCATAATTAGCCGAATTTCGGTATATGCCCCGCACCATTGACGCAGACGTCTGGCAGGCAGGGTATTTCAATTTTAATGATGACTAAGGTAACCCATGGCTGAATGGAACGGCGAATATATCAGCCCGTACGCTGAGCACGGCAAAAAAAGCGAACAGGTTAAAAAAATCACGGTATCCATTCCGTTGAAAGTATTGAAGATTTTGACCGATGAGCGTACCCGCCGTCAGGTGAATAATCTGCGTCATGCCACTAACAGCGAGTTGCTGTGCGAGGCATTCCTGCATGCATTTACCGGCCAGCCCCTGCCGGATGATGTCGATCTGCGTAAAGAGCGCAGCGATGAGATCCCTGAAGAAGCCAAAGCTATTATGCGCGAAATGGGTGTCGATCCCGATACCTGGGAGTACTAGCTTCAGCGGAGTCCGGTAACACTTTTTTGCTGCGGCAATGCGGTCTTATTCAGGCCGCTGTCAGCAGTAAAGGCGCGCCAGGTAAAAGCCAGCTATAAAAAAACCCAGCCGAGGCTGGGTTTTTTCGTTGCATCCGAAACGGAGACCGTCTCGTGCAGGCAGCTTATTTGCTGCCAGGGATGCTGAAACGCTTGTTGAAGCGGTCAACACGACCACCGCTGGCAACATCACGCTGCTTACCGGTGTAGAACGGGTGGCACTGGCCACACACGTCCAGGTTCAGGTCGTGACCCACGGTTGAGCGGGTTTTGATTTCGTTACCGCAAGAACATTTAGCAGTAACTTCAGCGTAATTAGGGTGAATACCTTTTTTCATGGGAAAACCTCAGTTAAGGCCGTGTCGCTCTCCCGTGCCAGGATTAGCCCTGCACCGGCACCACACGAAGATTAAAATTCAGGTGTTTTGATACCAAAATGCCGTATCAACGGCGGCGAACTATACAGAGAATAATCGGCCGCTGCAATCGAATCCGTACATTCAGGAAGACACAGTGTACACTATCTCGCTCACAATTTCATCCGGAAGATTTCATGCCCGTTGTTCAGGTCGCGCTACCCGTCCCGCTTGCCCGCAACTTTGACTATGCGTTGCCCTCACACCTGCCTGTCCCGGTAGCGGGTAGCCGGGTTAGCGTGCCTTTTGGCAAACGTAAGGCAATTGGCGTGGTCGTAGGGATTGCTGAGACCAGCGATTTTCCGATCGATCAGCTGAAAGCCGTGCATGAGATACTGGATACGGAATCGCTCTATCCCCCTTCGCTGTGGCGGATCCTGCTCTGGGCAGCGGATTATTACCACTATCCCTTGGGCGAGGTGTTGTTCCACGCCATGCCCGTTCTGCTGCGCCAGGGGAAACCGGCCCAGGAAGCGCCTTTATACCAGTGGTTCATCACTGAACTGGGAAAAGAGACCGCTTCAGAGAGCCTGAAGCGCGCCCCTAAGCAGCAGCAGGCGCTGGCAGCGCTTCGTCAGCGCGATCTTTACCGGCACGAAATCAGCCAGCATGAGATCACTGATGCCACCTTGCAGGCGCTGCGGGCAAAAGGATTATGTGATTTGCGGGCGCAGCAGCGTGCCCATCAGGACTGGCGCACCGCCTATGCGGTCAAAGGTGAGCGATTAAAACTCAACACCGAGCAGGCCACGGCCGTAGGCGCCATTCGCGGCGAAGATGACCATTTTGCCGCTTGGCTGCTTGCCGGTATCACCGGCTCAGGTAAAACCGAAGTCTACCTGAGCGTCCTGGAAAATGTGCTGGCGAACGGCGGCCAGGCGCTGGTACTGGTGCCTGAAATCGGGCTGACGCCGCAGACCATCGCCCGTTTCCGGGAGCGATTTACCGCACCCGTCGATGTGCTGCACTCCGCCCTCAACGACAGCGAACGCCTCGCCGTCTGGTTGCGCGCCCGTCGCGGAGAAACCGCCATTGTTATCGGCACGCGTTCTGCCCTGTTTACGCCCTTCGCCCGTCTTGGCGTGATCATTATCGATGAAGAGCACGACAGCTCCTACAAACAGCAGGAGGGCTGGCGCTATCAGGCGAGAGATTTAGCCGTGTTCCGCGCCCGTCAGGAAGATATCCCGATCGTGATGGGTACCGCCACGCCAGCGCTGGAAACGCTGCACAATGTGCAGATGGGAAAATATCGCCAGCTTAATCTGAGTAAACGTGCCGGGAACGCCCGGCAGGCTACGCAGCAGCTGATTGACCTGAAAGGCGTGAAGCTCCAGGGCGGTTTATCACCTCTGCTGATCAAAAAAATCGACCAGCATCTGAAAGCGGATAATCAGGTTTTACTCTTCCTGAACCGGCGCGGTTTCTCTCCGGCGATGCTCTGCCATGAGTGCGGCTGGATTGCTGAATGCCAGCGCTGCGACCGCTACTACACGCTGCATCAGCAGCATCGCCAGCTTCGCTGCCACCACTGTGACAGCCAGCGTCCCGTTCCTCATCAATGTCCGCAGTGTGGATCAACCCATCTGGTGCCTGTGGGCCTGGGTACGGAACAGCTGGAACAGAATCTGGCTGAACATTTCCCTGACGTGCCCCTTTCACGCATTGACCGCGACACCACCAGCCGCAAAGGTGCGCTGGAAAAGCACCTTGCTGATGTGCATCGCGGCGGAGCAAGAATTCTGGTAGGCACACAGATGCTGGCTAAGGGACACCACTTCCCGGACGTCACGCTGGTCTCTTTGCTGGACGTGGATGGCGCCCTCTTCTCCGCTGACTTCCGTTCGGCGGAGCGTTTCGCCCAGCTCTATACCCAGGTCGCAGGACGTGCCGGACGTGCCGGAAAACAGGGTGAGGTGCTGTTGCAAACGCACCATCCGGAACATCCGCTGCTGCAAACTTTATTGCATCAGGGATACGATGCGTTTGCGCTGCAGGCGCTGAATGAACGTAAAACCGTGTTTCTGCCGCCGTTTACCAGCCATGCGCTGTTCCGTTCCGACGATCACGATAATCAGCAGTCTGCCCTGTTCCTGCAGCAGTTGCGCAATCTGCTTGAAGCCAGCCCCTTAAAAGATGAGGGATTCTGGGTAATGGGGCCTGTTCCAGCCTTGCAACCCAAGCGCGGCGGCCGTTATCGCTGGCAGCTGCTGTTACAGCATCCTTCACGGGGTGTGCTGCAACGGCTGATAAAAAATTCACTGCCGTTAATCAATACGTTGCCTCAGGCCCGCAAGGTGAAATGGACGCTGGATGTGGACCCTACCGAAGGCTGAAACGGCCTGAGCCTGCGGGCAGCATCGAAAAAAGTCGCACAAGTCACATTTTTTATGCAAATTAAGTAACAGGGTGCCGTTTCATCTGTTAAACAGTAGGACGTGAGCGGGACAGGCATCCGTAGTGGCACTTTTATAATGAGAATCGTCCCCCGGTCGCTCAGGCTGGCGTGAGGAGAAAGAGGTTGGAGCAGAATCAAGAGACAACCGGCGCGACCATGAAGGACGTGGCTGAGAAAGCAGGCGTATCAACGGCGACCGTATCGCGTGCGCTGATGAACCCGGAAAAGGTCTCTGCAGCCACGCGTAAAAAAGTTGAACAGGCAGTGATAGCCGTTGGCTACTCCCCTCATGCCATGGCGCGCAGCGCCAAACGCAGCGAGTCCCGCACCATACTGGTCATTGTGCCGGATATCTGCGATCCCTTTTTCAGCGAGATGATCAGAGGGATAGAAGTGGTGGCCGCCGATCGGGGCTATCTGGTGCTGATAGGGGATTGCGCCCATCAGAATAAGCAGGAAAAGTCCTTTCTTAACCTGGTGATGACCCGCCAGATTGATGGCATGGTGCTGCTGGGGTCTCAGGTTCCTTTCGACACGGGCATTGAAGAGCAGCGCAACCTTCCCCCTATGGTGATGGCCAATGAGTTTGCGCCAGAGCTGGAACTGCCCACCGTCCATATTGATAACCTTACCGCCGCCTTTGAAGCGGTGAATCACCTGCTGAAGCTCGGTCACAGCCGCATTGCCTGCATCGCCGGGCCGCAGGATATGCCGCTGTGCCACTATCGGCTGCAGGGATATATTCAGTCATTAAGGCGTAACGGGCTCGCCGTGGATCCGCAATATATAGTGCGCGGAGACTTTACCTTTGATGCCGGTTCACGGGCCATGAAGCAGCTGATGGCGCTGCCGCAACCGCCTGATGCGCTGTTCTGTCACAGTGATATTATGGCGCTGGGTGCGATGGCGCAGGCCAAAATCATGGGGCTGCGCGTGCCGCAGGATCTCTCATTAATTGGCTTTGATGATATCGAACTCTCGCGCTACAGCGATCCACAGTTAACGACGGTCGCTCAGCCCCGCTTTAATATCGGTCGGGAAGCGATGCTGCTGCTGCTGGAGCAGCTGGAAGGGAAACCGGTCAACAGTGGTTCACGCCTGCTCGATTTTGAACTGAAAATTCGCGGAAGCACCGCGCCATCGCTGCGGTTCAAAGAGTGAAAAGCAAAATATTCCTCTGTGCGCGCCCGCAAAAACAAGATTCAGCAGATTCTTAGCGCTATCCCCGCTGGTCAAACTTCCGGCCCTTGAGTAACATGGCGAGCTGACAGCCGGGCGCGCCAGCTCTGAATAGTTGCCCGGCCTCACTTTTCATTGATTATTAGCGGAACGATAGTGGCACAAAAAGATTACGTAGGCCGCGGGCGTTCGACAGGGACGCGTCGCAAAAAGAGCAACAGTCGCACCAACAGTCGCAGTAAAAAGCGCAGTGGCGGTTCAGGGGTTCCAAAAGTCATGGTAGTGCTTGCCGTTGCCGTTCTGGTGACGTTTGTCGGCGGCCTGTGGTTTATTGCCCATCATAAAAAAGAAGAGACGCCGGTTATCCCCGATCATAAAGCCGCAGGAAATGGCCTGCCGCCGAAGCCGGAAGAGCGCTGGCGCTACATCAAAGAGCTGGAAAATCGTCAACTTACCGTTCCCACGCCTGTTGAACCTTCTGCCGGCGGTGAAGTGCACTCCCAGACGCAGCTGACCGATGAACAGCGCCAGCTGCTGGAACAGATGCAGTCTGATATGCGTCAGCAGCCCACGCAGCTGAATGAAGTGCCGTGGAATGAGCAGACGCCTGCCCAGCGCCAGCAGACGTTACAGCGCCAGCAGCAGCAGTCTCAGCTGCAGCAGCAGTCGCGTATGCCGCAGCAGCAGCCGCAAACCACCCGGCCAGCGCCGGTCACGCCAGCGCCAGTCACCCGCGCGCCGGTAAAACAGGCGCCGACGCAGCCCGCAACGCAGACGGCTCAGCAGCCTAAAGCAGAGAGTAAGCCGAAAGAGAAAGAGGCGGAGAAATCCCAGCGCTGGATGGTGCAGTGCGGCTCCTTTAAAGGAACCGATCAGGCCGAATCGATCCGCGCCCAGCTCGCCTTTGAAGGATTTGAAAGCCGCATCACTACCGGCGGTGGCTGGAATCGCGTGGTTATCGGCCCCTATAACAGCCGCGCCTCCGCAGAGAGCACGCTGAAACGCCTGCGTGGCTCCGGCCACTCAAATTGTATTCCTCTCGCTACCGGGGGTTGAAACCCCTCAAAGCTGCCCCATATCTGATTGCATCAATGCCCCGCAGGTGGACTGCGGGGATATCTACTGACTGCAACAAGGGGTCTGCCCGTGACAACAATTGTAAGTGTACGACGCAACGGCCAGGTAGTAATTGGCGGTGATGGCCAGGCTACCCTCGGCAACACCGTAATGAAGGGCAACGTCAAAAAAGTGCGTCGTCTCTATAATGACAAAGTCATTGCCGGTTTTGCTGGCGGGACTGCAGATGCCTTTACGCTGTTTGAACTTTTCGAACGCAAGCTGGAAATGCATCAGGGTCATCTGGTGAAAGCCGCCGTGGAGCTGGCGAAAGACTGGCGTACGGACCGTATGCTGCGCAAGCTGGAAGCGCTGCTGGCGGTTGCTGATGAAAACGCCTCTCTGATTATTACCGGGAATGGCGACGTCATTCAGCCGGAAAACGATTTAATTGCCATTGGTTCCGGTGGTCCTTACGCACAGGCAGCCGCCCGGGCGCTGTTGGAAAACACCGAGATCGGCGCACGCGACATCGTTGAAAAAGCGCTGGGTATTGCAGGCGACATCTGCATCTATACCAACCACAATCTCACCATCGAAGAATTACCGTCTAAAGCGTAAGGATCCCAATTATGTCCGAAATGACTCCGCGCGAGATCGTCAGCGAGCTGAACCGTTTTATTATTGGCCAGGATAATGCCAAGCGTGCGGTGGCGATCGCCCTGCGCAACCGCTGGCGCCGTATGCAGCTTGATGAAGAGCTGCGTCACGAAGTGACGCCGAAAAATATTTTGATGATTGGCCCAACCGGCGTGGGTAAAACTGAAATTGCCCGCCGCCTGGCAAAACTGGCCAATGCGCCGTTTATTAAAGTGGAAGCGACCAAGTTCACGGAAGTGGGCTACGTGGGGAAAGAGGTGGATTCCATCATCCGCGATCTTACCGACTCTGCGCTGAAAATGGTCCGTTCACAGGCTATTGAAAAAAACCGCTACCGTGCCGAAGAGATGGCAGAAGAGCGTATTCTGGATGTGCTGATCCCGCCTGCCAAGAACAACTGGGGCCAGCCTGAAGAAACGGCTGAGCCCTCTGCCGCGCGTCAGTCTTTCCGCAAAAAATTGCGCGAAGGCCAGCTGGACGAGAAAGAGATTGAGATCGATCTGGCCGCCTCATCGATGGGCGTAGAGATCATGTCTCCGCCGGGTATGGAAGAGATGACCAGCCAGCTGCAGTCGATGTTCCAGAACCTGGGCAACCAGAAGCAGAAGCCGCGTAAGCTGAAAATCAAAGACGCGATGAAGCTGCTGATTGAAGAAGAAGCGGCCAAGCTGGTTAATCCGGAAGAGCTGAAACAGGAAGCTATCGACGCGGTTGAGCAGCACGGTATCGTCTTTATTGATGAGATCGATAAAGTCTGTAAGCGCGGTGAGAGTTCCGGCCCGGATGTGTCGCGCGAAGGCGTTCAGCGTGACCTGCTGCCACTGGTTGAAGGCTGCACCGTCTCCACCAAGCACGGCATGGTGAAAACCGATCACATCCTGTTTATCGCCTCGGGCGCGTTCCAGGTCGCCAGCCCTTCAGACCTGATCCCGGAGCTGCAGGGTCGTCTGCCAATCCGCGTTGAGCTTCAGGCGCTGACCACCCATGACTTCGAGCGCATCCTGACCGAGCCAAGCGCCTCCGTTACCGTGCAGTACAAAGCGTTAATGAAAACCGAAGGCGTGGATATCAGCTTTACCGAAGATGGTATCAGCAAAATTGCCGCCGCCGCCTGGCAGGTGAATGAGACCGCTGAAAATATCGGTGCCCGCCGTCTGCACACGGTGCTGGAGCGGCTGATGGAAGATATTTCCTATGATGCCAGCGACCTGAACGGCCAGTCCTTCACCATTGATGCAGAGTATGTTGGCAAGCATCTGGATGAGCTGGTTGCTGATGAAGATCTGAGCCGCTTTATTCTGTAAGGCGCGTTGCAGAACAGCAAGAAGGAGGCTGCGGCCTCCTTTTTTTACGCCTGAATTTCCTCCCCGCTGGCCACTATTGTTGACGTGGAATAACTCTCCGGCCTGAAACGGACGCTACTATAGCGTCACGATATGCATCCCCTTCAGCAAAGGCCCCAGCGGTTATGACGGACAATCTGCATTCTCTTACTGCCCTTACCCCTTCCCGTGCCTGGCTTGAGAGCCTGCGCCTGCGTACGCTGCCGCTGGCCTGTGCCTCGGTGATCACCGGCTCTTCGCTCGCCTGGTGGCAGGGAGATTTTAATCCCGGCACCGCTGCCCTGGCTTTGCTCACCACCGCGCTGCTGCAAATTCTCTCTAACCTGGCAAACGATTATGGCGACGCGATCAAAGGCAGCGACACGCCTGACCGGCTTGGCCCGTTACGCGGCATGCAGAAAGGCGCCATCACTCAGCAGCAGATGCGCATTGCCCTGATTTTTAACGTGATCCTCACGATCGTAGCGGGCGTGATGCTGATCCTCCGGGCCTGCCGCTCAGTTAACGATATAGCAGGGTTTATCGGCCTGGGCGCGGTCGCAATTGTCGCCGCCATCGCCTATACCGTTGGCAAAAAACCTTATGGCTATCTCGGGCTGGGGGATGCTTCCGTGCTGATCTTCTTTGGCTGGCTGGGCGTAACCGGGAGTTATTATCTTCAGGCGCATAACCTGCCGCTGATGCTGTTTTTGCCCGCTACCGCCTGCGGGCTGATGGCTGTGGCGGTGCTCAACGTCAATAATATGCGCGATATCGACAGCGATCGGCAAAACGGAAAATATACGCTGGCCGTGCGTTTAGGCGCGATCAATGCCAGACGCTACCACTCTCTGCTGCTGGCGGGCGCACTGCTCTGCTGTGCCCTGTTTGCCATGATGAGTTCGCTGAATTCTGCCGGCTGGCTGTTTCTGCTGGCCGCGCCGCTGCTGCTCAGGCATCGCCGCTACATTATGCAGCAAACCTCCCCCGTCGCCATGCACCCGATGCTGGAGAAAACGGTTAAATCTGCCCTGCTGCTTAACCTGCTTTTTTCGCTTGGCCTGCTGCTCAATTAAGTGCGATGTGTTTGACTCATCGCAACTTTTAACAATTGATGATTTTGCCAACAGCGGCGAGAAAGCGATATACTTAAGGTTCCTGTGGCAAACAGACGAAACCCCTTATGAAATATGATACTTCTGAACTCTGCGACATTTACCATGAAGATGTGAATGTCGTTGAACCGCTCTTTTCAAACTTCGGTGGCCGTACCTCGTTTGGCGGGCAAATCATCACGGTAAAATGTTTCGAGGACAACGGGCTGTTGTACGATCTGCTGGAGGAGAACGGTCGCGGTCGCGTGCTGCTGGTGGATGGTGGAGGATCGGTCCGTCGTGCCCTGATCGATGCGGCACTGGCCAGAGTGGCGATGCAGAACGAGTGGGAAGGCATTGTAGTTTACGGTTCCGTACGTCAGGTTGACGATCTGGAAGAGCTGGATATTGGTATTCAGGCCATTGCCGCTATTCCGGTCGGCGCTGCGGGCGAAGGCATTGGCGAAAGCGACATCCGCGTCAATTTTGGTGGCGTCACCTTTTTCTCCGGCGACCATCTCTATGCCGATAACACCGGCATCATCCTTTCTGAAGATCCACTGGATATCGAATAAAAAAACGGGTGCCGCTGGCACCCGTTTCTCATCAGAGGTTTAAACCTCTTCCATTTTTCCCAGCAGCGCACGCAGACGCTCCTGCCAGACATGCTGCTCTTCTTTCAGGTGCTGATTTTCACGCACCAGAGAATCACTGTTTCCCGCAGCCTGTTGAACCTGCTGATTCAGATTGTTGTTCTGCTCTTTCAGCTCTTCAATTTCCATCTGCAGCAGCGTGATGGTATCAATCGCCTGCTGTACTTTCGCTTCCAGTTTCTCAAACACTTCAAATGACATTATAAATAACCTCTTCTAATCGCAACCCGTTGATATTGCCAGCCGCAGATCATGAAGGGGTAAACCGGCATTCCACGGATAACAACGATTATCCGATTGTAAGTAGAGCAGCCCGCCAAGTCCAGCGGCGAACCCACACAGGGTGCAGTCTGTAACAATTTTCAGCATAGACCTGGTATGCGTAACATTAGCCACTTAAAAAGTAAGGTTATGGTTAATGGTTTTCGACAAAAACCTGCTTAAACGAAAAGTGAAATGGTGTTTCATGAAAGCAAAAAGGCGCGAAAACGCTCATTTTTATGACACAGCACACAACTTTTGATTTCGCTATTTCTCGTTTATGCTCGTTAACGATAAATTTACATCAGCCCTACATTAGATTTGGGCGGCTCACGGAATGAGAAAAAAAGCGCACTACAACATTTAACCTCGCCTTCAGGAAATGTCATCATGAGTCAGACTGCAACAAGCACGCTCAAAGGGCAGTGCATCGCCGAATTCCTCGGTGTCGCCACCATTATTTTCTTTGGTGCCGGCTGTGTCGCCGCTATGAAACTGGCAGGCGCAAGTTTTGGACAGTGGGAAATCAGTATCGTCTGGGGTATTGCCGTTGCAATGGCAATTTATCTCAGCGCCGCCATCTCTGGTGCGCATCTTAACCCGGCAGTAACGCTTGCGCTCTGCCTGTTTGCCAACTTCGATGGCCGTAAAGTGGTGCCCTATATCCTTGCTCAGGTAGCCGGAGCATTCTGCTCTGCAGCGTTGGTGTATGGCCTCTACTACAACCTGTTCCTGGATTATGAACAGTCCCATCAGATGGTCCGTGGCACGGTAGAGAGCCTCGACCTGGCCGGAATTTTCTCCACCTATCCTAATCCGCATATCAGCGTTGGCCAGGCTTTCATCGTTGAAGCGGTGATCACCGCCGTGATGATGGGCCTGATTATGGCGCTGACCGACGACGGTAACGGCCTGCCTCGTGGCCCGATGGCCCCTCTGCTGATTGGCCTGCTGATTGCGATTATCGGCGGGGCTATGGGTCCACTGACCGGCTTTGCTCTTAACCCGGCCCGTGATTTCGGACCAAAGCTCTTTGCCTGGCTGGCAGGCTGGGGTAACGTCGCCTTTACCGGTGGCCGTGATATCCCTTATTTCCTCGTGCCGATCTTTGGCCCGATTGTTGGTGCCAGCGTGGGTGCATTTGGCTACCGCACTCTGATAGCCCGTAATCTGCCTGGTGCCACCGTTGTAAAGAAAGATGAGAAGACGATAGCGCGTGCTGAGCAGCGCAAAGCGTAAGTGTTAACCCTTTTCACCATCAGGAATGAATTATGACCACAGAAAAAAAATATATCGTCGCGCTCGACCAGGGGACTACCAGCTCTCGTGCAGTAATCCTGGACCATGATTCCAACATCGTGGCGGTCTCCCAGCGCGAATTTCAGCAAATTTATCCTAAAGCTGGCTGGGTTGAGCATGACCCGATGGATATCTGGGCCTCGCAAAGCTCCACACTGGTAGAAGTGCTGGCGCATGCCGATATTCGCTCTGATGAGATTGCCGCTATTGGTATCACCAACCAGCGTGAAACGGCCATTGTCTGGGATAAAGAGACCGGCAAACCGATTTATAACGCTATCGTCTGGCAGGATCCACGCACCGCTGACTACTGTGCGAAGCTGAAAAGAGAAGGTCTGGAGGAGTATATCCAGCACACCACCGGTCTGGTCATCAACCCCTACTTCTCCGGCACCAAGGTTAAGTGGATCCTGGATCATGTTGAAGGCTCTCGTGAACGCGCGAAACGCGGTGAACTGCTGTTCGGTACCGTCGACTCCTGGCTGGTATGGAAAATGACGCAGGGACGGGTGCACATCACCGACTACACCAACGCCTCACGTACCATGATGTTCAACATCCACAAGCTGGAGTGGGATCAGCGTATGCTGGATATCCTGGATATCCCGCGTGAAATGCTGCCAGAAGTGAAATCCTCTTCAGAAGTGTACGGTCAGACTAACATTGGTGGTAAAGGCGGTACGCGTATTCCTATCGCCGGGATTGCTGGTGACCAGCAGGCTGCGCTCTATGGCCAGCTCTGCGTGGAGCCTGGCATGGCGAAGAACACTTACGGCACCGGTTGCTTTATGTTGATGAACACCGGCACCGAAGCGGTCACCTCCACCAACGGCCTGCTGACCACCATTGCCTGTGGTCCACGTGGTGAAGTGAACTATGCGCTGGAAGGTGCGGTGTTTATCGGCGGCGCCTCTATTCAGTGGCTGCGTGATGAAATGAAGCTGATCGGTGATGCTACCGACTCCGAATATTTCGCCAGCAAAGTGAAAGACAGCAACGGCGTCTACATGGTTCCTGCTTTCACCGGTCTGGGCGCGCCCTACTGGGACCCCTATGCGCGTGGCGCCATCTTCGGCCTGACGCGCGGCGCAAATGCTAACCACATTATTCGCGCAACGCTGGAGTCCATTGCTTTCCAGACGCGTGACGTGCTGGAAGCGATGCAGATTGATGCAAACACTCGCCTGCAATCCCTGCGTGTGGATGGCGGCGCGGTAGCGAACAACTTCCTGATGCAGTTCCAGTCCGATATCCTGGGCGCGCGCGTTGAGCGTCCGGAAGTGCTGGAAGTAACCGCGCTGGGTTCCGCCTATCTGGCGGGCCTTGCGGTCGGCTTCTGGAACGATCTGGATGAAGTTCGTGCTAAAGCGGTCATTGAGCGCGAATTCCGTCCGAGCATTGAAACCACCGAGCGTAATTATCGTTACGCAGGCTGGAAGAAAGCGGTTTCCCGTGCCAAAGCATGGGAAGATCAGGACGATTCGTAACGCCGTAACAGCGCCCGCGGTCATCTGACCGCGGGCTTTTCCCCCTCTCTCTTCTCCCCGCTGTGATAAACTTTCCGCCTCACTTCTTCTCCGGGGCCAATCATGAAACGAGAACTTGCCATTGAATTTTCACGCGTAACGGAAGCCGCTGCTCTGGCAGGCTACAAGTGGCTGGGACGCGGTGATAAAAATGCTGCTGACGGCGGCGCCGTCCATGCTATGCGCATCATGCTGAATAATGTGGATATTGACGGCGAGATCGTTATTGGCGAAGGGGAGATTGATGAAGCCCCGATGCTCTATATCGGCGAAAAGGTTGGCAGCGGCAAAGGCGATGCCGTGGATATCGCAGTCGATCCGATTGAAGGCACGCGAATGACCGCCATGGGCCAGGCGAACGCGCTGGCTGTGCTGGCAGTAGGCGATAAAGGCACCTTCCTGAACGCGCCCGATATGTATATGGAGAAACTGATCGTCGGGCCTGACGCTAAAGGCGCTATCGATCTGGCGTTATCCCTGGAAGAGAACCTGAAACGCGTGGCGCAGGCGCTGCAAAAGCCTCTTTCAGAGCTGACTGTTTCCCTGCTGGCAAAACCGCGCCATGACGCGGTCATCGCTGAGTTACAGCAGCTCGGCGTACGGATATTTGCTTTTCCCGATGGTGACGTGGCCGCCTCGATCCTGACCTGCATGCCGGACAGCGAAGTTGACGTGCTCTATGGCATTGGCGGCGCGCCGGAAGGCGTGATCTCGGCCGCGGTGATCCGCGCAATGGATGGCGATATGCAGGGTCGTCTGCTGGCGCGTTATGAAGTAAAAGGGGATACGCCGGAGAACCGCTTACTGGGCGAGCAGGAGCTGAAGCGCTGTCAGGAGATGGGTATTGAAGCCGGTAAGATTTTACAGCTCGGCGACATGGCGCGGAACGATAACGTGATCTTTGCCGCCACCGGCATCACCAGCGGTGATTTGCTGAAAGGCATCACGCGTAAAGGCAATATCGCTACCACGGAAACGTTGCTGGTACGCGGTAAATCACGCACTATTCGCCGCATTCAGTCGATTCACTATCTCGACAGAAAAGACAAAAATCTGCATCCGTTTATTCTGTAATCCCTGCCGTGGCTTTGCAAGAATGCCGCCGGTTGCGTCCGGCTGAAGCGTTCAGGCTCTGCGTGAAGTCGGACAACTTATCAGGGCCAATGCTTTTCGGCCCTGAGCCGGGCTGAACATCACCCCTCTTTCGCTCCGCTTCCGGGCGCTTCCATCCCGATGATGTTCTCTTTCAGACAGCATGTGGCTCAGGACGGCGCGACAGCGGCAGCCAGCAGAGCAGGATCAGCAGCGCCATCGCAAACATCAGCATCCCCAGGCTGAACTGTCCTGTCTGCGGCAGCAGCGCTGAAAGCCATGCAGCCAGGCCTGACCCCAGGTTCTGCAACCCACCCAGCAGAGCGCCCGCCGTGCCGGCCATATAGGGCCACGGCTCCATCGCACCGGTAGTCGCCAGCGGGAACAGCATCCCCGCGCCAAAGAAGAAGAGCGCCGCAGGCACCACCAGCGTCCAGATGGTCATCACGCCAAACCAGGCGGGGATCCACATCAGCGCGCCCGCTAACAGACAGCTGTTAACCGACCACCACATCAGCTGCTGGAAAGGCCGGTTTTCCCGTCCGGCAAACCAGGCACCAAAAAAAGCGGCGGGAATGGGCAAAATAAACAGCAGGCTGACGGTAAGGCTGTTCAGCCCCAGTACGCCACCCATCAACACGCCACAGCTCGCCTCAAATACGGCAATGCCGCCCAGCGCCCCCATCAGCATAATCAGATAGCGGATAAAGGTGCTGTCGGCCAGCAGCGGACGATAGCGGGAAAACAGAGCGCGCTTTTCAGCGGGAGCAGGCCGCGTTTCTGGCAGCCAGCGCAGCATAGCGACGCCCACGCAGCCACAGAGCAGCAGCAGGAAAGCAAAGCAGGCCTGCCAGCCGAACAGATGGGTCAGCAGCGCGCCAATCACCGGGGCAACCAGCGGGCTTACCAGAATGCCCATATTCAGCAGGCTGTTCGCCAGCCGCAATGCGCCGCCGGCATAGAGGTCACGCGGCATCGTTCGCGCCATTACCCCAGCCACACCGGTACCCAGGCCCTGGATTGCGCTTCCCAGTACCAGCTGGTTAAAGTCAGGCGCAAACAGCGCAATTACCGTGCCCAAACAGAAGATGCTTAGCCCGGCCAGAATAACCGGACGGCGGCCAATGTTATCGGAGAGCGGCCCGTATAACAGCTGCGAACCGCCATAAGTCATCAGATAGGCCGCCATCACCCGCTGCACGGCACCTTCGCGGACGTTGAAGACCTCAGCAATGGCGGTCATCGCAGGGACATAAATGGTTTGCGCCATCTGCCCGACGGCCACCAGCGCAATCAGCATCACCAGCAGATGCCCGTTTTCTAATTTTTTCATTTTTATTCAGCACGATTATCGGCGCTATCCGCAAAATTCAGGGATAACGCACGAAGAAGAGGATCTTATGGCGTGGAAAATATCAGGATTCGATGACAAAGCGAGTGGCGCACCGAAAAATCACTGACCGCATACTGTCAGTGAAAGCGGGCACACCGTAAATCAATCTGTACGTTATAGTGACAAGGGACAGTTTGTCGATACGAGCTTTGTGCCGCAGAGAGACTGGAAAAGCTGACGCCGAGTGGCGAAGATAGCGTCAGGCCCCCACCCCGAGAAAGGAGATGTTTATGGCCGAATGGGTTAACGCCAGGATCAAAGAGGTGAATGACTGGACTGAGAGCTTGTTCAGCCTCGTCGTCACCGCCCCTATCGACCCGTTTACCGCTGGTCAGTTTGCCAAGCTGGCTCTGGAGATTGACGGCGAACGCGTGCAGCGTGCCTATTCTTACGTGAATGCGCCCAGCGACGCTAATCTGGAGTTCTATCTGGTTACCGTGCCGGAAGGCAAGCTCAGCCCGCGGCTGCATGCGTTGAAACCGGGTGAAGAGGTGATGATCACCAAAGAAGCCTCCGGATTCTTTGTACTGGATGAAATTCCTGACTGTAAAACGTTATGGATGCTGGCTACCGGCACCGCCATTGGTCCCTATCTGTCGATTTTGCAGGAAGGAAAAGGGCTGGAGCGTTTTGACAATATCGTGCTGGTGCATGCCGCGCGTTACGCGCAGGATCTGAGCTATCTGCCGCTGATGCAGCAGCTTCAGCAGCGCTACAACGGTCAGCTGCGCATTCAGACCGTTGTCAGCCGGGAAGAGATTGTCGGTTCACTGACCGGTCGTGTGCCGGCTCTGATTGCCAGTGGTGAGCTTGAAGCGGCCGTAGGGTTGCCAATGCAGGCTGAGAGCAGCCATATCATGCTCTGTGGGAACCCGCAGATGGTGAGGGATACGCAGCAGCTGCTGAAAGAGACCCGCGACATGCGTAAGCACCTCAAGCGCAAGCCAGGACATATGACCGCCGAGCATTACTGGTAAGCAGCGGCCTGCATGGAAAGCTGAACAGCATGGGTAATCGGATGTCCCGCTTACAAGCAGGGTATGGCTGGTTTTCCGGCAGTTTGCGTCTGACCGTAGAGGTTACTGGTAATCAGGCAGCTTGCGGCCAAAATAGTTGACCGGGCTGGGCGCTCTGCCAAAGCGGTTCATGCCCTGGGTACCGCTGAAGGTGCCCAGTTCAAGGGTCATCGTGACCAGAATCAGCGTGGGGATAAAACGATCAAGCGCCCACTGCCAGTGCTGCGGCAGCATCTCCCAATCCCTTGCCAGCATCATCCAGGCGACCAGCAGCAGCAGCGCCCACCAGGCGCTTTTATTACGGTCGTGCAGACGCTTGACCACCACTGCGCTGGTGGGCAGAAGCAGGAAAACCACAAGGAATGCCGCCGTCTGGCGACTTATCCAGCCCCGAGCTGCCAGGGTGTAGAGCACGACCATCAGAGCCAGCCATACGGTCAGCCAGACCCAGAAATCGCGCCGCCTCAGACGGCCTCGCCAGGAAAAACACCACGCTTGTAAGGTCATTTTTTATCCCTCAGAACAGCGTCAGGCTTTGACTTTGCCGGTCATTGTCCGTTCTAATCTTGAGCTGAATTTTAAGGTTAGGGCAGACGGAATGAATAAAGCGATTTTTCTGGGCATCACGGCACTGTTCACGCTGACAACAGCCCAGGCGGAGAATGCCCCCGCTGCGCAGGATCGTACCGAACACCTGCCTGCCGCGCCCTATCTTCAGGCAGGAGCGCCTGTCTTTGATATGACTATCGGCCAGTTCCGCGAAAAGTATAATGCTATCAATCCCACGTTACAGATTGCTGAATATCGCGCTATCGATAACCGTGGGGATAAAAGTAATTTGACCCGCGCCGCCAGCAAGATCAATGAAAATCTCTACGCTTCCACCGCACTGGAGCAGGGAACCGGGAAGATCAAAACCTTACAGATAACCTGGCTGCCGGTGCCTGGCCCGGAGGAGAAAGCGGCACGGGACAGAGCGCTGGCTTATATGGCCGCCATGACGCGCTTTTTTGAGCCCACGCTCAATGAAGAACAGAGCCTGAAGCGGCTTAACGACGTGCTGAACAAGGGCAAAGGATCGCGCTATTTCACCCAGGATGAAGGCGCGGTGCGCTACATCGTGGCGGACAATGGCGACAAGGGACTGACCTTTGCCATAGAGCCGATTAAATTAGCGATGGCGGCCAACTGACCCCCAGCAAAGATGACGAAAAGCAAAGCCTTTAGGGGTTTTGATCTCTATACTGTCTGGCAGACAACACTGCTCCGGCAGGGTAATTTAACAGCATCGCGCTAAGCGTGGAGGATATAATGCGACATCCGTTAGTCATGGGTAACTGGAAACTGAACGGCAGCAAAACGATGGTCAACGAACTGATTGTCGGCCTGCGTAACGAGCTGAGCAGCGTTGACGGCTGCGGCGTAGCCATTGCCCCTCCGGTGATGTATCTGGACCTGGCAAAACATGCCGCCTCCGGTAGCCACATTGCGCTTGGCGCACAGAACGTTGATGTGAACCTGTCCGGCGCCTTTACCGGCGAAGTCTCTGCCGACATGCTGAAAGATATCGGCGCGCAGTACATCATCATCGGCCACTCTGAACGTCGCACTTACCATAAAGAGAGCGATGAGCTGATTGCCAAAAAATTTGCCGTGCTGAAGGCCGCAGGCCTGATCCCGGTGCTCTGCATCGGTGAAACCGAAGCGGAAAACGAAGCAGGCAAAACGGAAGAAGTGTGCGCACGTCAGATCGATGCCGTGCTGAACACGCAGGGCGCAGAGGCGTTCAACGGCGTGGTTGTGGCTTATGAGCCAGTCTGGGCTATCGGTACCGGTAAATCCGCTACCCCTGCGCAGGCTCAGGCAGTGCACAAATTTATCCGTGACCACATCGCGAAGAAAGATGCGACCGTGGCTGCCCAGGTGATCATTCAGTACGGCGGTTCTGTTAACGACAAGAATGCGGCAGAATTGTTTGCTCAGCCAGACATCGATGGTGCGCTGGTTGGCGGCGCGTCACTGAAAGCCGATGCTTTCGCAGTGATTGTTAAAGCTGCAGCAGCAGCGAAAAAAGCCTGACGATCTCTCTCCTGCGCTGGCAGCAGCGCAGGAGTTTTCCCTGTTTTAATCCTGCTCCCTCTCTCCAGTCTTTTCTTGTTCACCGCCCTGTCCCAAATCTGCGTTCTCCACTGCCACAATGACTCAAGCTAAGTCTTTGATTATAAATTAACCTTTCAAAAAACCCGCATTTGTTAACGCCCGGATGTCACCCCCGCTATCAATGTTACTAATTTCGTTTGATTTTTCATTCTCATTTTTAATCTTTAAACAATTTTTTAAATGACTCGTAACAATGGTATATTTCTGTCGTGCCATAGGATTTCAGTATGTTCGTTTTATGGCAGGTTACCGAAAATTGCCCCTGGAACAACGAGACAGCGGAACGCGCTCCTCAGAAGCCGTGTCTGTTTCCCTGCTTAACTTGTTAAGAAATCAACGCCCGGAGATGTCGCCTCATGCGAAAAACTGCTGCACTCCAGTCTGTCTGCACTAAAAAGATGGGTTTTGCTGAATCGGCCACGGCCGCAGAATACAACGACGTCGATCTGTTACTGATCGGCGGCGGCATTATGAGCGCCACGCTCGGCACCTATTTACAGGAGCTGGAGCCGGAGTGGCGTATTGGTATGGTGGAACGCCTGGAGAGCCCTGCCGAAGAGAGCTCTGACGGCTGGAACAATGCGGGCACGGGTCACTCTGCGCTGGCAGAAATGAACTATACCCCGGAAAAAGAAGACGGCTCGGTTGAGATCAAAAAGGCCGTGGAGATTAATGAGTCCTTCCAGATCTCCCGCCAGTTTTGGGCACATCAGGTTCGTAAAGGGGTTCTGACTAACCCGCGCAGTTTCATCAACAGCGTCCCGCACATGAGCTTTGTCTGGGGCGACGATAATGTAGCCTTCCTGAAAAAACGTTACCAGGCGTTGCAAAAAAGCAGTCTGTTCCGCGGCATGGAATATTCAGAAGACCCTGAGCTGATCAGAGAATGGGTGCCGCTGATGATGGAAGGCCGTGAGCAAACCGATCGCGTCGCCGCCACGCGCATCTCAAGCGGGACTGACGTTAATTTCGGCGAAATCACCTGCCAGCTGGTGGCATCGTTGCAGAAAAGCCCTAACTTCAGGCTGCAAACCCGCCATGAGGTGCGCGACATCAGGCGCAATAGCGATGAGAGCTGGAGCGTGACGGTGGCCGACCTGAACAACAAGGGCCAGCAAAAAACGCTTCGTGCGCGCTACGTCTTTATTGGCGCAGGCGGTGCGGGTCTCACGCTGCTGCAAAAATCGGGCATTCCTGAAGTCAAAGACTATGCGGGTTTCCCGGTAGGTGGCGAGTTTCTGGTTTCCGACAATCCCGAGGTGGTGAAGCGTCATCTGGCGAAAGTGTATGGTAAAGCCTCCGTAGGCGCGCCGCCGATGTCTGTGCCGCACCTGGATACCCGTATGCTGGACGGCAAGCAGACGCTGCTGTTTGGCCCGTTTGCCACTTTCTCTACCAAATTTCTTAAGCAGGGTTCGCTGTGGGATATGTTTGGCTCGCTGACTTCCTCTAACCTGCTGCCGATGATGCAGGTTGGCCTGAATAATTTTAGTCTGGTGAAATATCTGATTGGTCAGGTCATGCTGACCGATGAAGATCGCCTGAAAGCGCTGCAGGACTATTTCCCGGAAGCAAGGAAGGAAGACTGGCGCCGCGTGAAGGCGGGCCAGCGTGTGCAGATCATCAAGAAAGAAGCGGGTAAAGGCGGCGTGCTGAAGCTGGGCACTGAAGTCGTCACCTCGCAGGATGGTACGCTCTCGGCTTTGCTGGGTGCCTCGCCAGGCGCTTCAACCGCCGCACCTATTATGATCGAGCTGATGAGCAAAGTTTTCCATGACCGCTTTTCCTCGTTTGAATGGCAGTCAAAGCTGAAAGCGATGATCCCATCTTATGGCCAGAAGCTGAATGGCAACGTGGCGGCGACGGAAAAAGAGATGGCAGAAACCAGCCGCATTCTGCAGCTGGAGTACACGCCTGCCTCGGCCGCCAATGACGAAGCTGCAGAAGCTGACGCAGCGGTAGTTGGCAAGTAACCTCTCCTTCCGATCTCAGGGCGGATAAATTCCGCCCTTTTTTTACCTTCTCACTTTCCTCCTGCCCGATCGGCGCAAGCGTCTATGCTTTTAGCTGACCCCTATTAAAGGAGAAGCAGGATGGACACGTCTTTACCTCAGCCGATAACTGATAACGAACTCTCTCTGCTGGACCGCTACTGGCGAGCAGCGAACTATCTGTCGGTGGGGCAGATCTATCTGATGGATAACCCGCTTCTCAGAGAGCCTCTGCTGCCACAGCACATCAAACCCCGACTGTTGGGCCACTGGGGAACCACCCCCGGACTGAATTTTATCTACGCGCACCTCAACCGCATTATCCGCCAGCGCGACCTGAATCTGCTCTATATCTGCGGTCCGGGACACGGCGGGCCAGGCATGGTTGCCAATACCTGGCTTGAAGGCACCTACAGCGAAATCTATCCAGATATCAGTGGTGATGCGCAGGGCATGCGCAAACTGTTTAAGCAGTTCTCTTTCCCCGGCGGGATCCCCAGCCATGCCGCGCCCGAGACGCCAGGCTCCATCAATGAAGGTGGTGAACTGGGCTACTCTCTGGTGCATGCATTCGGCGCGGTTTTTGATAATCCCGAGCTGATTGTTCCCTGCATTATCGGTGATGGCGAAGCGGAAACGGGACCGCTGGCCTCAAGCTGGCACGGCACTAAATTCCTCAATGCCGCCCGTGATGGTGCGGTCCTCCCCATTCTGCATCTCAATGGCTATAAAATTGCCAACCCCACTCTGCTGGGTCGTTCCAGTGATGAGGATCTGCAACAGCTGTTTACTGGCTACGGTTACGAGCCGCTGTTTGTGGAGGGAGATGACCCGCACCAGATGCATCGCGATATGGCGGCCGCCTTCGATAAAGCGTTCGACCGTATCCGTCAGTTGCAGCAGGAAGCACGAGGTAATGAGGCCGCCGCCCCTGTCCCACGCTGGCCAATGATTATCCTGCGCAGCCCCAAAGGCTGGACGGGGCCGAAATCGGTAGATGGTAAAAAAGTTGAAGGGTTCTGGCGAGCTCACCAGGTACCGGTTTCATCATGCCGTGAAGATGAAAACCACCGCCAGATCCTGGAATCCTGGCTGAGAAGCTATCGCCCCGATGACCTGTTTGATACCGAAGGAAAGCTGAAACCTGAACTTCAGGCGCTGGCGCCTGAAGGCGATAAAAGGATGGGAGCCACGCCCTATGCTAACGGCGGGCGGCTGCGGCAGGAACTTAACGTGCCCGATATCCGCCAGTTTGCCGTTGAGGTTGCCAGCCCCGGCGGCAGCCAGGATCAGTCCACCGCGGTGCTCGCCAGCTATCTCAGCGAGATATTTCGCAGCAATCCCGACAACTTCCGCCTGTTTGGGCCAGACGAGACCGCATCAAACCGCCTGGGCCGGGTCTTTGATGTCACCAACCGTACCTGGATGGAGAAGATTGAGGCTTATGATGAGCAGCTTTCGCCAGATGGCCGCGTTATGGAGATCCTCAGCGAGCACCAGTGCCAGGGCTGGCTGGAGGGCTATCTGCTGACCGGCAGGCACGGCCTGTTTACCTGTTACGAAGCCTTTATCCACATTGTGGATTCGATGTTCAACCAGCACGCCAAATGGCTGAAAGTGTCGCGTAAGCTGCCATGGCGTAAACCTATCTCTTCACTGAACTATCTGCTCTCTTCACACGTCTGGCGTCAGGATCACAACGGTTACAGCCATCAGGATCCCGGCTTTATCGATCATGTTGCCAACAAGAAAGCGGATATTGTCCGTATTTATCTGCCGCCTGATGCCAATACCTTACTGTGGGTAGGCGATCACTGCCTGCGAACCTGGGATCGGATCAACGTGATCATCGCCGGTAAGCAGCCCGAGCCGCAGTGGCTGACCATGGAACAGGCTGTAGAGCATTGCGAAAAGGGAATGGGCATCTGGCCCTGGGCCGGGAATGAGCAACCGGGCAGCTCACCGGATGTGGTCATGGCCTGCGCAGGCGATGTACCGACGCTGGAAACAATGGCCGCAGTAGATTTGCTTCGTCAGTGGCTGCCGGAGCTGAAAGTCAGGGTAGTAAATGTGGTCGATTTACTGGCGCTGCAAACCAGAGAGCAGCATCCACATGGCCTGGAAGATGGGGCGTTCGATGAGATATTTACCGCCGACAAACCGGTGGTATTCGCTTTCCACGGCTATCCAGCCCTGATCCACCGGCTGACTTACCAGCGAAACAATCATCGTAATTTCCATGTGAAAGGTTTCAATGAGGAAGGCACCACCACCACGCCGTTTGATATGACCGTGCTTAACGAACTGGACCGTTACCATCTGGCGCAGGAGGCGATTATGCGCGTGCCGGGGCTGGCGGAGAAGGCCTCAGAGGTGCTGGATAAACTCCAGGAAAAACTGGCTGAGCATCATCGCTGGGTTCGTGAGCAGGGGGAAGACTTGCCGGAAGTGCTGAACTGGGTCTGGCCCGCCAGCGCGCGTTAACCCTCACCCTGTGGGCGACCAGCCGGTCGCCCACACCTTTCAGAGCTGCACCGCTTCCACCAGCATCCAGAACGTGGTGATAACCAGCGAGAGCGCCATCACTCCATTGAAGGCGCGCAGCTTCCAGGCTACCTGTAAATGTTTACCCAGCCGATCTCCCATCGCCGCCCAGATCAAAATGCATGGCAGGTTCAGCGCCATAAAGCCAAACATTACCATGACAATACCGCTGCTGGCGGTATACATCAGCGCCACATTCGTCGCCATCAGCCAGGCTTTTGGATTGATTGCCTGAAACATCGCTCCGCCGAGCAGCGTCATTGGCTGCGCTTTTTCACGCAACTCCGGCGCGCCCGAGCGGAAAATTTTCCAGGAGAGCCACAGCAGGTATGCGCCCCCCATCAGCGTCAGCGGCAGACGAACCGCGCTCATCCACTGCAGCAGCACCTCAAGCAGCAATCCCGCTATCGCCGTCTGAACGCCGCACCCGACCATGATCCCCAGCAGCATAGGCAGCGTACGGCGCATGCCGAAATTGACGCCAGAAGTAGCCAGCATCAGGTTGTTTGGCCCGGGCGTAATGGACATCACGGTGACGTAACTAACAAAGGAAGGATCGAGCATGGTCTGTCTCCTGAACACGATTAAGAACACCATGTTAAGGTCATCGCGTCGATGGTAACAGATTCAGAAATACACTATTGTTATGAGTACAAATAGCATTTTAATTACACTGTACCCATCACCAAGGCAGGCGACTGTGTCCATCATCGACTCGCAGGAGAGTACGCTTTATCATCAGCTGGCTGAAACGCTGGCGGAGGCGATCCACAACGGTACTTTTCTGCCCGGAAGCCGTCTGCCCGCTATCCGGCGCTGTGCCAGCAATCACCAGGTGAGCGTGAACACAGTGCTCACAGCCTACCGTATCCTCGAAGATCGCGGCCTGATCGAAGCCAGGCCTCAGTCGGGCTATTACGTCCGTGGCCGGCTGCCTTCTGTGAAAACCAGCGGCGACCGGCAGGCAAAGGTGCGCTCACCCGGCAGTGAAAAGCTGGATTTGATCGATGCCGTATTTGCCGCGCAGAATCATCCCGACTACACCAATATCTCGCTGGCCTGCCCGCAAAACAGTGACTTTTTTCCCACGGCAAAAATCAGCCGCATTATGGCCTCTCTGCTTCGACGTGAACCCGATTTAATTGGTCGCTATGCTCTGCCGCCGGGTAGCCAGCGCCTGAGGCGGGAAATTGCGCGCCGTGCGATGGACCTGGGGATGTCGCTGACCACTGAAGAGGTGACGCTGACACACGGCTGCATGGAGGCGCTCCAGCTGGCGCTGCGAGCCGTCACCAGGCCGGGAGAGTGCGTAGGGGTGGAGACACCCACCTATTTTTATCTGTTCCCGCTGCTGGCCAGTCTTGGTCTGAAAGTGATTGAAATCCCTACCGATCCCCAGCATGGACTCTCGCTTGACGCGCTGGAGCTGCTGCTGCAGGAAAAACGTTTGCAGGCGCTGATCGCGATGCCAAACGTGCAAAACCCGCTGGGGTGCAGCATGAAACTGCAGGATAAAAAACGGCTGGCGAAACTGGTCAATCGCTATCAGGTGCCGCTGATTGAAGACGGGCTCTATGCCGAGCTGCAATTTTGCTGGCCGCTCTCTCCGGCGGTCAAAGCTTTTGATACCGATGGCTGGGTGCTGCATTGCGCCAGTTATACCAAAACGGTAGCACCCGACTTTCATCTGGGCTGGATTGCAGCCGGGCGCTTCAGCAGGGAGCTGGCCAGGCTTAAATCTGTCTCTTCACTGGCTGAATCACGGTTGCTGTCCGAGACGCTGGGGCTGTTTCTGGAATCTGGCGGGTATGATCATCACCTGCGTTCCATGCGCCGCCGCTACGCTGCCCAGTTGGATGAAGTCAGAGGGATCATTGCCCGCTATTTTCCACTGGGAACCCAGGCCACGATGCCCGGCGGAGGCTACGTTTTTTGGGTTGAGCTACCGGGAAAAGTGGACACGGTGGATCTGTTTCACCGGCTGCTGCAGGAGAAAATCTGCCTGACGCCGGGGGCGCTCTATACCCTGAGCGATCGTGGCAATCACGCGCTGCGGCTCTCCTGCTGCTACCCGTTCGATGAGCGTTATACCTGGGCGCTGAAGCGAACGGGGGCGCTGGCGTGTGAAATCAGCGGTATTGCAGCGGGCATGCTCTGAGGTTAAGGCGTGCCGTTTCGGCCCCAGGTGGCATACCCTTTGCGTTCGGTCAGCCGCTCGTAATAGGCCCGCACGGCAGGAAATGCAGGGTGCTCCAGCGGCGTCTCAAACCAGCGGTTAACGGAGAGTCCCACCGGGATATCAGCGAGCGAAAAGGCGCTGCCTGCCACATAGGCGCCGGTACGCTCCAGCTGCGCATTGAGAATGGCCATGGTGTAAGACCAGCCTTTACAGGCCGCGGCAATCAGCCGGGGATCCTGATGCGCCGGCGAGTGACGCACTAATGCCATAAAGGCGTAGCGCCAGGAGGTATTCAGCTCGGTCGCCTGCCAGTCGATCCACTGATCAACCGGCGCACGAGCGCGCGGCTCTTCAGGATAGAGCCAGCCGCCGCCGTAGGCGTTTGCCAGATAGCGGATAATGGCGTTGGATTCCCACATGACGAAATCCCCGTCCTGGATAACCGGCACCAGGGCATTAGGATTCAGCGCTTTGAAGGCAGCCTCCTGCGGAGACTTAAACCCCTCGCCCCACTCTTCACGGCGAAACGGGATATTCAGCTCTTCACAGATCCAGAGCACTTTTCGGACATTAATGGAGGAGGCGCGTCCCAGTATTTTCAGCATAGATCCTTCACTTATTTGTTCAGGTTTTGGCTATTAATACGCATATTCTGCCGGACTGACAATGGCCAACCCCAGCCCGACTTAACAGTGTGACACCCCGCTACACTCAGCGGAAAGATTCAGGATACTCTTTACACATCATAACCAAAAGGAGATGCGCGATGACACAGTTACGTGCGTTTAAGCAGGTTGACGTATTTACTTCCTCTCCGCTGAATGGCAATCCGCTGGCGGTGATTATGGATGCCAGCGGCCTGAGCGATGAGCAGATGGCGGCGATTGCCCGCTGGACTCATCTCTCAGAGACCACTTTTATTCTGCCTGCCCAGAATCCTGCTGCAGACTATCGTGTGCGTATTTTCACGCCAGATCTTGAGCTGCCTTTTGCCGGTCACCCTACTCTGGGCAGCGCGCATGCGCTGATTGAAGCGGGCATCAGCCTTAAGCAGTCTGGCAGGATTGTGCAGGAGTGCGAGTTGGGGCTGGTCACGATAAAGATTGGCCCTGACGGCGCGCTGGCCTTCTCAGCGCCGGAAGCCACGCTCACGCCGTTCACCGATGCGCCTTTAAGCAGTGCGCTTAACTGCGATGCCATAGAGTCTGCACTCCCGGTAATGATAGCGGATATGGGGATCCGCTGGCTGCTGGTACCGATGCAGTCGGCTGAAGCGGTACTGGCGATTAAGCCCAACATGACTGAGTTTGAGAGAGTGATGCGTAAAGCGAAGGTGAATGGCGTAATGCCTTTTGGGCCTCTCGACGGCGTTGCCGAGCAGTATGAAGTCCGCGGCCTGCTGGTTGAAAACGGGTCGTTAACGGAAGACCCGGTCACCGGCAGCGCTAATGCCTGTCTGGCTCGCTATCTGCAGGCTCAGGGCGTGGAGCTGGATTACCGGGTACGCCAGGGTACTGCAATGCAGCGCGCCGGGCGTCTCAGCGTGACCTATGCCGCCGACGGCCTCTGGATTGGTGGGCAGACGGTAACGGTGATCGACGGTACGCTGAATATCTAATGGCGTGCCCTTATCTCCATCATTACAGACTTCAGCCTGTATCGCACAGGGAGGCAGCCTACCTGAGAGCGGTAAGGCCTACCTGAGAGCGGTAAGGCCTACCTGACCTCCTGTAAACAGCCTCCGTTAAACCAGCCCCGGACTTCCCTCATCACGAGGGAAGCCTGAGGTTTTACGCGTCTGTACGGGAGCCTCAGAGAAACATGCCGCCTGAAGCTTCAATACGCTGGCCGTTGATCCAGCCACTCTCGTCGCTGAGCAGCTGGGCAACTGCATTGCCGATGTCGTCCGGTTGCCCCACGCGGCCCAGAGCAGTTTGCGAAGCCACAAAAGCATTCACCTCGGGATTATCGCGCACCATGCCCCCGCTGAAATCGGTGGCGATAGCGCCCGGCGCCAGGATATTCACGCTGATGCGCCGCTCTCCTAACTCTTTGGCCTGATAGCGGGTCAGCACTTCCATCGCGCCTTTCACGGAGGCATACGCGCCGGAACCCGGCAGGGTGAAGCGGGCCAGACCGCTTGAAATGTTAAGGATCCGGCCACCATCAATCATCAGCGGCAACAGCTTCTGCGTCAGGAAAAAAGGCCCTTTAAAATGGACGTTCACCATCTCATCAAACTGCGCTTCGCTAGTCTGATTAAAACTGGCATGCAATGATGTACCGGCGTTGTTTAATAAATAGTCGAAAGTGTCACGCTGCCAGACAGTCTGCAGCAGATCTTTTACCTGACCGGCGAAGTCGGCAAAGCTGCTGCTGTCCGCTACATCCAGCTGCAGCGCCACTGCGCGAGCGCCAAGCGCTTCGATACGCTTGATCACCTGCTCGGCTTCCTGCTGTTTGTTACGATAGGTCAAAATGCTGTTAATGCCCCGGGCGGCCAGCTTAATGGCAGCATTTTCACCTAAACCCCGGCTTCCGCCGGTGATAATTGCAATTTTCGCACTCATTTTTATCTCCGTTTCTCTCACTGTGGACAAAAAACAGGATATTACCTGCGTTCTGATCTATAAATGAGCTTACTAACGCTTCACTGTTTCATCCTGAACAACAATGGGCGCATAAATGGATAAAATTCAGGCAATGCAGGTATTTGTCCGGGTTGCTGAACTCCAGAGCTTTACCCGCGCAGCGGAAAGCCTGGGCGTGCCGAAAGGCAGTCTCTCCCGCCAGCTTCAGGCGCTGGAAAACAGTATGGGCACGCGCCTGTTACACCGGACCACGCGACGGGTTCAGCTCACCCAGGATGGTCTGGTCTATTACGAACGCTGCCGCGACGTACTCGCCACGCTGGAAGAGATGGATTCACTGTTTCAGCACGATCCCGATACGCTCAGCGGCCGGTTACGGGTGGATACTTCGGTCAGCCTGGCCTGCCATTTTATCCTGCCCCTGCTGCCCAATTTTTTGCAGCAATATCCCGGGATTGAGCTGGAGTTAAGCAGCAGCGACCGGCGCGTTGACGTGGTGCGTGAAGGGTTTGACTGCGTTGTGCGTGGTGGCGTGCTGGAAGATTCCGGCCTGGTGGCCCGACCGCTGGGGATGTTGCCGATGGTCAACTGTGCCAGCCCGGACTACCTGGAGCGGTTTGGCACGCCCCTGACGCTGGAAGATCTCGGACAGCACGCCATGGTGCACTACAGCCAGCAATTGGGGAGCCATCCTGCGGGTTTTGAGTTTTACGACGGCAAAACCACGCGTTTCATTAAAACTGGCGGCGCCGTGACCGTGAACAACACGGAAACCTATCGCACAGCCTGCCTCTCCGGGTTGGGAATTATTCAGGCTCCGCTGGCAGGCATGAAAACCTTGCTGAAGGATAAAAAGCTGATCGAAATCTTGCCCCATTTTCGTGCTGAACCGATGCCCCTTTCGCTGATCTATCCCCATCGGCGTAACCTTGCCAGACGGGTCCATGTTTTTATGGAATGGCTCACGCAGGCAATGAAACAGTACATAGACTGACGAGGCGGCTATAATTTCATGCAGGTACATTCATTTGAAGGACATGAAGAAGGGTACATGAAGGAAAATCAACCGGCTGAACAGCAGCAAGATGCAGAAAAACCTCTGATCAACATCAAAACGGGCAATGATACCGTCGACAAATCGATCACCCGGATTTCGCGCCTGGTGAGCTGGTTCCAGGCTATTCCGGCGGTAGCGCATTTTCTCCGGGCGGGGGAACGCTTTAACGATCGTCTTGGCAGCCAGTTTGGAGCGGCCATTACCTATTTTTCGTTTCTGTCGTTGATCCCTATTTTGATGGTCTCCTTTGCCGCGGTGGGCTTTGTGCTCGCCTCTAACCAGGATCTTTTGACGGAGCTGATCAACAAGATCGTCAATAATATCAGCGATCCTACACTGGCTTCGACGCTGAAAAACACCGTCAACACCGCAATTCAGCAACGCACTACCGTTGGGCTGACGGGCTTATTTATCGCCCTCTATTCAGGCATCAGCTGGATGGGCAACCTGCGTGAAGCCATTCGGGCGCAGTCGCGCGATGTCTGGGAACGTAACAAGCAGGAAAAAGAGAAAATCTGGTTTAAATATACGCGTGATTTCATTTCGCTGATGGGGCTGGTACTCGCCCTGATCGTGACGCTGTCGCTGACCTCTATTGCTGGCGCAGCGCAGGAGGCGATCGTTCGCGCGCTGGGTCTGGAGGGGATTGAATGGCTCAGACCGGCGATGACGCTGATTGCGCTTTCCATCTCCATTCTGGCGAACTATCTGCTGTTCTTGTGGATATTCTGGATCCTGCCGCGTCATAAACCGCGCAAGAAAGCGCTGTTTCGCGGCACGTTGCTGGCCGCTATTGGCTTTGAGGTGATTAAATTCATTATGACCCTGACGCTTCCCAAACTCGCCTCATCTCCTTCTGGTGCGGCGTTCGGATCGGTTCTCGGCCTGATGGCTTTCTTCTACTTTTTTGCCCGCCTGACGTTGTTCTGCGCCGCGTGGATAGCGACAGCAAAATATAAGGACGACAAACCTATCGAGGTTTCTGCAAGAAAAGCATAAATCTCATCACTTACTTAAGGGCAGCGTCCGTTGCCCCTGAAGCGTTCAGGATGCTGCAGGTGTGATCCTGCAGCTCTTCAGCAGAGCCCAGGTTCATCAACAGCAGATTACGTTTAATCACCATCAGCGCACGGCGACCATCCGGTAGCGCAGCAATGGCAATGCCATATTTGTACATCTCTTCACGGGCGCCGGGTAATTCGCTGGCGATACGGATAAACGGGCTCATTTTCTTGGTTTCGTCACGCGTTACGGCGCGCACCTGATAAACATGCTCGCCTAACTGTTCAGACTGCCAGAGAGTAGTGAGGCTGGCGCTGAGGCTGTCCAGACGCTGACGAATATCAGGGCGCAGGCAGGAGATATGAATATGCAGCTGATTTTGCGTTCTGCCCCTCTGGGAGTTGATAGCCACAGCCACCGCGCTGTCCGCTATCGGCGCGCCGCGTTTCTCTTCCATATAGTGACGTGCACGCCAGGCTTCAGCAAAAAAATTGGGCGTGGAAGGATTAAGCAGGAGCGGGCTCTCTATACCGCTAATTTTTTCGACCGGCAGCAGTAAAAACTGCAGTGGCCCATTGCGATCTTTCAGGACCACAAAACCATTTCTTAAATCTACTTTGCGACAAGGCGTTGGATCGTTGTTTTGATTTTGGTTAGGTACACATTTTTGACTGACGATTTTCCAGAGCGCATCTGAATTACGTTTAAAATTCAGTGCTATAGAAGCACAACCTGCCGTCAGTACTATTCCCGCCAGCGTCACCGCAATCAGAACACGCGATCTCCCCTTCATGATCAAAACCTCTGGATATTATCTGCCCGTAATGTAAACGAACCCCCGACGAAGATCATGTCAAATAATCAATCGCGGTGACCATTTTTTACGCTTCAGCTTATTTTCATGGGGAAGGAGTGTCTGAAAGGAATGTAGTTTTAAAAAGAGGGAAAGCGGGCGGCAATATTGAGCGCCGCCCTGCAGAAATTAATCTGGTTTCATCACCTGATCGTAAGTTCCGCCATCGGCAAAGTGGGTTTTCTGTGCTTTTGCCCAGCCACCGAATTTGTTATCGATGGTAAATAATTTTACCGGGGCGAAGGTGCTGGAAAACTTCTTAGCGATCTCCGGATCGCGTGGACGGTAATAGTTCTGCGCAGCGATAGTCTGCCCTTCCGGGGAATAGAGGTATTTCAGATAAGCATCGGCCACTTTACGGGTGTCACGCTCATCCACCACTTTATCTACCACGGAGACAGTAGGTTCAGCAAGGATCGACTCTTGCGGAGTCACGATATCAAACTTATCCTTACCCAGCTTGTTAACTGCCAGATAAGCTTCGTTTTCCCAGGCGATCAGCACATCGCCAAGGCCGCGTTCAACGAAGGTGTTGGTTGCACCACGAGCACCGGAATCCTGCACTTCCACATTTTTAAACAGGGCTTTTACGTAAGCCTGTGCTTTAGCCTGGTCACCATTATTATGATCCAGAGCCCAGCCCCATGCCGCCAGATAGTTCCAGCGTGCTCCGCCAGAAGTTTTAGGATTTGGCGTGATCACCGAAACGCCCGGCTTGATGAGATCGCTCCAGTCGTGGATCTGTTTGGGATTACCCTTGCGCACCAGGAAGACGATGGTTGAAGTGTAGGGTGCAGAGTTATCGGGCAGCCGCTTGATCCAGTTTTTATCGATACGACCGCGCTCAGCGATGGCATCAACGTCAGATTCCAGCGCCAGAGTGACGACATCAGCACGAATGCCGTTGATCACGGAGGTGGCCTGCTTGCCGGAACCGCCATGCGACTGGCGGATGACCACATTGTCCCCGGTTTCCTGCTTGTAATGCGCGCTGAAGGCTTTGTTGTACTGTTCATACAGCTCACGAGTCGGATCGTAAGAAACATTCAGCAGCTGAATATCTTTTGCCAGGACGCTGGTTGAGGCCAGTAACAGGGTTAATCCCACACTCCACTTCTTCATCACACTCTCCCAAAGGTTTTTTGCTGAGAGTAGCGTGACACAAAGTGATTCGTGGTTTAAAGAATTAAAAAATAGCTTTAATAACCTTTGGGTATATAGAGAGACAAAATAAAGGCGCTGTCATTCAGCGCCCTGTTTATTATCAGTAAAGCTTTTTCGCCGTGTCCAGCCAGTCGCCTTTGAACGGCCGCTTCATGTTTTCAATGGCGTCAATAATATCGTGGTGCACCATTTTCTCATTCTGAATACCCACACAGCGGCCGCCGTAGCCCTGTAGCAGCAGCTCAATAGAGTAGGCACCCATGCGGGAAGCCAGAATACGGTCATAGGCCACCGGTGCGCCGCCGCGCTGGATATGCCCCAGAACGGTAGAACGGGTTTCTCGTTTGGTTTCCGACTCGATGTACTTTGCCAGCTCATCGATATCGCAAATGTGCTCGGTAATCGCCACAATCGCGTGCTTTTTGCCCTTGGCGATGCCCGCTTTGATCTCTTCTACCAGCTCTTCACGGGTATAAGGGATCTCAGGCAATACGATGAATTCACAGCCGCCGGCAATGGCTGCGGCCAGAGTCAGATCGCCGCAGTAGCGCCCCATCACCTCAACGATTGAGATACGCTGGTGGGAAGAAGAAGTATCACGCAGGCGGTCAATTGCCTCAACGACCGTTTCGAGCGCCGTGAAATAACCGATGGTGTAATCCGTCCCCGCTACATCGTTATCAATAGTGCCCGGCAGGCCGATACAGGGGAAGCCCATCTCCGTCAGGCGTTTGGCGCCCATGTAGGAGCCGTCACCGCCGATCACTACCAGCGCATCAATGCCGCGCTTTTTCATGTTCTCGATAGCAACCTGACGCACGCTTTCTTCGCGGAATTCAGGGAAACGCGCCGACCCAAGAAAGGTGCCGCCGCGGTTAATCATGTCAGAGACGCTGTAGCGGTCCAGGTTGGCCATGCGATCTTCGTACAGACCCAGGTAGCCATCATAAACGCCACACACTTCAAGGCCCTCACTGAGGGCGGCGCGAACCACACCCCTGATGGCTGCGTTCATACCCGGAGCGTCACCGCCGCTTGTCAGTACACCGATTTTTTTAATCATGACAACCTCTGAACTTGTTAATGCGAATGTTGAATGCTGGACGCCGTGGAAGGTCGACGCATAAAGGCGAGCTTAACGACTAATGATGGCAATAGTATATCAAAGCCAGGGGGCTGAATTGATTCAGGTCAGCGATCATTCAGCTATTTTTTTTGCACCCCATCACGTTTCTGTTAATGATTCAGCTAACTTCTTTATTTACCGGAAAATTATAGCTTAAGACTCTTTTCCAGCTCCGCTGGCACCACCGAGCAGGGATCCTGGTGAATAATCACGTCAGAACCTGGAAAACGATCCAGCAGCGCTCTCTCTACTTCTTCGGCCATTTTATGTGCCTGAAAAAGCGGAAGATTATCATCCATTTCAAGATGTAGCTGAATAAACCGGGTCGGCCCGGACTGACGGGTACGCACGTCGTGCGCGCCCTGCACGCCGGGCCAGTTAGCGGCTATATCAATAATCACCTGGCGATCTTCATCGGGCAGCGCTCTGTCCAGCAGCGCCTGCACCGCTTCATAACCCATCCGCAGCGCGCTGTATAAAATCCAGACGCCAATGCCAAGCGCAAAAAGCGCATCCGCACGCCTGAAGCCATACCAGCTCAGGCCTAACGCCAGCAGAATGGCGCCGTTCATGATCACGTCAGACTGGTAATGAAGCATATCGGCGCGAATAGCCAGGCTGCGGGTCTTTTTCACCACCCATCGCTGAAAAGTCACCAGCGCCAGCGTAGAGAAGAGCGCAATCAGCGTAACCACTATCCCCACCAGCGGCGCACGCATTTCATTGGGCGTAGCCAGATGTTGTAAACCTGTCAGGAACAGAAACAGCGCTGATCCGGAGATAAACATGCTCTGAGCCAGCGCGGCAAGCGACTCCGCCTTGCCATGCCCAAAAGTATGCTCTGCATCGGCAGGCTGAAGCGAGTATCGCACCACCAGGAGGTTGGTAAGGGACGCGGCGATATCCACCAGAGAGTCGACAAGCGCCGCTAACAGGCTGACCGAACCGGTATACCACCAGGCAAAAATCTTCACCAGCAGCAGTATTGAAGCCAGCGTGGTAGCCGCCAGCGCAGCCCGGTTTACCAGGCGGGCGTAGTGTTGATCCATGCCGCACTCCCTTTAGTTGAGTGCGTAAGTATACTGGATTTCAGGCAAAAAAAACCCCGCCATCATAGCGGGGGAAGACAGGGATGGTGTCCATTAATCACACCTATCCAAATGAAATAAAAGGATTTATTTCTCGAAATGTCCATGTATTGACCACGTCATAAAAAAAGCCCACTAATTTAGCGGGCTTCGTTTTTCACATCCTTCAGCAGTTTTAACCGTATTTTCTGGCAAAATCTTCGTCGGATGAACATAAGTACATGATGAATTCGATAAAGGCGATAATCGCTGGAATGAACGTCCAGCAGAAGATCAGATACAAAATGCCCTGGCCAACCCGGCCCAGATAAAATTTATGCACCCCAAAACCACCCAGGAAGAAAGCCAAAAGCGCAGCAGCGATCCTGCTTTTTTGACCTGCCTCAGAACCTTGAGTTGCTCCACAATGCGGACACGCCTTAGCGGAACTGTGAATTTCTTTCCCGCAACCACGACAAAAAACCATTCCAGACATATAAAACTCCATCTTCATAAATTTAAAAGTTACATTTGAGTTATCGGCACTGACTTGATTTGTTTTAATTCTGATTAAAAAAAACCCCGCTGGGCGAGGTCATTTATCTTTAAATTTCAGAGTGATAAGGCTAACTGATTTTCACCGTAATTTGACCGCGGGAAAATGTCTGTTGGCACTGTATGCGCCGCAACAGGGGTAACGTTATTCAGGAAATGCTCCACTGCATCGAGCGTGGTAAAAGCACTACCACAACTAAGATTATTACACTGATGATAACTGCGTCTTACCTCATTGCTGAGCATTACGCTGGTACGGGTTTTCGCGCTGGCACCACATTTCGGACAGGTGAACATAACACCTCACCACAATCTGATTAAACTCAGGTGCATTTTAAGACGTATCTGATATAAAATCTATTCCGTTTCGCTTGTTTCTTCATCAGCATCCCATGTGGTTATCCTCACTTCCAGATCAAGCCCAGTCATAAAACCGTTGTCGTCTATCGTATGGTTGACCCGGTTAATTACCCAATCAGCCGCATCTATCATCGGCTTAAACCCGCTGACGTTCGCATGCAGCTCCGGGTAAAGGTCTTCCCGGCCACGTGCCAGGGTAATGCTGAATTCAGCAGCGCCCCGCTGTAATTCAGACCATTTTGCCGCAGCGGCACGCCGCGCCGCCCGTTCCGTCTTGAAGGTTTTACGCATTACAAATACGTTTCCCTCTGCCCCTTCCACATAGTCCCCTTCTTTTTTGCTCGACGCTGGCGTGACATTGACCGGCTTTTTAACTTTTCTGCGTTTCACCGTCGTGGGCTTTTTCTTTCCAAAGTTCAGATCAAGCCAGTAGGCCTGCACGCCCGTATATGCGTCCCTATCCGCAATGCGGAACGAATGCCCGTCACCGCTTTCTTTTGTGATCATCACCGCGGGTAAAACCCGTCCACTTTGTGACACACCCAGCCCCGGCACAATGAACAACAGGCGGCCATTTTTAATGGTGGCAACCGCACCCAACATTTCCGCCATGCGTGTCAGAAAACTGATATCTGATTCACTCGTCTGGTCTGCATGGTCGATACCCACATCTTTCAGTGAAGCGCTCACAGCCGGAATTAAATCATAACGCCCTGCAATAGCAGACACGACGTCACCCACCGTGACGTTATGCCAGCTGTATTCGCGCTTAACGTTGAAGTCGTCCCTAAAATCTGCGCTGCGGGCCGTCACAATCAACCGGTCAGGCGGCCCCTGATGGGTAATTTCATCGACCGTGAAAAATCCTTTATCAACGAGCGGACGATCAGCCCAGCCGATAGCCACGGATATTTGCGCGCCGCGTGAAGGCATAACAACCAGACCGTCCGTATCATCTATGGTCAGCTCAAGCCGATCCGCTTCAAATCCCCGGTTATCAGTAAGTGTCAGAGACATTAACCGATCATCCAGACTTGTCAGCTCAGCCCCTTTTACCGTCAGCCTGTAAGCCGGTCGCGGTGATAAATCATCATCGAATAAATTCAGCATAAATCCCCCTGCCTGCATCCTCGCCCGCGCGGGGACTCCGCGTCAGCAGTCCAGTGTTGTAAGCGGCCAGCGACAACCGGCACAAGGTGAAAAGAGGGGCGGCGTTCCCGATGATGTATTGCACGCATCAAACAGAGGCTAACAAGCATGAGCGACAATTATCACCACGGTACACAGGTCAAGGAAACCACTGACCTGAGCACGCTAATTCGCGACATTGATACCGCCGTTCTCGGCGTGATCTGTGTGGCGGATGATGCCGACGCCGTTGCTTTCCCCCTGGACACGCCAGTATTGCTGACGCGCGTCAGGGACTATCTCGGTAAAGCTGGAAAATCCGGCACGCTTTATTCTACTTTGAAAGCCATTTCCGATCAGTCGAGCCCGAAGACGGTTGTTATCCGTGTAGCGGATGCCTCAAAAGTCGTGGCTGAAGAGGGTGAAACGGCACCCACCCAAACCCAGCTCGTTATCGGCGGCGTCAACAGTGAAGGCCGCTACACCGGACTTTTTGCGCTGTTAACGGCTGAGCCCCGCGTGGGGGAGCGTCCTCGCGTTCTCGCCGTTCCAGGACTGGACACGAAAGAGGCGGCGTTACAACTGGCGGTAATCGCTGAGAAGCTGAGGGCATTCGCCTATGTCAGCGCCAATGGCTGCAAGACTATTGCTGAGGCCAAAGCCTACCGCGAAGCCTTCAGTGAACGTGAAATCATGGTTATTTATCCGGATTTTATCGCCTATAACAGCCAGAGCGGCGCTAACGAGGTTGCCCCCTCACCCGCTTACGCGGTTGGCCTGCGCGCTAAGATTGATGCTGAACAGGGCTGGCATAAAGTACTGTCCAACGTTCCTGTCTCTAACGTGCTGGGTATGTCTGCGGACATTTACTGGACGCTTCAGGGCACCGATACCGACGCTGACGATCTCAACAGCAAAGGCATCACGACCCTGATTAAGCGCGACGGCTTCCGCTTCTGGGGATCACGCACCTGCGACGCGGAAACCTACGTTTTTGAAAGCTACACCCGCACGGCGCAAATCCTCGCAGACATGATCGCTGAGGCGCATTTTGCCTACATCGATAAGCCGATGACGCCTTCGCTGATTAAAGACATCGTGGATGGCATCAACCGCAAAGGAGCCTCTCTGGTTACTGCCGGTCGCCTGCTGGGCTTTAACTGCTGGTATGACAAGAGCGACAACACGACGGAAACCCTGCGTGAAGGCGCGGCCACCATTCGCTACAAATACACGCCGGTTCCTCCACTTGAAAACCTGACTCTGGTTCAGGAATTCACGGATGAATATTTCGCCGTGTTCGATCAGCTCGCTTAGCACCTTCGACCGCCACGCGGAAAAACTTCGATTTAGGCATCGTTCAAACTCCGGTTAATCAGTGGTGTCCTCACCCTGTGCCCCTATATTCATTCCCACAGCAAAACCGCGCCACACATAGGAATTGTCAGACGCCAGCGACAATCTCCCCTGATATTCCCGGCCTCGCGGGCGCGATAGTCTGTGCTCATGAAAACCGTCACCGATCCCCGAACAGAAGCCAAAAGCCTTTACTGGCAGGCTTACAGCATTCCCCAAATCGCTCAGCGAATCGGGGTGAGCGCCAACACGATTTATTCCTGGCGCCGCCGTGATTCCTGGGATGCGACGACGCCTATACAGCGGGCGCTGGAGCGTACTGATGTGCGCTACCTTCGCCTGATTGAGAAAGAGGATTTGAGTGCTCACGATTTCAAAACGATTGACCTGTTAGGCCGACAACTGGCCAGGCTGGCGCGTGACGAACGAAAAGAGCAGGAGAAGGAGAAAAAGGAGAAAGCGCCGAAGAATCACTTCAGTGCAGAGCAGATCGCGGAACTACGCGCCCTGGTACTCGACTCGCTTTATGAGCATCAGAAACGCTGGTACAGACAGCGGGATCGCCGTAACCGGTTCATTCTGAAGTCCCGTCAGATTGGGGCCAGTTGGTACTTTGCGCGTGAGGCGCTGCTGAGGGCTCTTGAAACCGGTACTAACCAGATATTTCTTTCGGCTTCGAGGGCGCAGGCGTTCCAGTTCAAAAAATTCATTATCTTTCTGGCACGCAGCATCGGTGTTGAGTTGAAAGGCGGCGATGAAATCATCCTGTCTAACGGCGCAACGCTCTATTTTCTGGGCACGTCAGCCGCTACAGCGCAGTCATATACCGGGGATCTGTATTTTGATGAGGCGTTCTGGGTAGCCAATTTCCTTAACCTGCGAAAAGTCGCAGCAGGCATGGCAACACACGTTGGACTAAGGCGCACCTATTTTTCCACGCCATCCAGTGAAGAACATGAAGCCTATGAGTTCTGGAGCGGGAACCTGTTTAACAATGGACGGGGGAAAAAGGAGCGCGCAGAACTCGATCTTAGCCACAAGGCGCTGAAAGACGGGCGGCTTTGTGGAGATAACATCTGGCGGCAGATTGTTACGGTCCAGGATGTTATCGACCAAGGTTTCCCCCTTATCGATCTGGACGAAATACAGAGCGATAACAGCCCGGATGAATTTGACAACCTGTACCGGTGCATTTTCGTCAAGCAGGGAGAACGCGCATTCAATTACAACGCCCTGATAGGTTGCGGCGTTGATGGATACAGCGGTATCTGGCCGGACTGGAACCCATACGCTCCCCGCCCGCTGGGTAACAGGAAAGTATGGATTGGCTATGACCCTAACGGCAATAGCGACAAGGGAGACAGCGCCGGGCTTGCTGTACTGGCTCCGCCTATGGTTCCGGGCGGGAAATTCCGCGTTATTGAACGACACCAGTTAAGAGGAATGGAATTCGAAGAGCAGGCCAAATTTATTGAGCAGCTTACAAAAATCTACGACGTCCAGCACATAGACATTGATGGCACCGGCATCGGGGCGGCAGTGCATCAACTCGTAGTGAAATTTTTCCCGGCGGCTCAAATGCATCTCTATACCCCAGCGGTTAAGCGCCAGCTCGTACTTAAAGCACAAATGGTTATTCGTGCAGGCCGCTTTGAATATGACGCCGGAATGATGGATATCGTCAGTAGCTTTATGACGATCCGCAAATTCATCACTCAGGGGGGGCAAACCTCCTATGCATCCGACCGCAAGCGCGGTAGCAGTCACGGTGACCTTGCCTGGGCAACCATGCACGCATTACAAAATGAACCGCTCGGCAATGATGCTGGCAGCGGTGATGACAGTTTCGTTGAGGAATTTTAATAATGAGCCGCAGGCATAAAGCTTCAGAAAGCATCAGTCTCAACACCATGGCAGACGTACTGCCAGCAGGGGATTCAGTTCAGCAGCCAATTGAGGAACTACAATCTTTCAGTTTCGGTGAACCGACGCAGATTATGGACCAGCGTGATTTACAGGATTGTATGGAGTGCGCCAAGAACGGGCGCTGGTATGAGCCACCGATCAGCACATACGGGCTTGCTCGTCTGGTTGAAGGGGCTGTGCATCATCAGTCACCGCTGATATTTAAACGCAATGTCATTATGTCCTGCTATAAACCGCATCCACTACTTTCACGGCAGGATGCCAGCGCCTTCATCATGGATTACCTGGTGTTTGGGAATGCCTACCTTGAATTAAGAGAGAACCGTCTGGGACAACCCCTTAAGCTTAAGCACACCCTGGCTAAGTACATGCGACGCGGTGAAGACCTGGACCAGTACTGGTTCGTGACCTATTACGAAGAAGATTACGCTTTCCCGCCGGGGAAAATTTATCACCTGCGGAGCCCAAGCATTCATCAGGAAATTTACGGCAACCCAGAATATATGTCTGCCTTGCAGTCCATTTTACTGAATGGAGAAGCTACGCTGTTCCGGCGAAACTATTACATCAATGGTAGCCACGCTGGCGTGATTGTGTACTTGACGGATCCTGTGGCTAACAGCGCTGATGTCGATAAGCTCAAGCGCTCTCTCAAGGATGCCAGGGGAGGGGGAGCATTCAAAAACTTATTCGTGTATGCGGCAGGCGGCAAGAAGGATGGCCTACAGATCATGCCTTTCAGCCAGATTGCGGCCAAGGATGAATTCACCGGTATTAAAGACGCAACCCGTGATGACATGTTAGCGATTCACCGCGTGCCGCCACAGCTTATGGGCGTCATGCCTAACAACACAGGCGGGCTTGGTGATATCGAAAAAGCGGCAAAGGTTTTCGCTATCAATGAGCTGTACCCTATTCAGGAAGTACTGAAAGATCTCAATGACTGGCTTGGAATTGAAGTCTTCAGCTTTAAACCTTACGCCCTGGCAGAACCCGGCGCCGCCACCTGATTCACCAGCCAGCAGCTGGCAAGGTCATTTCTGACCTTAGCACACCCTCCAATACCAGCCCTTCAGCGCCTCGCTGCGGGGTTTTTTCTTTTCTGGTGCCTTGATGCGCCCTGCCCCCTGAAAATCGCCCTGCGTGCTGATTTTCGGCCAAATTTCCTGTTTTGATAATTACCCCTCCCTACCCCCCTTAGCGCGCGACTGCTCCCCCGCCTCGCCCGCGCATAAAAAGGGTGCCTTTCTTTGCACTTTTGCAGCCCGACCAACCCCACGCCACTACAGGGGCGAACGGGCCACTTACCCTAAAAAAAATTTGTGCAAATCCGCGTCGTTTATTGCACTGATTTTGCACCCTTGTTTTTTGATTAGGCCCGACCCGCACTTATTAAAGGTATTTGAGTTTTTTCAGAGAGAATGTTGCTGTATATAAAAACAGTGTTCGTCTGAGGTTTTCCTATGGTACGACGTGGCGATATTAAGTTTGCTTTCACTCAAAGTGTGAAGATGGAACCGAAAAAAGTAAGAGGCTTTACCCATCAAATTTTGTGATCGAACTGAGAAAAATTAACCATCACTTTCCTCACCGTGAGGCAAATCAATGGATTGTTTACTATCAATCTTTTTGGCCCGCATATACTGACGACGGTTATGAACTAAAACAACATTACTTAATGATTATGAATAGGAAGTTATAAGGAACATGCCAGATTTTCGGCTGGCATTTTTTATTTACGCAAATAAGTTATTTTCTTTACACTTTCATTTTTTTTCACGACTATGGCATTTTTCTCGATCAAGAAAACATATTTTTCATTTATAGCTAGCATTTCATAAACTTTACCATCATCCAAACTAGCAATAGCATGATTACTTAAAATATCAATACGTGCGAGCGTGGAGGGGGAATAAAACATACTTAAAGATAAGCTTAAAATCAAAAATAACCCGCTTGATAAAGTCATAAAGCTTAAATTGGTTTTCTGCGCCCTAATAAGTTTAGCAGCTATTATTTGTGATACTAACTGACTGATAATAGCCCCAGCCAGTACTAGAAACAAGCTGAGTAAGTGATAAACCCAATGCAACTTCACATCATAGTGAATAGCAGCATCCATGCTCAATTTTAAAATAAGAAAGACTGTGACAAAAAACAGCACATAAATTTTCATCTTTGAGGGGGCCACCTCATGGGGATCAAACTTATCCATGAATTTAGCTATTTTACTTCTTTCATTTGGAGCTAAATTAACTTGAATTGAAATCTTCTCTGAATAAAATAATGCCGCCAAGTAGCCAGATAATGTACCAATTAAAACGGATGCCATTTGTATTAAAGCGCTGATAGCTCGCATGATAGATTCAGTATAACCGATAAAATCATACGAATTTATCCCAAAACTTTTCCAATATAAGTAATTATAGTAGTAGCAATACGCCCCTAAAATTAAGGTAATAAAAGCCAACCATTCAGTAAATTTAAAGCTTCTCGACTCCATAAAACTCCCGAAATTTTTCGATAAAACTTGTTTCGGGAGGGATTTTATCATTAAACTAAGGAAATTTTAATTAATATTAACTCAATTAAGTTTTTTTTCCTTAGCATTCCAACTATTGGAATATGACCATCCGTTATCATGGCATACCAAATCAGATACCGATGCCACTTTATCAACAAGAATTACTTTGAGTAACACAGTATCAGGCGCTTCGTCACTATCAACTGATGAAACAATACGCATAGTTATCTTTTCTCTCACCACGCTCTGAAAAGTACAACTGATTCGTAGATGATCGCCTGGTGTTGGCCTTTCATAACCCTGATAGCTGAGAAACATTTCGCTGATAAGCCCCATTTGTATACGTCCAAAGATATCGGGACCGTAGTTTGTATCGTAAACTTTCATTTTTGACCGCTCCGCGCGGGTTCGACTCGCCTTTGATATATCTGCGAAACCAGAGCCGGTCAAGAAAACAGCAAGAAAATGGACCTCCCGCCTCGCTTTTCAGAATCATCTTGATTAATTTTTTTCAGATCATACAGCGAGCACCGCCTCACTGACGTTTTGTATTTGCCAGTTGATATACCCGGCTCATCAAACCACTTTTAATCTGTTCGTCAGTTCGCCCGGCCAACCTTATGCTTCCATCGGATGAAGCCAATAAACGCTTGCCGTTCAACATCACCAATTCCCCTGCGGCCAGCTTCATCACTTCAAGTTCGTTTAACCCCATACCGCAACTTTCAGCGAAGTCCGCGACAGCTTCAGCGTGCCCAGGCCTAATGTCTGCAACTGCTTTTACGGTCGAACGAGGCTTACGGCACTGTGAAACCAAGTATTCATTGAAGGCACGGCGCTCTTTGCGGGTCATTTTTTCAAAGTTCACCCCGCCCCATTCATGGGCTTCTGTAACCACTGCATGCGGTACCGCATGGTCATTAGTAACCGGGCTGCTGACACGGCCATTCATGACCGTATTTTTTTCACTTTTATTCGCCTTTCGCGGCTCCCGCGTACAGTTATTGACAGAACTCCGAGGGGCGGCGGGGCCGCCTGAAAAGACAGGATCAACACCAAAGGCAAGAGAGGAAGAACCATCCTCTTTTGCTTTTGGAACAATTTTGTATTCAGTGGTACGGGTATAGATAACGGAAGTGACAGGAGCGGAAGGAGAATAGACGCCGGTGATACGGCTGATATCGTCACCATAATCATTTCCGTTTTCGGTGATCTCATAGCTCAGGCGAACGCGCAGACAATCACGGGCAACCAGCGGGCCGCCCTGCGCAAGCGTGTAACCAGCCCAGTCATACTCACCGGCGGAAACCTGTGCCGGGGCAATTTCAGGGTGAAGACAAAGCTCACGATCACGCAACCGGCCAAGCTCACGGTAAACGGTCACCGGCGCGCCGCCGATTTGCTGAAACTGACGGATGTTCCACCGTGAAGCCCATGCACTTACGCGCGCAGACATATCCTTCAGAGACTCCCCCGTTTCATCGTCGGTTTCACCGTCGAGGCCGTGAGCATCGATATTTTTAGAAATGTACTTCGCGATGTAGCCAGTAGCCGATCCAAAAGCCTCATCGATAGGAATGTGCTTGAAACGATTTTCAATAGCGCCCTTTTCGTGACCATCAACCTTCAGCGCATATCTACGGAAAATAGCGCGCGCTTCCTCTACCCGTTCAGGCTTGAAGAACAGCAACGCATGCCAGTGCGGCGTACCATCGTGATGTGGCTCCGTGACACGAAATCCGAATGTGCGAATACCTTCACGCTTCCACTTGGCGCGGACTTTCGCCCACACATTGCAGAGATATCGCTGAGTGGCGCGGGGGCTGGCACCGTTATATTTATTGTTGCGCTTGCCGCTTTGCTGCATGGAATGGAACTTTGACGGGGCTGTCAGGGTGTAAAACTCACCCACAAAACCATCAGCTTTAGCCAGGTCCTCAAATCCACGCATACGGGCCATGAGCTCAGCACGGCGGATATTTTTGTTAGCAACACTCCCGTTAACCTTATCGGCTAATGAGGTGCGATCACCGGTTTCCTTGTCTTCCAGTTCCATCGCATTGATAAATTCACGATTGGACTTTTTCTGCGCCAGCCATTCACTCAGGCAAGGTTCGCTGCAATAGGGCTTCGCTTTTTTGTGAACATAACCAGAAGCAATCATGAGGTGTTCGCGCCACTGATCGTGTAAACGACGCAGACGACGAAGCCACCAAGCAGGGGTTTCGATACGGGCAGCAGCGCATAAAGCTTCTTCTGCGGTAAGTTCTTCCTGGCAGTATTTTTTCCAGCCAGGCGCAGTCATGTTTAGATGTGTGATTAACCAACCGGCACGGCCATATCCCGACAGGATCGCAAACTCAACATCGCCGGTAGTTTCCACCTTGTGATTAGTTTCCCGGACAAGCTCAGTAGTCAGTGAGTCAGCCAGGCGATAAGCCAGTTTTTTTAGCTCCCGTTTACCTGCCCAGGGGATCCGGTGCAAATCCTCACGGAGTTGCATCAGTGGGCCCGGCAAAGTATCAGACGGCAGGTATTTGCTATTTACCTTGTCAATGCGAGGAAGAACAAAGCGCCCGAACGAGTTTTTCAACCAGTCAGACGCTTTCTTATTCCCCTGTTTTTGCTCAATGTCGCTCAGGCGTAATTCGTAATAGCGACGGATATATTGCGGCAGAGACTGGAGACGGCGACGTAACAGCCGCGCCTCTGAGTCACCTACGTTTTTCTGTCCGCAATAATCAAAGACAGAAATGCTACGCACTTCCCCTTCAAGGTTGCGATAACGGATAACCGATGGGGTCGGATCCACTTCATCAAAAAATGATTGTCGAGGCGCGTTCCATGAGTAAGCCCCGGCAGGTTCTGAGGCTTTGCCGGGGTATGAAGGAGGAGGAGAAGGCGCCACACGTCCACGGTATACGTCAGGCATTCTGAAGCGCCTGACTAACCGCCACGATTTCGGCTGCTTTTTTCCCTTTGCCAGCGGCCACGCCAACACTCCGGGAAGTAGTGATGAAGTTCAGCTCAAAGCCCGCGTAAGCTTCACGCGTAAACTCGGTGTCGCTGTTAGAAGCTACGACCGGAAAACCCCGGCAGCGTAATTCCTGAAGTACAGCGGCCAGCTCTATTTGCTGAGGACGGCCAAAGCCTTCAGTGTGGTACTGGCTGAAGGTGCCGTCATAGGGGGAATCACTGTAGATAACATCACCTGGCTGAACCATTGCGAGGGTTTCAGCAAAGCCAGCACAGATAAATGATGCCTTTTGAGCCTTCAGGGCGAATGCACGGATCTCACTTTCAGGAAAATACGGCTTAGCGATTTTTTCAAAAGGGACATTGAAACCGCCGCTGAGGTTATAGCGGCAAACGCCCCGGTAACCGTGCCGGTTGAGGTATAAAAAATAAACGGCACGATGCAGCAGAGGTAATGCCGCCTCATTGTTGAACTCAGCACGGATAGTGTTGTAGCAAGCTTGTGTTTTATTCTGAGCGAATACCTTTGCGGTCAGCGCGAGAAAGGCGTTTTCATGTTGCTTAATCTGGGTATAAAGATTTATCAGATCTGAGTTGATATCCGCGACCAGATAAGCCGGAAAGTCTGTGTTCATCATTACCGCACAAGAACCCGCGAACGGCTCAACCAGCCGATCACCGACAGGCAAATGTTTATTCAGCTCGGCCATTACCTTGACCTTGCTTCCGACCCATTTCAAAACAGTGCTGTTCATTTAGCACCGCCCACACGAATTAGACGCAGCATGGCGCTACGGGCTGTGCACTTATTCATTTGAATTTTCTCCATGCCTGATCGTTGGCTGTCAGGCGATGCCTGAATATGAAGTTGTTGACGGTGCCGTGAGAGATTTCCATCTTTTCGGCAATTACTTTAGGTGTTACGCCAGCGTCATATAACTGACGGCATAAAGTTACATCTTCATCAGAATGGATAGCGCAGTGGTGGCGTTCTCCAACCTGATAAAGCTGAATTCCTAACTGCTTCGCTTTACCTTTAATGGAATAAACAGACCTGCCTAATTTGCATGCTATTTCCTCAGCAGAATAAAGACCGGCATAGCCACGCAATTCACCCTCATCAAACGCTGACCAGCTTTTAACGGAGCGTTTACCCAACTGAAGCCGATAACTCATAGCGCGAACAGAAGAAAAACTACGGTTAAGCAAGGCAGCGACTTCACGTAACGGAAGTGAATTAGCCAATGATTTGAATTGCTCAATTTCGAATGGAGTCCAAGACGTGCCGTTATTACACTTCATTGGACACGATCTTCAGCTATTGCCTTAATGACGCCAAGCGTCAGGAGGCAATCAGCTAATGCCCGGTGAGGTGTTCCTGTGACTTTTACGCCCTGCTGTTCAGCAGCAGCCGTCAGCCTTTGCCATTTGAAATTATTGTGCTTCTCATCCCACTGCCCAAAATATTCGGCATAAAGGAGCATCGCGCAATCATGACAACTTTCTAAAGCAACCTGGTCCCCTGATAAATCTAAGCCGCTGATGGCTGCTGATTGCCGAATTAGGCGCGCATCATATTCAGAGTTATAGGCAATAAATCCTGCGTCCAGAATCAAATCCAGAGCCTGATCATGTAACTGCTCCCATGCGGGCGCATTCTCAACCATGCTATTGGTGATGCCGTGGATCGCGGTAGCTTCCGCAGGAATGGCGTTAACAGGTTTAACCAGGCTATTGAGCAACACCTCACCACGGCAATTAATAATGGCGATCTCAACAATCTCTGATTCGCTATCAAGTCCGGTAGTCTCAGTATCCAAAATCAGGCAGTTTCCCGATAACCACTGATGCGCGGTCATCATTGCCATTTGCTTAGATGTCATCATTTTTTACCGCCATGAATCTTTGATTTGAGGTCGATTAGCTGTTGGCAGCCGATGCAGGTAGCAACGCCAAACAGCGCAGCACGACGGGCTTCAGGAATTGGTTCGCCGCAACCTTCACAGAAAAATGCACTGGGCAATTGCGCCTTAAGGCGGGCCTTTTCAATCTGGCGGGCCAGCGTTTCCGCCTGGCGCTCCTGTTCTAAATCCATTGCATCGGCCATTAGTGCAACTCCGCAGCCTCAACCTCATAACGCGCCGCTTCTTTCAGCAGCAATTCAGCCGCCTGTACGCCAGAGAGTTGATTTTTTTGTATATGAATTGCCACGGCATTCAGGCGGATTGATACGGCTAACGCTTTAGCCTTTTTGCCTTCACCATTGGCTTTTGTGAGGAGATGGATCATGGCTATTTCATTATTAGCCTCCATCATTCTTTTCTCTAAATTACGCATGTAGTCTCCTAAAAAATGGCAATAAAAAGCCCGACACAAATTAAGGTGCCCTTTTTAACTGCTGTGGGATAAATCAGAATCCTGAAACGTTATTAACTTCGCTTTTGGGTATTGCAGAATCACCGTTCTGGTAATCATCCAATGTTTCTGGCGTTACCGTTCGGGGGTTTTTAAGCGCTTCCTCTTCGCCCGGAGGGCTATAAGGTATTTTTGCTGCCAGCTTCTTTGCTTCTTTCATACCACGAATTACCGTCAATTTTTCTTTGTTCGACAATTCTTCGTAGCTTAAAAGGATATGGCGCTCGGTTAGTTTTTCCATTTCCCTTGGCGAACGAATTGCAACACCATTACCTAAAATGAATATCACTCTGCGTTCTTCAGTGCTGAGTCCTTTAAACGCTAATGCCATTTTGCTACCGCCTCGCGCTTCGTCTACTTGTTGATGAAACTTTTCGAGGTAGGGCCGCGCTATTGCGGCGTAAGGGTTAACCGTCCCAAGACCTCCCGCAATAATTCTCACAGCAACCCCCTATTCAATTCAGCTTATCAGGCGCACCACTCGTAAGAGGTGCCTCGGATAGGAGCCGGTTTTTAACCATGTCCGGCGCATGGTGTGTTATCTTCGCTTCGTTCGCCAACACGACCAAGAGCAGCGAACAAAACAGACCACACAAGGAGACCACTATGCGTAATATTCAACATGACCAAATTGTCTTGGCTAATCTTCAGGAAGTAATTGACTCCCTTCACAGTATCCCAGCACGTGTAGTAAATAGCCCTGTAGAACATGAAATCAGGGATAACATCGAAATAATAACGAGACTCTTCAATCAAAAATTTGGTGGCTCAGTAAGTCTTGATATTTCGTCTTTCTGACCCCTTGAGGATGGCGACACTAATCGCCATCCCTTCTGGTACCCAGCAACTGAATAACCTTAAAAACTGTTTCAACATCTGAGGCCCTAACGCATTCAACGCGGTTATCGCGGGCCCATTCATGTATCGCGGTACAGACCATATGACTTAGGTCTAAAATCTGACGGTGCTTTAATTTCTCTGTAACTCCTTTAAGAGAAGCGCCGGATTCATGAACGAACAAATTGGAAAACTTTCCATTAAACTTTGCATTGCTGCTTAATTTTTTCAGCTCATTCCGCAAATGTGCTTCATCCTCTGCACTTACATTCATCATTGAATAAACCAGAGTGCCGTGAGATTGCTTACCAATGCGCTGCCTTAATTTCATCTTGTTCATATGGCTCCCTATTTTCTTATCAGACACACCACTCGTGAATGATGCCTCGGATAGGCCCGGCGCTTAGCGCCGGATTATTACCAACTATTTGGAATAGGATGATTACCACCGTTACATTGTGCGATCAGCTGTTCAATACCCACCGACGAGTTTTCGTCAGCCGCAGCATTTGCAACAGTTAATAACCCTTCCAGACCGATGCTAAGGCGAAAAGCATAATCAGACTGAGATACTTCGCGAACCTGCGGAGCAACTGCGGTTGCAGCTTTTAAATTCATTACTTTTGTGTGATAGGCAAATAAAAGGTTATTAGCCAAAATTTTGTATTCTTCGCGCATGATATTCATTCCAGTTTAAAAAGCTATTTATTTTGCTGTGCGTTTATTTCTTATACGGCGGCAATGGTCACGGATCATTAGCTGTATTGATTCAATTATTCCGTAAGCCAGCACACCAAAAGAAATAACAAAAAAAACATCATCACTCGTCAGTGACTGAAACACTGGTCACCTCCGACGATGGCAAAAATCCGGAAAGTTTGTCCGTCCATTCCTGCTGAGCCGCGCATAAGGTATCAATGATTTTTACAGCTTCAGCCTGAGCGAAGTCCTGTCCGTAGTAGAGGCCATCTTTAGTCACCTGATAACGGTGATTGGGATAGGCCACCGATCTTGGCAGGCGCTGAATTGTGAATCCCCGATAAATGCTCACATGCTTTGTCATGCTAACGATTTGATGGCTCATGACAGACCTCAAATTCCAAGCCATAACAACCAAGCATCGCGTTGTTCGGTCGGTCGGCTGTAATATGCATCGCGCATAGCACGATTAAATTCAGGCAGATAGACCATTTTCTCACCTGCCCGGCCAGTTGGGTTTTCTGGATTACGCCACTCGATCAACGGCAGCTTGTTGCTTTCAGCCATTGCCTTAATGGCTGATACCGGCTTACCGATCATCTCGCTGAAGCGCTGAAAAGTTACAGCGTCGAGAGGGCTCTTAATCTCGGAAACATCACTAATTGTGCTCATCGTGTTAATCTCCTGTTTTAGGTTCCAACTGCTTCTAACTGCTTCCTACGGCTTCTAGCTGCTGTTGGTTTATATTTAATTGCATGGTGTCAAACTTGAGACCATGAAGGATAATAGGATCAGACTTGATACCATGTCAACGATCTATGGTAAAAAATTAAGATTAATCCGTATTGCAGAAGGATTAACACAGATGCAAATGCGTGACTTAACAGGCATAAGTCTTGGCTCAATAAAAGGTTATGAGACCGGAAGAGAAGTTGGATTAAGCATCATCGAACGGATTGTTTCCCATACGCTTTTTCAGAAATACACTCTCTGGTTAATGACAGGTGAAACGGCTGAAAAAGCAGGGCAAGTGGCACCAAAAGGAGCGGAAGAACTCATCGAATCAGAAGAGTCAAATGCAGTTGATGGGAAGCAACTTCGATACTGATAAAAATTAATTACCACGCTAACTAATTGAAGGATTCATAAATCCAGACGATAGATCCCCTGCCAATGAGCAGACTGGCTAATATTTTTTTGCCTATAGGGATTCGAAATGGAAAACGACTTTAGTTATAAATTGCGCGCTATAAGACTGGCGGAGGGCCTTACACAACCGGCTCTAAATAAAGTGACTGGCCTGCCGCTGAGTAGCATTAAAAACTATGAATCTGGCGGCAACATGGTAGGGCTGGAAACCGTAAAAAGAATCTTAACGGTCGAGCGTTTCCAGAAATACACCTTATGGTTGATGATTGGTAAAACCTCAGAGGCGGCCGGACAGATTTCCCCGCCTCTCGCGCACACTGGGCGCGCAAAAACAGAATCACCCCTATTAACAGACAGGGCTGGTTAGCGGTACATTCAGCCTGGCTGTTGAGTTCCGGCCCGACAGCAAACGAATATCTAACCCCATCAGTCAGGAGGGCTCAGCCATGAGCATTAAACTTCTTGATGATGGTCAGTACATGGTGGACATAAGACCGCGCGGCAGCGATGGAAAACGCATTCGGCGGAAATTCAGCAGGAAATCCGAAGCGAAAGCTTTCGAGTTACATACGCTAGCTAATATCGGGAAAAGGGAAGAATGGCAGGGAAAGAAAACAGACAGGCGGTCGCTCAGTGAGTTGATAGAAAATTGGTGGAATATTCATGGGGTGACGCTTGATACCGGTGTTATCGAACGCAGGCACCTTATCAAGACGATGAAACTGCTTGGCGATGTGCCAGTTCATACCCTAACAAAGAAATCACTTCTTCTGCACCGAACGGCACGACTCAGACAGGGAATTTCAGCAAGCACCATTAACCGGGATCTCTATCGCCTCTCTGGCATGTTTACCACGCTCATTAAGCTGGAAGAATTCCGGGGTGAAAATCCTGCTGCCGGCCTTCCCCCTTTGAAGCAGGATCAGCCAGATCTGGTTTATCTTGAACATACTGAGATCGCTGATCTGCTTTCAGTTACCAAGGGAGACGAGCATTTAATAACATTGCTTTGCCTGAGCACCGGCGCGCGATGGAGCGAGGCAGATAAACTGACGTCTTCGCAGGTCACAATGCGCCGCGTGAGATACCTGAATACCAAAAATGGCAAAAACCGCATCATCCCGATATCAGCGGAGCTTCAGGCTTTGTTGAAGGCTAAGGGGCCGGGGAAACTCTTTAAAGTGGATTATGAGAAGTACTGCGATCTACTGAGAGACGTTAAGCCGGATTTACCCAGGGGGCAGGCAACACACGTGCTGCGCCATACCTTTGCCAGCCATTTCATGATGAACGGGGGAAACATAATTACGCTGCGGGATATTTTGGGCCATGCCAGCATTGAACAGACAATGGTCTATGCGCATTTCGCACCAGACTTTCTTCAACATGCGGTGACTTTGAACCCTTTGAAAGGCGGGATTTCGTGTCCACAAAGTGTCCACAAATGACCATAACGCGTCCTTTTTCCAACTGCTTCTAACTGGCTCTAACTGCTTAACAGTATCTTATAAGCCATTATAAACACTGGGAAAATTCGCTAAGTTATTGAAAAAAAACCCCCTCATCATGAGGGGGGAAGACAGGGATGGTGTCTATGGCAAGGAAAAACAGGGATACTATGTTACTGGTTACTGCCGGTACTACTCACTGCCTGCAGCGATGAAGCCTGCTGCATGTTCGTTAGCTCGCGCATTTCATGCATGCGCTGCTGATGTTTCTCATTCAGAACGTCCTGCTGGGCGGGCGTTAACAGGTGATACATCTGGTTGCGCACCCGGGCCATCTCGACCTGCCGTGCCACTTCCGCCTGTGCAATCCTGTTTAACTGCGCTTTGTAGGACGTTTCATCAAATTTATCTGCAATAATCAGCTCGTGCAGTTGCTCTAAATCGTTAATACTTATAGGAGAACTTTCATGACGCGCCTGCTGCATCAGATCTCGCATTTGTTGACGCTGCTGTTCTGTGAGATTGATGCCATCAAACATGTGACTCTGCGGAATTTGCGCCATACTGCGTGGCGCCGCGTTGTCCTGATGCATCTCGTCAGTCGTCGTCACTTCTGCAGCCCATGCGGCGGAGAAACTGAGTATCAGCGCCGGAACCACAACGACGGCGGTAACTTTGCGCATCGTTAACTCCCAGGTTGGTTTCCACTTTTTGATTCAACGAGAGCCAGTCTACGGGGCCAGCTGCAAACATGCGTCAGGCGGTGTAAAACTACGTAAAGTCATGGAATGACAGCATTCGTTCACGCTATTTTGCCTGCGGAGGGCAATAAAAAATGAATAAAATCCTGTTGGTTGACGATGACCGCGAATTGACTTCGCTACTGAAAGAATTACTTGAGATGGAAGGGTTTGACGTACTGGTAGCCGGTGACGGTGAACAGGCTCTGGCCTTGTTAGATAACACTATCGACCTCTTGCTGCTGGACGTCATGATGCCGAAAAAAAATGGCATCGACACCCTGAAAGAGCTACGTCAGCAACATCAAACGCCGGTCATCATGCTGACAGCGCGCGGAAGCGAGTTAGATCGCGTTCTGGGGCTGGAACTGGGCGCAGATGACTACTTGCCTAAGCCGTTTAACGATCGCGAGCTGGTGGCCCGCATACGCGCTATTTTGCGGCGTTCAAACTGGAGTGAACAGCAACAGCAGCACGATAACAGTTCCCCTACGCTGGAAGTGGATCACCTGCGCCTGAATCCAGGGCGTCAGGAAGCGAGTTTTGAGGGTGTGGCGCTGGATTTAACCGGCACCGAATTTACCCTGCTTTATCTGCTTGCCCAGCACCTGGGACAGGTGGTCTCTCGTGAACATCTCAGTCAGGAAGTTCTTGGCAAACGCTTAACGCCGTTCGATCGCGCAATCGATATGCATATTTCAAACCTGCGCCGGAAACTGCCGGATCGGAAAGATGGTCATCCGTGGTTTAAAACGCTGCGTGGCCGTGGGTATCTGATGGTTTCCGCTACATGATCTCAAGCCTGACTACCCGCATCTTCGCCATATTCTGGCTCACCCTGGCACTGGTGTTGATGCTGGTTTTAATGGTGCCAAAGCTGGATACCCGCCAGATGACGCCGCTGCTGGATAATGAGCAGCGTCAGGGCACTATGATTGAACAGCACGTGGAAGCGGAGCTGACGCAGGATCCGCCCAATGACCTGATGTGGTGGCGACGGCTGTTTCGCGCTATCGACAAGTGGGCTCCTCCCGGCCAGCGGCTTTTGCTGGTGACCAGCGAGGGACGCGTCATTGGTGCGCAGCATAACGAAATGCAGGTGATCAGGAACTTTATCGGCCAGTCCGATAACGCCGATCATCCGCAGAAGAAGAAATATGGCCGTGTAGAGATGGTCGGCCCCTTCTCCGTTCGCGATGGAGAAGATAACTACCAGCTTTACCTGATTCGCCCGGCGGGCAGTTCGCAGCTGGACTTTATCAATCTGCTGTTCGACCGCCCGCTGCTGCTGCTGATCGTCACCATGCTCATCAGCTCTCCGCTGCTGCTCTGGCTAGCGTGGAGCCTGGCGAAGCCGGCGCGTAAACTCAAGCATGCCGCTGACGACGTCGCCGCCGGCAACCTGCGCCAGCGTCCTGAACTGGAAGCGGGGCCGCAGGAGTTTCTGGCTGCCGGAGCCAGCTTCAACCAGATGGTTAGCGCCCTGGAGAGAATGATGACCGGTCAGCAGCGCCTGCTCTCCGATATCTCCCATGAGCTCCGTACGCCGCTAACGCGCCTGCAGCTGGCGACCGCGCTGATGCGACGCCGGCAGGGTGAAGGCAAAGAGCTGCAGCGCATTGAGATGGAAGCGCAACGGCTGGATGGCATGATCAACGACCTGCTGGTGCTCTCACGCACGCAGCATAAAAATGCGCTGGTCAGCGAAGCCATGAAAGCCAACCAGCTCTGGTCGGGCGTGCTCGACGATGCGAAGTTTGAAGCTGAGCAGATGGGTAAAACGCTGGATGTTCCCTATCCACCGGGGCCCTGGCCGCTTTACGGTAACCCGAGCGCGCTGGACAGCGCCCTGGAAAATATCGTGCGCAACGCGCTACGCTACTCTTACTCGAAAATCGCCGTGAGTTTTTCGGTGGATAAACAGGGGATTACCATTCATGTGGATGATGATGGCCCGGGCGTAAGTGCTGAAGATCGCGAACAGATTTTCCGCCCCTTCTACCGCACCGATGAAGCCCGCGATCGCGAATCTGGCGGAACGGGCCTGGGGCTGGCGATTGTGGAAACGGCTATTCAGCAGCACCGTGGCTGGGTCAAGGCGGATGACAGCCCGCTGGGCGGCCTGCGTCTGACAATCTGGCTGCCGCTCTATTCCAGCAAAGCGTGATTATTTGCTATGCTTCGGCCCTCGCTAATGAGGGCCGTTGTCGATGTTGAATATCGTTCTGTTTGAACCTGAAATTCCCCCTAATACCGGAAATATTATCCGTCTTTGCGCCAATACGGGTTTCCAGCTCCATTTGATCCACCCGCTGGGCTTTACCTGGGACGATAAACGCCTGCGCCGGGCCGGGCTGGACTACCACGAATTCGCGGCGCTTAAGCACCATGATAATTACGCTGCCTTTCTGGCTGCGGAAGCGCCGCAGCGCCTGTTTGCGCTGACGACCAAAGGCACGCCTGCGCACAGCGCAGTGAGCTATCAGAAAGGGGATTATCTGGTATTTGGACCAGAGACCCGGGGCCTGCCCGCGGAGATCCTGAATGCATTACCTGCCGATCAAAAGATCCGTATTCCGATGCAGCCGGACAGCCGCAGCATGAACCTCTCTAACGCAGTTTCCGTGGTAGTGTATGAGGCGTGGCGCCAGCTGGGCTATGCTGGCGCAGTAGTGAAGGCGTAAAGGTCAGATACCGTCGCCAAACTCGAAGCCCGGCACCATGCCGTTGAAGTGCTGATCCATCTCCATGGAGGGCTTATCGCTGTTGGGTTTGCCCACGATGCGTGCGGGTACGCCAGCAGCGGTGGTGTGCGGAGGCACAGGCTGCAGCACAACCGAGCCTGCGCCAATTTTCGCTCCGCGACCCACTTCGATATTGCCGAGGATTTTCGCCCCGGCGCCAATCATCACCCCTTCGCGGATTTTCGGATGACGGTCGCCGCTGGTTTTGCCAGTCCCGCCCAGCGTTACCGACTGCAGAATAGAGACATCATCTTCGATCACTGCCGTTTCTCCCACCACAATCCCGGTGGCGTGATCCAACATAATGCCGCGGCCAATTGTGGCGGCAGGATGGATGTCGACGGCGAAAGAGACGGAAACTTCGTTTTGCAGATAAACAGCCAGCGCCCGGCGGCCCTGATTCCACAGCCAGTGGCCGATGCGGTAAGCCTGCAGGGCGTGGAAACCTTTGAGGTAGAGCAACGGAGTGGAGTATTTATCAATGGCCGGATCGCGCTGCCGCACGGCCTGGATGTCGCAGGCCGCAGACTGAATCATTGAGGGATCCTGGTTATAGGCTTCCTGCACAATTTCACGGATGGCGATAGCGGGCATGATCGGATTGGCCAGCTTATTGGCGAGCATATAGCTCAGCGCGCTTCCCAGATCGTCATGCTTCAGCAGCGTCGCGTGGTAAAAACTGGCCAGCATCGGTTCGCAGTCAGCCAGCGCCCGCGCTTCCGCTTTGATATAATCCCAGACCAGTTCAGGTTCTACACACGGCATTGCTCTCTCCCCATCAAAAAAAACGCGCGGGCATCCGCGCGCTATATCACTGCGCTTCCCTTTCTCAGCCGATGCTGTTTTCGTCTTTCCTTGTACGCCCAAGCAAGCTCAATGCTGCCTCTCGCGCATTTTTTTCGCAATACAGAACCTGATATATTTGCTCGGTTATCGGCATCTCTACGCCGCAGCGCGCGGCCAGCGCCTTCACCTCTTTGGTATTTCGGAAACCTTCCACCACCTGACCGATGGTGGTTTGCGCGGCTTCCACGTCAATCCCCTGTCCCAGCATCATGCCGAAACGGCGATTGCGTGACTGATTATCGGTACAGGTCAGCACCAGATCCCCTAACCCGGCCATTCCCATAAAGGTGGTGGGGTCAGCGCCAAGGGCGGAACCCAGGCGGCTCATCTCCGCCAGGCCACGGGTAATCAATGCCGTACGGGCGTTGGCGCCAAAGCCGATCCCATCTGAAATGCCGGCACCAATAGCGATGACGTTTTTCACCGCCCCGCCAAGCTGCACGCCAATAAAGTCCGGGTTGTTATAAACGCGGAAACTCTTGCCGCAGTGCAGCAAGCTTTGCAGATCGTTGGCAAACGTCGTCTCGGTGGCCGCCAGCGCAATGGCCGTAGGCAGACCGGCGGCTAACTCTTTAGCAAACGTAGGGCCCGAGATCACCGCAAGGGGGATCTCTGGTCCCAGAATTTCGCGCGCCACATCCTGCAGCAGCCGCCCCGTTTCTTTCTCAAGACCTTTAGTGGCCCAGACGATGCGGGAGTCAGCGCGAAGATGCGGTTTGATTTGCTGTAAAACATCACCGAATACATGGCTGGGAACCACCACCAGCAGATCGCGACTGGCGGCAATGGCGGTAGCGAGATCGGTTTCAAGGCTCAGCGAATCAGGAAAAGGAACATCGGGCAGGAATGCCGCATTGCAGCGGTCAGCCTGAAGCTGTGCCTGATGGTGTGGGTTATGCCCCCACAGCACCACGTTGTGCCCGTTACGGGCCAGCGTGATGGCTAAGGCGGTGCCGTAAGATCCGGCACCGAGGACGCTCATTGAGGCGTTAACGTGAGGCATTATGCATCCTGCTGAGGAGCGGCGCCTTCGTTTGACTGCTGAAGATAGTTCATGAACAGCGCGTCAAAGTTCACCGGAGCCAGGTTAAGCTGCGGGAAGGTACCGCGAGAAACCAGGCTGGTGATGCACTCGCGAGCATACGGGAACAGGATGTTCGGGCAGTATGCACCCAGGCAATGCGCCATCTGGTTTCCGTCGATACCAGAGATAGAGAAGATACCGGCCTGCTGAACTTCACACAGGAAAGCGGTCTCTTCACCCACGGTTGCCGTCACGGTTACGCGCAGCACCACTTCGTAGATATCATCTGCCAGCTGGCTGGAGGCAGTATCCAGATCCAGTTTCACTTCCGGTTCCCACTCTTTCTGGAAAACCTGAGGCGCGTTAGGGGCTTCAAAAGAGATGTCCTTGGTATAAATACGCTGGATCTGGAAAGCCATCTCGGTGTTGTTTTGCTCTGACATGTACGTAATCCTATGGGTTAATAATCCGTTATTGCGCCACTCGCCCGTCTTATTTTACTAGCGGGTCGAGGCCTTGTCGGCCATCGAGCGCGAACAGGTCGTCGCAGCCACCAATGTGCTGCGAATCAATAAAAATCTGGGGAACGGTGGTACGACCGCTGCGTGTGATCATTTCGTCGCGCTTATCAGCATCGCCATCGATAGCGATTTCCTGATAACCGATGCCTTTCTGGTCCAGCAGCGCTTTTGCCCGATGGCAGAAAGGACAGGTTGCTTTAGTGTAGATCTCAACGTTTGCCATACCAGTCTCCACGTTTATTTACCACGCACCAGCGGCAGGTTTTCACCACTCCAGCCTGATACGCCATCTTTCAATACATAGACGTTCTCAAAACCCGCCGCGTTAAGCTGGCCTGCTGGCTCTGCTGCGGAGGTGCCGTTGGCGCAAACCACAATGATCGGCTGCGCTTTATATTTCTCTAATTCGCCAAAGCTGCCTTTTTTGATATCCGCTGCCAGAACGTTAATGGCATTAGAGATATGGCCTTTACGGTAGTCATCACGCCCACGCACATCAACCACTACGGCTTCTTCTTTATTAATCAGACGGGTTGCTTCCCCCCGGCTGATTGTTTTTACTTTTGAGAACATGCCCTTAACGGTGGTCACGATCACTAAAACCAACAGGACAACCCACGCCAGACTAAGAATGGTATGGCTGCCTGCGAACTGCATAATATCTTGCATGAGGGGTAACAACTCCCGAAAGGGTTAATAAGCGAAAACAAGGCTTCTGAGTATACCTGCCAGTGCTGCCATGTACAGTCGTGAAGCGGCCAGAGTTGCGTTTTCTGAGGCAGATTCCAAAAAAAAATTACCTTAAGTGTAAAAGCCCGTGTCAGCGTGCGACTGCTTTAATCCTGAGCGCTCATTTGTTGTGCAAATGCCCCCTTTTTTTGCCTGCTGATAATGCTCTGCCGTGAGGCGTTACCGGCCAGGCTGTCACCACTGGAAATGGAAAACCCCGGACAGATCGCTGGTAAGCTGCTGTTCATCGTGGAATAATCTGCCTCCTATGAGGGAAAAAGCGACAGTTTCATATTTACGAACCCAGGGTAACGGATCGGCCACAGGCGTTCTGTTGCGATCCCGCGCGTTCACCTTGTCTGCCAGCGTGCTTTGCGCTGGCCTTTTGCTGTCGCCTTTTGCCAGCTCAGCCGCAGACGACAATAAATCACAGCTTTCCAGCCTGCAGCAGGATATTGCCGCAAAAGAGAAACGCGTTCTGCAACAAAAGCAGCAGCGCAGCGCCCTGCTTGCACAGCTTACCAGTCAGGAAAAAATCATTGCTCAGGCCAGCCGTCAGCTGCGTGAAACGCAAATAGTGCTGACCGGGCTGAATAAAGAGATCGCGGGCCTGACCGCTTCTATCGCTAAACTGCAGGCTCAGCAGGAGAGCCAGGAGACACTGCTGGCAGAACAGCTTGATGCCGCGTTCCGTCAGGGACAGCACAGCGGCGTTCAGCTGATCCTGAGCGGCGAAGAGAGCCAGCGCAGCGAGCGCATTCTGGCCTACTTTGGCTACCTTAATGATGCCCGCCAGAAATCCATAGACGATCTGAAAAAGACCCGCAGCGATCTCTCCGCGCAGAAAGCCTCTCTGGTAGATAAACAGGCTCAGCAAAAATCGCTGCTTGAACAGCAACAGGCGCAGCAGCAAAAGCTGGAAGGGGCGCGTGTAGCGCGCAAGAAAACGCTGACCACGCTGGAATCTTCGCTGGAAAAAGATCAGGCGCAGCTGGTTGAAATGCGCGAGAACGAGAGCCGCCTGCGGGACAAAATTGCCAAAGCGGAGCGTGAAGCGCGGGCCAGAGCAGAGAAAGAGGCCCGCGAAGCCGAACGTGTTCGCCAGCGTCAGGCACAAGCTAAAAGTAAGGGCACCACCTATAAACCGACTGAGGGCGAGCGCTCTTTAATGTCGCGTACAGGTGGCCTGGGACGCCCTTCCGGGCAGGCACGATGGCCGGTACGAGGCACTATTGAACATCGCTTTGGCGAACAGCTGCAGGGCGAACTCCGCTGGAAAGGGCTGGTTATTGATGCGCCTGAAGGCACCGAAGTGAAAGCCATTGCCGATGGCCGGGTTCTGATGGCTGACTGGCTACAGGGTTACGGTCTGGTGGTGGTGGTGGAGCACGGTAAAGGGGATATGAGCCTCTACGGCTACAACCAAAGTGCACTGGTGAGCGTGGGAAGCCAGGTCAAGGCAGGAGAGCCAATCGCCCTGGTGGGGACCAGCGGCGGCCGGGGCACGCCTTCACTCTACTTCGAAATCCGACGCCAGGGACAGGCCGTCAATCCACTACCGTGGTTGGGAAAATAACTTTTGTTACAGCTTCGCAAAATCAGCGGCGTGCTGGCGGGCCTGCTGATGGCCTGTTCGGCACACGCAGGCAAACTCTCTATCGTCATTGATGATTTTGGCTATCGCCCCGCGCAGGAAAATCAGGTGCTGCAGATGCCAGCAACGATCTCTGTCGCCGTGCTCCCTAACGCGCCCCACGCGCGTGAAATGGCCACCAAAGCGCATCAGCGCGGGCATGAGGTACTTATCCATCTGCCTATGGCGCCGCTCAGCAAACAGCCGCTGGAGAAAGACACCCTGCGTCCTGATATGTCCAGTGCAGAAATTGAGCGCATCATCCGGGAGGCAGTAGCGGATGTGCCCTATGCTGTTGGGCTGAATAACCATATGGGCAGCGCTATGACTTCCAGCCTCCCCGGAATGCAAAAAGTGATGCAGGTTCTGAATCACTACAATTTCTACTTCCTGGACAGCATGACCATTGGCAACAGCCAGTCGACTCGCGCGGCTGACGGTACCAGCGTCAAAGTGATCAAACGCCGCGTCTTCCTGGACGACACGCAGAACGAAGCGGATATCCGCAAACAGTTTACTCGCGCCGTGCGCCTGGCGCAGCGGGACGGTTCAGCTATCGCCATTGGTCACCCTCATCCGACAACGGTGCGGGTTTTACAGCAGATGCTGCCAACGCTCCCGGCGGATATCACGCTGGTTCGCCCCAGCCAGTTGCTGAACGAGCCGCAAAACAGCAGTCACAGACCGCTGCCTGGCGGGAATCCGCTCCCCGCTGCTAAGCCACGTAATCCCTTCCATGGCGTGAAGAGCTGCCCGGTTACGCTGCAGCCCGTTCCGGCAACCCGTGCGTTAGGCGTGGTGGCGGACAGCATTGGCAACAGCGCCGGTATGCGTTATATCGAAACAAACTTCAGCGGGTTGACGCTCAGTCTCGGCTCCCAACCTTAATCTTTTTGCCTCGCCCCTGACTCCGTTGGGGGCGTAATCACTTGAGTTGGCCGCATGGCAGATCAGCGTAGAAAAATTCTGTTACTGGATACCGGCAATGAGTGGGGTGGCGGCACCAACAGTATGTTGGAGCTGCTTAAGCGTATCGATCGCACCCGGTTCGACATCCGCTGCTGCTTTTACCATAACTACCGGCGCGGCAAAGGCGACTCTATAGGTCAGGTACTGGAATCGCTGGGTATCCCGGTCATTTTTATCAACCAGCGCAAACAGCCACGCTGGGCCAAAATCACTAAAGAACTGCTGCGATCGCTGGTGTTCTTCAGCCGTTCCCTGCGCCAGAAAACCACCCGTTGGGTCGATATGCGCTGGCGGATCCAGCCCAATGCCAGGCAAATTCGTCAGGCTCTTGCCGACAGCGATCTGCTCTATATGAATAATCAACCCGGCTCTAATGCGGAAGGCTACCTGGCCGCAGCCGGTTTGCCTGTGACGGTAGTGCAGCATTGCCGCATTGAGCCGGTTCTGAACCGCGATCTGGTTGCCATTGTGAATCAGCGGGCAGATGCCATTATCGCCGTTTCTGACGGTGTACGTAACGTACTGGTCGCCAATGGGGTGAAGCCTGAAAAATGCTTCACCGTGTTTAATGCCATTGATATCTGGCAACCTCTGCCAGCGCGCGCCGAAATGCGTCAGCAACTGCTACAGGTCAGCGAAGAGTGTTTTGTGTTCGGCAGTATCGGCTCCCTGATCCCCCGTAAATCTAACCACCATATTTTGCAGGCGCTGGAGAAGTTCGCCGCTGAATTTCCGCAGGCCGACTGGCGCATGGTGATCCTGGGCGAAGGTCCGGAAGAGGCGGCGCTCAGGCGTCAGGCTGTCCAGGCAGGCATTGCCGACCGCCTGATGTTTACCGGTTTTCGCGCTAATGCGCTCGACTACCTTGCCGCCTTTGATGTGTTTATTCTGGCCTCTAAAAGTGAAGGCCTGCCGCGTGTGGTGCTGGAAGCGATGCTGTTGAATACCGCGGTGATTGGCTCGAACGTCACCGGCACGGCTGAACTTATCGCGCACGACAAAACGGGGTTACTGTTTAATTATGGCGACACCCAGGCGCTGTTTGAGCAGATGAAAACGCTCTATCTGGATGCCGGTAAACGCACAGCGTTGTTGCAGCAGGCTAACGCTAACGTGAAAGCGCACTATGCTATTGAACATTATGTCGCTGGCGTGGAAACTATTTTGAAAAATGCGTCCCATGGAAACTCATCGCATGTTTGAATTTTTAAAACCTCAATTTCGCTATATTCGCTCACGCCACAACCTCCCTTATCAGCAGAAAGAGGTGCAGGGCAGCGTTCCGGTCACCTCGGTGGTGATCCCCTGCACGGGCGCAGATTTTGTTGAAGAGGCCCGGCTCAGCGCGCTTTTTGCTTCCCGCTTTGCCCCACAGGCTGAAGAGATTGTGATTGTTTCTGACCAGCCTGAAGCGCAGTTCGGTGAGCTTCCTGCCAGGACCCGCGTGGTCACGCTGGACGTGCCGCTGCGCGAAGAGAGCTACCGCTATAAGCAGATTTACCGTAGCCGTTTAATCAAGCTCCAGGCGCCGTTGCAGGCCCGCACGGAGGGAATATTGATGATCGATTCCGATCTCAACCTGCTGCAAATGCCTGAAATTAATATGCATGACGGACATATTTATTCCAGTTTCCGTCAGGGCAAGATGATAGCCAAGCTGGCAAAAGCGCCGGAACAGAATCGGCCTGCTTATTATCGCAACAGCGTCCGGCCCTACATCGTGGATCACGTCAACGGTGCGTTTCTGGCCGCAACGCGAAAAACCTGGAGCCGCATCTGTCCGTTGTGGCTGACGCTTTTTCAGGATACCTGGGAATTGATGGATGATTCACAGCCTCCAACCGATCAGCTGCCGCTGGCGGCGCTGCTGGATATGCTGGATCTGAAAACGGTGAATCTTGGCGACTGGATGAACTGGCCAGTTTCGAAAAAGATCGGCGGCAGCACGGCTGCGATCCCCAAAGAAGTGGTTGGCGCTCATGGTGGCTTTCCTCTTGCCGAATGGCAGAAATACCTTGAATCGCCTGATGCACCTTTGACCTTTAAGGGTCAGGACTACACCCGTAAAGTCCGTTATCTGACGGATGCTGAAAAGCAGCAGTAAATGCAGCAGGGTTGGCCTCCATGCTGCCCCTGTTATCAGCAGTGCAGAGCCGGTTTTCACACCGGCTCTGACGTTCAGCTCCAGTCCAGGATCACCTTGCCCGACTGCCCGGAACGCATCTGATCAAAGCCAGCCTGAAAATCATCAATCCCGTAGCGATGGGTAATAATTGGCGTAATGTCCAGCCCTGACTGGATCAGCGCCGCCATTTTATACCAGGTCTCGAACATTTCCCGTCCATAAATGCCTTTGATAAACAGCCCTTTGAAAATGACCTGATTCCAGTCAATGGACATCTCTGACGGCGGAATACCCAGCAGTGCAATCCGTCCACCATGATTCATGACGCTGAGCAGGCTGCGAAAGGCCGCTGGCGCGCCCGACATCTCCAGCCCGACGTCGAAACCTTCCGTCATCCCCAGCTCCTGCATGACCCCAGCCAGATCCTCACGGCTGACGTTCACCGCCCGCGTTACGCCCGCTTTCCGAGCCAGATCGAGGCGATAATCGTTAATATCAGTAATCACCACATGCCTGGCCCCCACGTGACGGCAGATGGCTGCCGCCATAATGCCAATCGGCCCGGCGCCTGAAATCAGCACATCCTCACCGACTAAGTCGAAGGATAAAGCGGTATGCACCGCGTTGCCAAAGGGATCAAATATCGCTGCCAGCTCATCGGAAATATTGTCCGGGATGCGGAATGCATTAAACGCCGGGATCACCAGATACTCTGCAAAGCATCCCTGGCGATTAACGCCAACGCCCACGGTATTACGGCAAAGATGCGTTCTTCCCGCACGACAGTTTCGGCAATGCCCACAGGTGATATGCCCTTCGCCCGAAACGCGATCCCCCAGCGAAAACCCCTTTACCTCCTCTCCCATACCTACGACCTCGCCGACATATTCATGCCCGGTGATCATCGGGACGGGAATGGTTTTCTGCGACCACTCATCCCAGTTATAAATGTGCACGTCTGTGCCGCAGATAGCCGTTTTACGGATTTTAATCAGCAGATCGTTATGGCCTGGCTCCGGAACTGGCGCATCGTTGATCAGCCAAATCCCCTCTTCCGCCCGCAGTTTTGCTAACGCTTTCATTACCGCTCCTGTCAGGCGATCACGCCAAGTTGTTTGCCGATTCGGGTGAACGCATCGATTGCATGCACCAGCTGCTCGTGGCTGTGCCCCGCAGAAATCTGCGTGCGGATACGCGCCTGATTTTTTGGCACCACCGGATAGAAGAAACCGGTCACAAATATGCCTTCCTGCTGAAGCAGGCGGGAAAACTCCTGTGCGACCCGGGCATCACCCAGCATCACCGGGATAATGGCGTGATCGGCCCCGGCCAGGGTAAAGCCCGCTTTGCTCATCTCAGTACGGAAGAACCTTACGTTCTCCCACAGCCGCTGACGCAGGCCGTCTCCCTCAGTCAGCATATCTAAAACGCGCAGTGACGCCGCGACGATAGCCGGTGCCAGTGAGTTGGAGAAAAGATAGGGGCGTGACCGCTGGCGAAGCCATTCAATCACCTCCTTTTTTCCTGCCGTGTAGCCGCCGGAAGCCCCGCCCAGCGCTTTACCCAGCGTGCCGGTAATAATGTCGACCCGCCCCATCACTTCACAATACTCATGGGTTCCACGGCCGCCCGCGCCGACGAAGCCCACGGCATGAGAATCATCCACCATCACCAGCGCCCCATAGCGGTCCGCCAGATCGCAAATCCCTTTGAGATTGGCAATCACGCCATCCATCGAGAAAACGCCATCGGTAGCGATCATGATATGCCTTGCGCCCGCTGCTCTGGCCTCTTCCAGTCTTGCCTCAAGCTCAGCCATATCGTTGTTGGCATAGCGGTAGCGCTTCGCTTTGCAAAGCCTGACGCCATCAATAATCGAGGCATGATTCAGCGCATCGGAAATCACGGCATCTTCCACGCCCAGCAGCGTTTCGAACAGGCCTCCGTTGGCATCAAAACAGGAGGAGTAGAGAATGGCATCTTCCATATGAAGAAACTCTGCCAGCTTCTGCTCCAGCAGCTTGTGGCTGTCCTGGGTACCGCAGATGAACCGTACCGACGCCATCCCAAAACCGTGGCTCTCCATGCCCTCTTTTGCGGCGGCAATCAGCGCGGGGTGATTAGCCAGGCCAAGGTAGTTATTGGCGCAGAAATTGATCGCATGGCCGCCGCTCTCAAGGGCGATATCGGCCTGCTGAGCAGAAGTGATCAGGCGCTCTGTTTTGAACAATCCTTCCTCTTCAACCTCGCGCAGTTGTTGCGTAAGCTGCTGATAAAATGGCAATGACATTTTCATACTCCGGGACAGGCTGAATAGCGGAATATCTTACTGAAGGGAACGGAAAGGGACGAGGATACAGATCGTGTAGTGTGATTATTGCAGCATAATTAACGCGCTTTTTTGCGAATTACATTCCGTTACGGAGTCATCTGGCTGCCTGCTACCAGATGAGATGTTATGATAAGAGGCATTAGCGTGTGAAACCTCCCGTTTCACCCTCCTCTTTAAAGGTTAATGCTCATGATTATCGTCACCGGCGGCGCAGGATTTATTGGCAGCAACATTATCAAAGCGCTGAATGACAAAGGCCATACTGACATTCTGGTGGTCGACAACCTGAAAGACGGCACCAAATTTGCCAATCTGGTGGATTTAGATATCGCCGATTATATGGATAAAGAAGACTTTCTGATCAGCATCCTGGCGGATGAAGATCTCGGCGATATCGAAGCGATCTTCCACGAAGGCGCCTGTTCATCCACTACCGAGTGGGATGGCAAGTACATGATGGATAACAACTATCAGTACTCCAAAGAGCTGCTGCACTATTGCCTTGAGCACGAAATCCCGTTCCTGTACGCCTCCTCTGCTGCTACCTACGGCGGTCGTAACGACAATTTCATCGAAGAGCGTCAGTATGAAGAGCCGCTGAACGTTTACGGCTACTCCAAAATGCTGTTTGACCACTATGTGCGTCAGATCCTGCCAGAGGCGGGCTCGCAGGTGTGTGGTTTCCGTTACTTCAACGTCTATGGTCCCCGTGAAGGGCATAAAGGCAGCATGGCCAGCGTGGCTTTCCATCTCAACACCCAGTTGAATAATGGCGAGAACCCGAAGCTGTTTGAAGGCAGCGACGGCTTCAAGCGCGACTTTATCTACGTTGAGGATGTCGCTGCCGTTAACCTGTGGTTCTGGGAAAACAACGTTTCCGGCATCTTTAACTGCGGTACAGGTCGCGCGGAATCCTTCCAGGAAGTGGCTGACGCCGCCCTCAAATTCCATCAGAGAGGGGAAATCGAATACATTCCTTTCCCGGAAAAACTCAAAGGCCGTTATCAGGCTTATACCCTGGCCGATCAGACCAAACTCCGTGCCGCCGGCTATGACAAACCGTTCAAAACGGTGGCAGAAGGCGTAGCGGAATATATGGCATGGCTGAACCGTAACGCGTAACGGGACACGGCAATGAAAATTCTGGTAATCGGCCCCTCCTGGGTTGGCGATATGATGATGTCGCAGAGTCTCTATCGCACGCTGAAGGCCGCAGAACCTGACGCCGTGATTGATGTGATGGCGCCCGCGTGGTGCCGTCCTCTGCTGTCGCGTATGCCTGAAGTCAATGAAGCGCTGGCGATGCCGCTTGGGCACGGCGCGCTGCAGCTGGGCGAACGGCGGCGTTTGGGCAAGGCGCTGCGCAGTAAGGGGTACGACAGAGCTTATGTTCTGCCGAACTCCTTTAAGTCCGCGCTGGTGCCCTTTTTTGCCGATATCAAAACGCGCACCGGCTGGCGGGGCGAGATGCGCTACGGCCTGCTGAATGACGTGCGGGTGCTGGACAAAGCCGCCTGGCCGCTGATGGTCGAACGCTATGTGGCGCTGGCTTATGACAAGCAGCGTTTTGCCCGCGCAGCAGATCTCCCTCAGCCGCTACTGTGGCCAAAGTTACAGGTTGCAGAAGAAGAGAAGCTGGTCGTTGCGAAAGCGTTTGGTTTGTCTGAACAATGGCCGGTTATCGGTTTCTGCCCTGGCGCAGAATTCGGTCCCGCTAAACGCTGGCCGCATTATCATTATGCCGCCCTGGCGCAGCAGCTGATCGACAACGGCTATCAGATTGCCCTGTTCGGTTCGGCAAAGGACAAAGAGACGGGCGAACAGATCCTGCAAAGCCTGCATCCAGAGTCACGCGCGCAGTGCCGCAATCTGGCGGGGGAAACACAGCTGGAACAGGCTGTCATCCTGCTGGCGCACTGCCGTGCCGTGGTGAGTAACGATTCTGGCCTGATGCATATCGCTGCGGCGCTGGACCGTCCGCTGGTTGCGCTTTATGGCCCCAGCAGCCCTGACTTTACGCCACCGCTGTCGGAGAAAGCGCGCGTTATCCGCCTGATCACCGGTTATCACAAGGTGCGTAAAGGCGAGGCAGCAGAGGGCTACCATCAGAGCCTGATAGATATTAAACCTGAGCGCGTGATTGCCGAGCTGAACACCCTGTTGGGTGAAAGCCAGGAGAAACCATGCACGTCCTGATTGTTAAAACCTCATCAATGGGCGATGTGTTACACACGCTGCCTGCGCTGACCGATGCGATGAGAGCTATTCCCGGCATCCGTTTCGACTGGGTGGTTGAAGAGGGATTTGCACAGATCCCCGCCTGGCATCCCGCTGTGGCAAGAGTCATTCCCGTAGCTATCCGCCGCTGGCGTAAGCACTGGTTTGGCAGTGAAGTTCGGGAGGAGCGTTTTCTGTTTAAACGCGATGTGCAGTCCACCCCGTATGATCTGGTGATCGATGCACAGGGCCTGATCAAAAGCGCCGCGCTGGTTACCCGTATCGCCAAAGGCGAGAAGCACGGGCAGGACAGCCGCAGCGCCAGAGAGCCTTTTGCCAGCTGGTGGTACGATAAACGCCATGAGATCAGCAAAAAGCAGCATGCTGTAGAGCGGACGCGCGAACTGTTTGCAAAAAGCCTGGGTTATCCTCTGCCCGAAAGCGAAGGTGACTACGCTATTGCTCAACATTTTCAGCGCGAATCGCCAGCGGACGCAGGCAGGTATCTGGTCTTCCTGCATGCCACCACGCGGGATGCCAAGCACTGGCCGGAGAGCCACTGGCGTGAGCTGATTGGTCTGCTGGCAAAGAGTGGCGTGAAGATAAAGCTGCCCTGGGGTGCTGAACATGAACATCAGCGCGCCATCAGGCTGGCAGAAGGCTTCGAGTTTGTTGAAGTCCTGCCCAAACTGACCCTGGAGCAGGTTGCCCGGACACTGGCAGGCGCACTGGCCGTGGTGTCGGTGGATACCGGCCTGAGCCATCTCACCGCCGCGCTGGATCGCCCTAATATTACCCTTTATGGCCCAACCGATCCGGGGCTGATAGGCGGATATGGCAAAAATCAGTGCGTGCTGCGTCCTGAGCAGGGAAATAATATGGCGGATATCACTCCTCAACATGTGATGGCGCAGCTCCAGCCGTTACTGACTCCCCCGGCGGTTATCAGCGAATGAACGCATCCTGCCAGCTAAGCATTTTGATTGCTGCTCACAACAGCGAGCGTTTTCTTGCTGCCACGCTGGAGAGCATTATCGCCTCACTGGGGAAGTCGCTGGAGAAGGCGGAGATTATCATCATCAATGATGCCTCAACCGACAGTACCCAGGCGATCATCGATAACTATGCCCGGCGGCTCCCCCGGCTCAGCCACGTTTACGCCACGCACCGCAATGTAGGAAAAGCGCGTAATCACGCGGTGCAGCTGGCCTCAGGGGACTATATCCTGATGGTGGACAGTGACGATCGGCTTCTGCCCGGCGCGCTGCATGAAAGGCTCGATACCCTGAGCGTTCACAAGCCGGGCATCCTTCTCAGCAAAATTATTGAAGTCCGTGAGCATACGCCGGAGCCACGGTGGCAGAGCGCCGAGCCTGAGGAACTGACCCAGCATCAGGCCATTGAACGCTTTCTGATCCACCGGGATTATCAGGCACATTTCATCGGCCAGTTTTTCTCGCGCGCTCTGCTGCAGGCGCACGCGTTTCCCGATTTTATCTGTTATGAGGATACCTGGCTGTTTCCACTGTTGCTGACGCAAAGCCAGAAAACGCTGTTTTCCGATCGCGGTTTTTATCTCTATCGCAAGCATGCCACCAGCCTTTCATCCGCGATTGACGAGCCGAAAATTGCCTGTCTGATCGCCGCCACGCAGCAGATGGACAGGGTCCTGCCTGCGCATTTTTCACCGCTTATCACCTGCCACTGGATCGATATCGCCAATCGCTATCATGACGCTTTGCGCGGAACAGAGCAGGGTGCGATTGTCAGGGAACGCATCGGCCAGACGAACCTGATTCAGTTTCTTCTGCACCGAAAGGTCAGGTTAAGCTACAAACGAAAAATGCTGAAGGTACGTAAACGGGGCCTTTGAAGACCCCGGAGGGTGTCAGTCTGGCTGGCTTCTGACCGGGGCTATTTTCAGCGTGTTCAACATCTCGCACACCAGCAGCATCAGCGCCACACACACGGTCAGTTCACGGCTAATGAATACCACATCGGTTAACCCACTCACGACGATGCCCAGCATCACCGCCAGCAGCATGGCATTACGCGTACGGCAGGCATACACAATCAGCGCGATATAAAAGAGCAGGATCACTAACGCTCCCTGGATGCCCTGTAACGTGGCGCTCTCCAGCAGCTCATTATGCAAATGCACTTTTTCATACATCAGAGAGATTTTTTCCTGATGACGGGTTTTAACATAGTGCTGGAAGCAGGCGGTACGATCCTCAGACTTCATGCCCAATGGCTCTTCGCTGAGACAATATGCGCCGACTTTCCACATCGACAGCCGCGAGGTTAGTGAACCAAACTTATTGCCGTCCGAGCTGACATAGGTGTTGTACTCCTTTATCGTGGCATTCAGTTTAGGCTCAATCATCGGTTTATAACTTAAACCGACCACAACGGCTAACGCTGCCAGCACCGCAAGGAGTGATTTCCAGCCAAAGTGGCGGAACTGCAGCAGACCAACAACGAGGATAATAAGCGGCCAGGCGGCCATCATATTTCGGGTGCCGGTCTGCACAAGGATGAAATAGGAGAGACAAAAAACCAGCAGGCAGAGCAGAATATTTGCAACGGTATGCTTTTCGGAGGCGAGTAAAAACAGCACCATCGTGGAGAGCATAGCGTAGCCATAGGCTGAGATTGTTGCGCGATCCAGCGCAAATACCACCCGATGCATATCGCTGAAATACTGGTAGAAACCAAAAAGAGTGGCGGCAACAAAGGCCAGTATTAAACCATTACGCAGTAGCCAGAAGCTCTTTAGCGAATGTTTTTTCATTTGTGAAAACAGCCAGTAACCGACAACGCAGGCCAGTAAAAGGCGTTTTCCTGAGTTCAGATAATCGTTGAAAGGGTTGTAATGGCTGTCACCGAGGTACTCCCAGTAAAACCAGATCACTTTGCTTAACCCTACCGCCGCTAACAGACCAATAAACCAAAGTCTTGATTTATCGCAGGTTTTCCAGTCTGACAAAATCCCGGCCAGCGAGAAATAAAAGGTCCAGTAAAAAAGCACCTTGGCCCCTTTTACATCAATAAAGGTCACCATAATCGTTAACAGCGTAGCGGCCAACGCCAGGAAATAGAACGCTGACCGAAAATCCATCTTCTTGATACCGATCGTCATTTTTACTCTCATCCAATACTTGGGGAATTTTGGCGCACTTTGGTTGCCGCATATTCTGCCAGCGTCATGCCGACCGTACGGCTCTGCAACCAGCTAAACAGCTGCTCAAGATCGCTGTAGAGACGATCGATATCCGCTTCATTTTTAAACGTCGGGCTGCCGTCAGGCATGAATTCGGAGGAGTGAAGCATAAACTCAACATAGTCCGCTCCGCCTGCCAGCGTTTTTTCCGCCACCCCAATCATTTGTTGCACGTTGCCTCCGGTGGGACGAAGCCAGTGAACTGAAGGCGAGCGTTGCTTACCACGGAGTTTGTCATATCCCTGCTTCAGGCTGTTCATCAAACCTGAGTGCTTGTACTGGATGGTCATCGGCACTTCGAGCAGCGGCGAATCTCCTTCACGGGAAATATCCTCCACGTTAAGGAAATAGGCGTGCTCAGGGAAATGGGTATAATTTGTCCCGCCTTTACCCTGAGGCGCGCCCGGTGAAAACTGCCAGTTCACGCGCGGCGTGACGGAGCAGTCCACCTTGTAGCCGAATTCAATCAGCAACTTAGCGTAGCGCTCATCAAAGGCCCAGCGACCGGCGCGGTGACTCACCATTTTGGTCTGGAAGGTCTCTTCCAGCAGCTGCGTCATATACGCAATCTTCCTGCGCATCTCCTCAACCGGGTATTCGATCAGATAGGGCTGAAACTGCCAGTCATCGCTGGTCAGTTGATAGTCCGGCGGGCTGTACCAGGCGTGGAGGTGCATTCCCACCTCTCCCTGACGACGGGCAATCACGTCACGGGCAAACGCCTGATAGACCGGATCGACAGCCATCTCATAATTGGTCAGCCAGGTAGGCTTAAAAGCATATTTTTCGCAAAGTTGCTGGAATCGTGCGAGATAACCCGCATTTTTAGTCGTAACCTGTCCGGTACGATTACGCCAAAGGTTGTCACCTTCCGTATCAATGGTGATTAAGAATGCTGGTTTGTTCATGCCGGGTAGAGGCTCCTGATAGGCTCAGGGCTATGTTACGCAGCAGCCCTGTGAGACGCAAAGAGATTTACCGCAGGCCAGCAGGGTCCGATTCAGCTGTGGCACTCTTGCAGTTAATTTTCTAAGATAACGGCAGCTAATAGAAACAGCACAATAAGTTAGCGCATATCAGCGCCCTGATTTTCGCAGGTGGGTTGATTATACGCGACCCGAGGCGGCATAGCGCCCGACGCACGTTTTCTGTTTAAGGGTAAAAAATTGTCCAAGCGCATTTTGATGATCATTGATGGCTTGCCCGGTGGTGGAGCAGAGAAAGTGGTATTGACGCTTTCCAAAGGGCTGATTGAGCGCGGACATCGGGTTTCGTTATTCTCATTGCGGGCGGTGTGCGAATATCCGCTTCCGGCCGGTCTCGATTATCATGTGATACAGGATAAATGCAAAAAACCGTGGCGGAAACTCACCGAACTGCACCGTCGCGCCGTCCAGCTGGATAAGCAAATTACCCTTGCCGAGCAGAGCGGTGGCCCTTATGACCTGATCGTCTCGCACTTGCACAAGACCGACAGAATTGTCCGCCGCTGCCCTCACCTTAACCCGCACCGAACCTGGTATTGCCTGCACGGCGTTTTCTCAGCCTCCTATCTGGCCCGCCGCACGGGATTTTCGCTGTGGTTGAAAACAGTCAAAACGCGCAATATCTATCAGCAGCGTAATATCATCGGCGTTTCACGCTATGTGGTAGACGATCTCAAGCGCGCTTTTAATGTGAAGCCAAAGCGCGAAAAGGTCATTTATAATCCCTTCGATTTTGCCGCCATCGAATCACTATCTCTGGAGCCTTGCAGCCTGGAAGGCCAGGAGTACGTTATCCATGTGGGACGTTTCCATCCAACTAAACGCCACGACAGGCTGCTTCGCGCTTACGCTAAAAGCGGACTGGAAGCGCCTCTGGTGCTGATTGGCCAGGGAAGACCAGAGGTAACAGCAGCGATAAAGAGGCTGGCAGCGGAATTAAATATCAGCGACAAGGTGATTTTTAAGGGCTTCGTTGACAATCCTTACCCCTATATCCGGCACGCCAGACTTTTGGTTGTCAGCTCGGACAGTGAAGGGTTTGGCAATGTGTTAGTGGAAGCGTTGATTTGCCATACGCCAGTGGTCAGTACGAAGTGCCCGGGCGGCCCGGTCAGTATTCTTACCGGCGAGCTCTCCCGGGGGCTGGCAGAACTGAATGATGATTCACTGGCGGCCGCTATCAAAGAGGTGTATCTGCATCCGCCTGAAATGTCCACGCCTGATGTGAACGCTTACAGTATTGAAGCAATATGCAAACAGTACCTTGATTTAATTAAAGTTAATTAACAAAGGTCCTCAGCATGACCTGCTGTTTCAGGGGTAGAATAAGCCGTCTGTCAGTGACACTGACAGCCCGAACCCATTTTTTTACTTAATGCCTAAGGTTTTTAGCCCATGATAACGCTCACCTACAGGAACGGCTATCTGAGCTCTTTGCTAAACGACTCATCAAGCCCGATCCCGCCTTTTATGATGGGAAGCCGCACGGCGAGCCAGCTCAGGGAGAAGAGAGCGTGAATTATGTGTTGCTATTTTTGCTGATCTTGCCCCTGAAGCTTCTGATGAAGCTCAGGCATCAGAAAGGCACGCGTAATCTGGTTATTCAGACGGCTAAAATTGGCGATTTCGTCAATATTACGCCGCTTCTTCATCATCTTAAGCAGAGTGATGCTTTGCTGAGCCGCGCCGTTGCGCCGCTGGCTCGCAATGACGCCTTTATTGAGGAGATCTTCTACGTTGAGGATCACAAAACCAGCACGCTGAACAAACTTAAATTAGCGTTCAGGTTGATGAACCGATATGACAACGTTTATCTGCTGCACCCGAACAACGCTAATCTTTTTTATGCCGCCTGCTGTAACGCGACCAATAAACAGTTTTTGTCTATGTATCGCCGCAAGTGGTATCAGGCACTTTTTTATCTGACCGCCACCGGCACCGTCGAACATGAGAAAACGACCTTAACGCTGGAGAATTATCTGAAGCTGGCGGACCGGTCGCTGACTAAAGAGAGTTACCCTAAGCACGCCACGCAGCCTCTGCTGAAGCCTGCGGATGCGCCGGAAGAGCTCTTTATCACCGACAAAATCAAAATCGGCATCAGTATCTCCGCAGGCAATCAGGCCAAGACCATCCCGCCCGTTATCTGGAAAAGATTGTTTGACCGCCTGAGTGAACTGCCCTGCCAGTTCTATGTTTTTGGCGCACCGAATGAACTTAACCATTTAAATGAGCTCAATAAGGTGACAGGTGAGCGCGATAATCTGGTCAACCTGATAGGCAGGGTCTCCCTGGAGGGATTACCTTATGCTATCAGCCAGATGGACTTTTATGTGGCGTCAGATTCCGGCAATGTTTATATAGCCGACTCGCAAAATGTGCCGATTATTTTGATTTATGGGCCTTGTAGCGTAGAAGAACAGCGCCCACTGGGCGATGTTTTACTGATCGGCCCTAACCATATCGCACCCAGCTCGTTTATTTTCTATGCGCCCTACAAATTTAGTCATCCCGCTGAACAGCTTTTTGAGCTTGATGAACGCAAGCTGGATGATATTTATAACTTTATCTGTGCGCGTAAGCCTCATTTGATTCAAGAGACTTTACCCTGAGTATGATGCTGCATCCTGAAGCCTCAGCCCCTGAGCTGAGCGTGATTATTCCCATGTACAACGCCGGGACAAGCTTCGAGCCTTTTATGGCCTCATTGCTGTCGCAGACGCTGCAATCTATTGAAATCATTATTGTTAATGATGGCTCAACGGATGAGTCTGCCGCGATGGCGCACCGTTATGCCGCTGAGCATGCGCATATTCAGGTCATCGACCAGCAGAATGGCGGCGTATCCCGGGCGCGTAATGCCGGGCTGGCGGTCGCTAAAGGTCAGTATGTCACCTTCCCCGATGCCGACGACAAACTCGCCCCGGAGATGTACAGCAAGCTGATGGCCATGGCCCGTCAGGACGATCTGGATGTGGCACAGTGCAATGCCGAGCGCGTCTTTTGGGGCGGTGATAATGCCAAACCTTTGATCCCCACTGACCGTCTGCAATCCACCCCGGTGCTGAGCGGTGCCGAATGGCTGGGCAAAGCGCTAGCCACTAATCGTTATCTGCATGTGGTCTGGCTGGGCATCTACCGCCGGGCGCTGATTGAAGAACTCAACTTACTGTTCGAGCCCGGTCTGCATCATCAGGATATCCCCTGGACAACCGAGCTGATGCTGAACGCCCGTCGGGTACGTTATACCGACGAGGTGATGTATCGCTATTATGTTCACGACCAGTCGATCAGCAATCAGAAACGCACCGGCATGCGTAACGTCGAGTATCAGCGCCATTACCTTAAAATTGCCCGCATGCTGGATGAGATTAACCTTCGCTACAAAAACAGGGTGAAGATTGCTCCCTCTATCTACCGGCAGGTGACGAAAGAAGCGCTGACGGTGTGCCATTCTATCCGTCGTGAGCCTGAGGCTGATGCGCGACAGGCGATGATCTCCGACCTGATTACCAGCAAAACGCCGCGCAGAATGATGCGCAACGCGCGTGGCGCTCGTCAGTGGTATCAGCTGTTGCTCTGGCTGAGCCGCATTTATCGCTGGCGGAAAGCTTAATGGTTAAGCTCACTCACTTTCCCCTTAGCAGGGTTTCCCTTACAATCGGTCCACTTGACTTCGAGACCTTCTGAGTATGGCTACTCTTCAATCGCCCTCTGCGTTTACGCCACAGAACATCCTGCTGATAAAGCTGCGCCACCACGGCGACATGCTGCTCACGACGCCGGTGATACATGCTCTTCGCCGGCAGTATCCTCAGGCCAGCATTGATGTTCTTTTGTATAAAGAAACCCGACCGATGCTGCAGGCTCATCCGGACATCCGCCAGATTCATTTTATCGACCGGGGTTGGAAAAAAGAGGGCGTGTGGCAACACATCAGGCATGAAGTAGCGCTGGCAAATTCTGTGCGCCAGTGCCATTACGATCTGGTCATTAACCTTGCCGATCAATGGCGAAGCGCCCTCCTTACCCTGCTTTCCGGGGCCAAAATGCGAATCGGGTTTGATTTTAACAAGCGCAAAAACGTGTTCTGGCGGCTGGCGCATACCCATCGCGTCTCTACGGCACAGCATGGAAGCCTGCATACGGCGGAGCAGAACCTCACGGCGCTTAAGCCGCTGAATATCCCCATTGAGGGCATTCCGGCCGCCATGCATTACAGCGAGAATGACTGGCATATCACCCGGACAAAGCTTGCAGAGCACCAGACTTCCCCCAGGCCCTATATTGTCCTGCAGCCAACCTCACGCTGGCTTTTCAAGTGCTGGGAAGATGACAAAATGGCCGCGCTGACAGACCATCTCGCCTCTGATGAGTATGATATTGTGCTGACCGCCGCGCCCGATAAAAAAGAGCGGGCGATGATCGATCATATCCTCTCATTATGTCAGAACCGTCGGGTTATCTCTCTGGCAGGTCAGCTGACCCTGACGCAGTTGGCCGCGCTGATAGACCATGCCCGCCTGTTTATCGGCGTCGATTCGGCGCCGATGCATATGGCTGCTGCACTGGATACGCCTTGTATTGCGTTATTCGGCCCCACCAAGCTGAAACAGTGGCGTCCATGGGGCGAAAATAACAAGGTGATCTGGGCCGGGGACTATGCACCTTTGCCTTCACCGGACAGCATTGATACCAAAACAACCACGCGTTATCTCTCCGCTATTCCACTGGAAGAGGTGGTAAAAGCCGCCAGGAGCTATCTGGATGAGTAAGGTCAGACTGGCTATTGTGCGCCAGAAATATCGCCCCGACGGCGGCGCCGAACGGTTTATCTCACGCGCGCTTGAAGCGCTGGACGATGAGCGGCTGGAACTGAACATCATTACCCGTAGCTGGCAGGGTGAGCCAAAACCAGACTGGCATCTGCACATCTGTAACCCCAAAAAATGGGGGCGGATTTCTCGTGAACGCGGCTTCGCAGAGGCGGCTCGTGCCTGCTGGCAGCGTGAGAATTTTGATATCGTTCAGAGTCATGAACGCATTGCGGGTTGTGATATTTTTCGGGCAGGCGATGGGGTTCATCGCGTCTGGCTGGAACAGCGCGCACGTATTGTTCCCCCTTTTCAGCGCCTGCTTACTCACTTCAGCGGTTATCATCGCTATGTGATGGCGGTGGAAGAGGAGATGTTCCGCTCTGACTCGCTTAAGAAAATTATCTGTAATTCGCTGATGGTGAAGAACGACATCATGCGCTGCTTTCAGGTACCGGAGGAGAAGTTCGCGGTTATCTATAACGCCATTGATGCACAACGCTTTCAGCCTGCAACAGCAGCAGAACGTCAGCAATCCCGTGAAAAACTGAACCTTCCCGCCAACATCCGGGTCCTGATTTACGTCGGATCTGGTTTTGAACGTAAAGGGTTAAAAGCCAGTATTACTGCCGTTGCCGCTACCGATGCGCACCTGCTGGTGGTGGGTCAGGATAAGCAACAGTCACACTATGCTGACCTTGCGCGGAGCCTGGGATGCGAAAGCCGCGTACACTTTGTTGGCGTACAGAACAACGTCATCCCCTTCTATCATGCGGCGGATGGGCTGCTGTTGCCGACGCTGTACGATCCTTTCCCGAACGTGATTCTGGAAGCGATGGCGTGCGGCCTGCCGGTGATCACCAGTTTCACCTGCGGCGGCGCAGAATTTATTGTGCAGGGGCAGCAGGGATTTGTCTGTGATGCGCTGGATATTCCCGCGCTGACTGCGGCAGCCGATGCCATTCCGCTGCGCACGATGGACAGCAGAATGGGCGATCTGGCCCGTCAACGCATTCTGCCCTGTACACCACAGCAGCTTGCCAGCCAACTTCATGCGCTGTATCAACAAGTGTTACAGCGGCCCCGATAAGAAGTGTGAGCGTGAACGACTTATCTGCTAACATGCCCTATTGTTTCGGCATTTTTGGCGCAAGTCTCCGCACTTAATAAACATTGTGATGACAACACTTTATACCGTTCTGCTCTATCTCATTCAGCCGCTGATTTGGCTCCGACTCTGGCTCCGCGGCCGGAAGGCTCCCGCCTACCGCAAACGCTGGGCAGAGCGCTATGGCTACTGTGCAGGCAAAGTAAAACCAGACGGTATTTTGCTGCACTCTGTTTCCGTTGGCGAGACGCTGGCCGCAGTGCCACTGGTGAGGGCGTTACGCCATCGTTATCCCGCTATGCCTATCACCGTCACTACCATGACGCCGACGGGATCGGAGCGTGCCGCTTCCGCCTTCGGCAAAGATGTGCACCATGTTTATCTGCCCTACGATCTGCCGGGCTCCATGAACCGTTTTCTGGATAATGTGAACCCTCGTCTAGTGATCATCATGGAAACCGAGCTCTGGCCAAACATGATTGCGCTGCTGCACCAGCGTAAGATCCCGCTGGTGATTGCCAATGCCCGTTTGTCGGCGCGTTCGGCCAAAGGCTATAAAAAGCTTGGAAAATTTATGCAGCAGCTGCTGCAACGCATTACGCTTATTGCGGCACAAAATGAGGAAGATGGTGAGCGCTTTATCAGCCTTGGCCTGAAGCGTTCCCAGCTCACCGTCACCGGTAGCCTGAAGTTCGACATCTCTGTTACGCCGGAGCTGGCCGCCCGCGCCATCACGCTGCGGCGTCAGTGGGCGCCCCGCCGTCCGGTATGGATCGCCACCAGCACGCACGAGGGTGAAGAGAGCATTATTCTGGAAGCGCACCGCAAGCTGCTGGCCCGTTTCCCAAGTCTGCTGCTTATTCTGGTGCCTCGTCATCCTGAACGGTTCTCTACTGCCCGCGAAATGACGCAGAAAGCGGGTTTCAGTTACACCCTGCGCAGCAGCGGCGAGATCCCTTCCGGCAGCACGCAGGTGGTGATTGGCGATACAATGGGCGAGCTGATGTTACTCTACGGGATTGCCGATGTGGCCTTTGTTGGCGGCAGCCTGGTTGAACGGGGAGGCCATAATCCTCTGGAAGCCGCCGCGCATGCCATTCCTGTTCTGATGGGGCCACATACGTTCAACTTCAAAGATATCTGTGCCAAGCTGTCGCAGGCGGACGGATTAATTACCGTGACGGATGCCGACTCGCTGGATAAAGAGATTGGCACCCTGCTGACTGATGAAGATTACCGCCTCTATTACGGCCGTCATGCTGTAGAAGTGCTTCATCAGAATCAGGGGGCGCTGCAGCGTCTGCTACAGTTACTCGAACCTCATCTGCCACAGCGGAATCACTAATGTCTTCTCAGCCCTTATCGGTGGTGCTGATCGCCAAAAACGCGGCCGACCTTTTGCCAGAATGTCTGGAGTCCGTCAGCTGGGCCGATGAAATTATCCTGCTGGACTCAGGCAGCAGTGACGGCACGCCACAGATAGCAGAACGGCATGGGGCTAAGGTCTTCCACTCTACCGAATGGCATGGCTACGGCAGACAGCGTCAGCTGGCGCAAAGTTACGCCAGCCACGCCATGATTTTGATGATCGATACCGATGAGCGGGTGACGCCGCAGCTGCGTGCCTCTGTTGAGGCGGTGCTGGCGCGTCCTGCTTCCGCAGCCGTGTACAGTCTGGGCCGGCGCAACCTGTTCCTTGGCCGCTTTATGCGCCACAGCGGCTGGTATCCTGACCGCGTCACCCGCCTCTATCCCGCCAGCTATCACTACAACGACCATCAGGTGCATGAATCGCTGGAAACCCGGGGCGCGAAGGTTACGCCGCTGAAAGGGGACCTCCTCCATCTGACCTGTCGGGACTTTTCCGCCTTTCAGTGGAAGCAGTTTGCCTATGCAGAGGCCTGGGCTAAACAGCGCCATCATCAGGGTAAACGTTGCGGGATATTCTCTATTTTCGCACACACTTTCGGCGCGTTTTTCAAAACGCTGGTGCTGAGGGCAGGCTTTCTTGATGGTAAGCAGGGCTGGCTTCTGGCGGTGGTCAATGCACAGTACACCTTTAATAAGTATGCAGCGCTCTGGGCGCTGAACCACTCTCACGCTTCCGGCAAAGGCGGTCTATGAACACCAAAGCGATCTATCCCGGCACCTTCGACCCGATGACGAATGGCCATCTTGATATCGTGACGCGCGCAGCATTGATGTTTGATCGGATCGTTCTGGCTGTGGCCGCCAGCCCCAGCAAAAAACCGATGTTCTCACTTGAAGAGCGCGTAGCGCTGGCAAAAGAGGTGGTTGCTCACCTTCCGAATGTTGAGGTCGTGGGGTTCAGCGATCTGATGGCGAATTTCGCCCGCGACAGGCAAGCCAACGTGCTGATCCGGGGGCTCAGAGCCGTTTCCGACTTTGAATATGAGATGCAGCTGGCGCAGATGAACCGCCATCTGTTGCCGGAGCTTGAAAGCGTCTTCCTGATGCCTTCCGGACAATATTCGTTTATCTCCTCTTCGCTGGTGAAGGAAGTGGCGCGCCATCAGGGTGATGTCAGCGCCTTCCTGCCGCCGGTTGTGCATACGGCTTTACTGGCGAAGCTTTAACCCCGACACGCAGTTATTTCTGGCAGAGCGGACAGTAAAAGGTGCTGCGCTGGGCATGTCTGGCGCTTTGAATTGGCGTTGAACAGACCCGACAGGGCTCACCTGCCCGTCCATATACCTGCAGCTCCTGCGCAAAATAGCCGGGTTTCCCGTCTGTTTGCAGGAAGTCACGTAGCGTTGTCCCGCCCTGCTCAATAGAGCGTAACAGCACCGCCTTGATGGTATCTACCAGCAGCCCGGCTTCTGCCTGCGTTAAGGCCATGGCCGGACGATCGGGCAGGATCCCGGCGGCAAACAGGGATTCGCTGGCATAGATGTTGCCGACACCCACCACCAGTTTATTATCCATCAGCCAGGGTTTTACCGGCGTCCGCTTGTTCCGCGATTTCTCAAAAAGATATTCTGCCGAGAAGGCCTCGCTGAGCGGTTCGGGGCCGAGATGCGCCAGTACATTACTGGCCGCGAGATCCGTGCTCCATAGCCAGGCACCGAAACGTCTGGGGTCGGTATAGCGTAATATCTTGCCGTTACTCATTACCAGATCAACGTGGTCATGTTTCGCTGGCGGCAGCTCTTCCGGCAGCACCCGCAGGCTTCCTGACATACCAAGATGGATAATTATCCAGCCATGGGGCAGTTCAATCAGCAGATACTTTGCCCGGCGCTGTACGCTAAGCACTGGTTGATCGCTGAGGCTGTGAATTTCGTGGGAGACCGGCCAACGCAGGCGGTCATTTCGGACGATAGCATGAAGAATAGTCGCGCCCACCAGATGGGGCTCAATGCCACGGCGACTGGTTTCAACTTCTGGTAATTCCGGCATTTTCTCGCCTCCCGTGAAGGACCCTTTTCCTGTAAAAACAAAAAACCCGGCCGGAGCCGGGTTTTTCATCCACTGAAATCAATTACTTGATTTTAGCTTCTTTATAGATCACGTGCTGGCGGACAACTGGATCGAATTTCTTCAGTTCCAGTTTTTCCGGCTTAGTACGTTTGTTCTTCGTGGTGGTATAGAAGTGACCTGTACCAGCAGAAGAAACCAGCTTGATCTTCTCACGAATACCTTTAGCCATGTTTCAGTTCCTTACCTTAGTACTTCTCACCGCGGGTACGCAGATCGGCCAGGACCGTCTCAATACCCTTTTTATCAATTACGCGCATGCCTTTGGCAGTGACGCGCAGTGTAACGAAGCGCTTTTCGCTCTCAACCCAAAAACGGTGAGAGTGCAGGTTCGGCAGGAAACGGCGTTTCGTCGCGTTCATTGCGTGGGAACGGTTGTTACCCGTTACCGGACGCTTGCCAGTTACTTGGCAGACTCGTGACATGTCTATTCTCCAAAAATCAAATCAGCTCGAGCTTTAAAAATAAGGTTTTGGCCGCCTCGTCAGGCTCTTAGCCCATCCAGGCGAGTTCTATGTGAACCCGCTGAGCAGGCCCATACGCCAAACCCGAGATTCTCAAAGGTGGCGTAGTATACGCCCTGAGCCGCCGGTGCTCAAGTCCCGAACAGATAAAGATCCCTTTGGATCGTGCAAAATTGCTTCATTTGAACAATTTATTATGTCCCCGATGGGGTAAAAAAGCCGCAAACCGCCAATCCTGATGGGCTATATCCACCCTCTTTCGGCAAAAGAAACCGATTCCCCGCGCCCGATGACGATATGGTCCAGCACCTGAATATTCAGCAACTGGCAGGCGGCGATGATTTGCTGCGTCACCGCGTGGTCAGCTTTGCTGGGTTTGGCATTGCCGGAAGGATGGTTGTGTGCCAGAACCAGCGCGGCGGCGTTATGCTTCAGTGCTGCCTTCACAATTTCCCTGGGATGCACCTCCACGCAGTTCACCGTTCCGGCAAACATCTCGCAGGAGTGAATAATGCGATGCTGATTATTTAAAAACAGCACCATAAAAATTTCGCGCTCACGGTGCGCCAGCTGGCTGTGAAAATAGTAAAGCATCTCGGTTGTGCTCGCAGCTACCGGGTTTTCCTGCGCCTGCGTGCAGGTAAAAAAACGCCGGGCTAACTCTACGATGGCACTCAGCTGGGCATATTTGGCATGACCAATGCCTTTGATATCGTTAAACGCTGCCCTTTCTGCCGTCATTAACTGATAGAGCGATCCGAAATGGTCAAGCAGCTGCTGGGCCAGTGCCATCACATGTAATCCGCCCGACCCCGTGCGTAAAAAAAGGGCCAGCAGTTCAGCATCGCTCAAGTCAGCGGCGCCCTTTGCCAGTAATTTTTCTCTGGGTGGTGCATCTTTCCATTGCGTTTCCATCTGCATCTCTCCTTTCTCCGCCCCCAAAAGCATGGCATTATATACAGTACTTATCTACCCCTCCAGCCTGACTCCGCGAGTGGCTTCGCAAAGACAACGTTGTGCTAACAGGCACCCGTGGATGAGTATGATAAAATAGCGCCATAGTGGCGGCGAATAGCCAGTCTGACTTTATAAGGCGAGCATCATGATGGGATTAACCGGCAAACATATTGTTCTGGGCGTCAGCGGAGGCATTGCGGCCTACAAAGCACCGGAGCTGGTCAGGCGGCTGCGTGACCGCGGGGCTGAGGTCCGTGTGGTCATGACCGAGGCGGCAAAAGCTTTTATTACGCCTCTCAGCCTGCAAGCCGTGTCCGGTTATCCCGTCTCGGATGACCTTCTCGACCCGGCAGCCGAAGCCGCAATGGGCCATATCGAGTTAGGAAAATGGGCCGACCTGGTAATCCTGGCACCCGCTACCGCCGATCTCATTGCACGGGTTACGGCGGGGATGGCAAACGATCTGGTCACCACGATTTGCCTGGCAACGCCTGCGCCCATCGCCGTGGTGCCCGCGATGAATCAGCAGATGTACCGGGCTGCGCCTACTCAGCATAATTTAAGGCTGCTTTCGGAACGGGGCGTGATGCTGTGGGGACCGGACAGCGGTAGCCAGGCGTGTGGTGATATCGGCCCGGGCAGAATGTTAGATCCGCTGGCAATTGTAGATGCCGCAGTAGCCTGGGCTTCACCCGTCAACGATCTGAAACATCTTAATATTATGATCACGGCCGGCCCAACCCGCGAGGCGCTCGACCCCGTGCGGTTCATTACCAACCATAGCTCAGGTAAGATGGGTTACGCCATTGCCGCAGCGGCGGCAAAACGAGGCGCGAACGTAACGCTGGTCAGTGGGCCTGTAACGTTAGCGACGCCTGCGTGGGTGAAACGCATTGATGTGAATACTGGCCTGGAGATGCAGCAGGCAGTAATGAACACCATCGCTCAGCAGCATATTTTTATCGCAGCCGCAGCCGTTGCGGATTATCGTTCCGCTGAGATAGCCGCTGAAAAAATAAAAAAACAGGGTGATGAAGTCACCCTCAAAATGGTAAAAAACCCCGATATTGTCGCCGGGGTGGGTCACCTTGTTGAGAATCGACCCTATGTGGTGGGATTTGCGGCAGAAACCCAGAATGTGGAAGAATACGCACAACAAAAACGGGTACGTAAAAACCTGGATTTAATCTGCGCTAACGATGTTTCGAAAGCCGGGCAGGGTTTCAACAGCGATACCAATGCCCTGCACCTTTTTTGGCAGGAAGGAGAGAAAGCCTTACCGCTCAGCGATAAGTCACTCCTTGGCCAACAGTTACTAGACGAGATAGTCAGCCGTTATGATGAAAAAAATCGACGTTAAGATTCTGGATGCGCGTGTAGGTAAAGAGTTCCCCTTACCAACTTATGCGACCTCAGGATCGGCGGGCCTTGACCTGCGTGCATGCCTGGATGAAGCCCTGCTTCTGGCGCCTGGTGCAACCACGCTGGTTCCTACTGGCCTGGCCATCCATATTGGCGATCCGCAGCTGGCCGCGGTGCTCCTTCCCCGCTCGGGTCTTGGCCATAAACATGGCGTGGTGCTGGGCAATCTGGTGGGTTTAATCGATTCTGACTATCAGGGTCAATTAATGGTTTCTGTCTGGAACCGTAGCCAGCAAGCCTTCAACATTGAACCGGGCGAGCGTATTGCGCAGATGGTCTTTGTGCCGGTCGTTCAGGCTGAATTCAATCTTGTCGAAGAGTTTGATACCAGCGACCGCGGAGAGGGCGGCTTTGGTCATTCGGGCCGCCAGTAACGGCTACCCTACCGATAAATAGCGTTTTACCTATCCTTATTTTCCTCCGCGAACGCAATGTTCGCGGACGTTGCGTGGGCATCTGCCCGTTCAAGGTGATATTTCAGGGGTCTTTCAGGACATGGCAGAGAAAAAGAGTGCGAAAAGGAATCGTCGCGAAGAAATATTGCAGGCTCTGGCGCAGATGCTGGAATCAAGCGATGGCAGTCAGCGTATTACCACAGCTAAGCTGGCCGCAAGCGTAGGGGTATCAGAGGCCGCGCTTTACCGGCATTTTCCCAGTAAAACCAGGATGTTTGACAGCCTGATTGAGTTTATTGAAGACAGCCTGATTACGCGCATCAATCTGATTTTAAAAGACGAAAAAGAGACGCTGCCGCGTCTGCGTCTGATCATCCAGTTAATTCTGGGCTTTGGTGAGCGTAATCCGGGTTTAACGCGCATCCTGACCGGTCACGCCCTGATGTTTGAGCAGGATCGCCTGCAGGGCAGAATCAATCAGCTGTTTGAGCGCATTGAGGTGCAGCTTCGCCAGGTATTGCGCGAACAGAAAATGCGGGAAGGAGAAGGGTTCACCACTGATGAGGCGCTTTTAGCGAGCCAGCTACTCGCCTTCTGTGAAGGACTTCTCTCACGCTTTGTGCGCTCAGGATTCCGCTACCGTCCCACTGTTGAATTTGAGACCCGCTGGCCGTTGCTGGCCTCACAACTGGTATAGCAAAAAGCGGGTCAGAGAGTGACCCGCAGCAAGCTTAAATGCCATACTCTTTGCGGTACGCCTGCACGGTGATCAGCCGGTCGGCCAGTTCAGGCTTCTCTTCCAGCCAGGTAACCAGATCGTTCAGGGTGATAATCGAGATCACCTTACAGCCATAATCCCGCTCAACTTCCTGAATGGCAGACTCCTGACCGCGCCCACGCTCCTGGCGGTCGAGGGAGATCAGCACGCCAGCCAGCGTGGCATTATTCGCAGAGATAATCTCCATTGATTCGCGGATAGCCGTGCCAGCAGTGATCACATCATCCACCAGCATAATGCGCCCCTGCAGCGGACTGCCGACCAGCGTGCCGCCCTCACCGTGATCTTTCGCTTCCTTGCGGTTGAAACAGTAAGGCACATCGCGGTCATGATGATCGGCCAGCGCCACGGCGGTGGTGGTCGCAATGGGAATGCCTTTATAGGCCGGACCGAAGAGTAAATCGAAATCGATACCTGAATCTACCAGCGCCTGGGCATAGAACCGTCCCAGTAACGCCAAATCGCGGCCGGTGTTAAACAGACCAGCATTAAAGAAATAAGGGCTGGTACGCCCTGATTTCAGCGTGAACTCACCAAACTTCAGCACCTGCTTGTTGATGGCGAATTCGATAAATTGGCGCTGCCAGGCTTTCATCTTTTGATCCTCTGCTTGTCATAAAAAAGGCGACTCTGCGGTCGCCTGGAAATATTTACTCTTTCAGCGCTGCTTTCTGCGCCAGGATCAGGGAGTCAATCCCTCCCCGCGCCAGCGCCAGCAGCTGAAGCAGCTCATCGTGGCTGAACGGCTCGCCTTCAGCCGTTCCCTGCACTTCAATCATGCGGCCATCTTCGGTCATAACCACATTCATGTCGGTCTCTGCAGCAGAGTCTTCAACATACTCCAGATCGCAGAGCGCTTCACCATTGACGATACCAACGGAAATCGCTGCGACCATTCCCTTCATCGGGTTCGCTTTCAGTTTGCCAATCGCCACCAGATGGTTCAGCGCATCGGCCAGCGCCACGCAGGCACCGGTGATAGAAGCGGTACGGGTTCCGCCATCTGCCTGCAGCACGTCGCAGTCCAGGGTGATGGTAAATTCACCCAGCGCTTTTAAATCCAGCGCGGCACGCAGCGAGCGGGCAATCAGGCGCTGAATTTCCAGCGTGCGGCCACCCTGCTTGCCTTTTGCGGCTTCGCGGGCGTTACGGCTGTGGGTTGCGCGCGGCAACATACCATATTCAGCGGTTACCCAGCCCTGGCCCTGGCCTTTGAGAAAACGCGGCACGCCCTCTTCAATAGTGGCGGTACAAAGAACTTTGGTATCACCGAATTCAACCAGAACTGAACCTTCAGCATGTTTGGTGTAGTGACGGGTCAGTGTGACGGGACGCACTTGTTGAGCGCTACGGCCTGCTGGACGCATGGTTTCTCTCCGGCTTGCAAAACTTGATTGGCTGCGCATTATACGGATTTCACCGCCGAATGCCTATGCCCGGCTGCTGCCGGCGGCGTTTCTTATGCCGCTGTCGGCAATGTAATGAGGAAATCAGCAAGATAGCGCAAGGCAGGATGAAATGAACCCTGAGTTGTGGCTAAATGCAGCCCTCTTTCTTTGCTCTGCCGGACATCGCTGATATGGAAGTACTTCATTTTATTCTGGCCCTCGCGGTCATCTTTTGCCTGGCGTTGCTGTTCAGCCACGATCGTAAAAAAATTCGCCCTCGGGTCATTCTTCAGCTGATAGTGATTGAAGCTGCTCTGGCCTATTTCTTCCTGCATGCAACCAGCGGCCTCTCGGTGGTGACGGCAGTTTCCGGCTTCTTCGAAACGCTGTTGAAATTTGCCGGACAGGGATCGGAATTTGTATTCGGCGGCATGGCCAGCCAGGGACTGGCGTTCATCTTCCTGGGCGTGCTTTGCCCGATCATCTTTATTTCGGCGCTGATCGGTATTTTGCAGCATTTGCGCATTTTGCCACTGCTAATCCGCCTGGTGGGCACCCTTCTCTCTAAGGTAAATGGCATGGGAAAACTTGAGTCCTTTAACGCCGTCAGTACGCTCATTCTGGGCCAGTCAGAAAACTTTATCGCTTATAAAGGTATTCTTGCTGATATCTCTGAGCGCCGTCTCTATTCCATGGCGGCGGCGGCGATGTCTACGGTATCGCTGTCGATTGTGGGGGCGTATATGTCAATGATTGAGCCGCGCTATGTGGTCGCCGCGCTGCTGCTGAATATGTTCAGCACCTTCATTATCCTGTCGATTATTAATCCCACCATGCCGGGCGACGAACCGGAAATCAGACTGGAAAAGCTGCATGAAGATCAGAGCTTCTTTGAAATGCTGGGGGAGTACATTCTGGCAGGCTTTAAAGTCGCGATGATTATTATGGCGATGCTGATTGGCTTTATCGCCCTGATTGCCGCCGTTAACGCTCTCTTCTCCAGCCTGTTCGGCATCAGTTTCCAGCAGATTCTGGGCTATCTCTTCTGGCCGTTTGCCTGGCTGATTGGTATTCCCGCCCCGGATGCGCTGCGCGCTGCCAGCATCATGGCCACCAAGCTGGTGGCTAATGAGTTTGTCGCCATGATCGAGCTGAAGAAAATTGCGGCCGACCTTTCCCCGCGGGGATTAGGCATCCTCTCGGTGTTCCTGGTTTCCTTCGCCAACTTCGCCTCAATCGGCATTGTGGCGGGTGCGATAAAGGGTCTGAACGAACAGCAGGGCAATGTGGTTTCACGGTATGGCCTGAAGCTGGTCTACGGATCCACGCTGGTTAGCCTGCTTTCAGCCGCGTTTGCCGGACTGGTGTTATAACCCCACAGCCCGGCTAAGCGCCGGGCTTGTTCAGAACGCTACGCAGACGGGTGAGTCTACCCGCATCACAGACTCCTGCTGAAACTGCTGTTTATACCGCGTACGTAACGCTTCTATATTCCGCTCAGCTGGCTCGCCTGGTGAATGGATCACCATTAAAACTTTACTGTTCTCCCGGGCAATCTTGCCACTTCCTTCCAGCCATTGCCCTCTGGCATCAAATACCGTCAGCCCCTCTTTGAAGCGTGGTGTAATCTCTTTATCCACGAACGACTGCCATTCCGGAGCGGTAATACCGGCACCCAGTGGCCTGCTCAGACCAAAATAGAGCGAGGTTTGCGTCATTGCGTCGCCGGAGGTGCAGGCAGGAAAGCTGAAGGCGGAATGAGGGGCCGGTGCTGAACACCCGCTTATCAGAGCAGCCAGCGCCAGCGCGGCCAGTGAAATCGTCTTCATAGAACTCCTTTCAGGTTTCAGGGTGGATCTGCATCTTAAGCTGACAGCAGTAAAACGCCAGAGGCTGCCGCTGATTTAGCGGAGTTTGACTGAATGCCTGTTAAGCCTCTCTCTGCGCCGCTATAATCCGTTCATCTTTCTCTGAAAATGGGTACAGAACATGATCCGCAGTATGACCGCCTACGCCCGGCGCGAAACCAAAGGCGACTGGGGCAGCGCAGCCTGGGAGCTTCGTTCCGTCAACCAGCGCTATTTAGAAACCTACATCCGCCTGCCGGAGCAGTTTCGTGGCCTTGAGCCCGTTATCCGTGAGCGTATTCGTAATCGTCTGACGCGCGGCAAAATTGAATGTAACCTGCGCTTTGATGCCGACCCGAGTGCGCAAAGCTCTCTGGTGCTGAATGAAAAGCTCGCTATCCAGCTGGTGCAGGCCGCGAACTGGGTCAAAATGCAGAGCGATGAAGGGGAGATCAACCCGGTCGATATCCTGCGCTGGCCTGGCGTGATGTCTGCAGAAGAACAGGATCTGGATGCTATCTCTGCTGAGCTGCTGAAATCGCTGGATCTGGCGCTGGACGACTTCATCACCTCCCGTGAAACGGAAGGTACCGCCCTGAAGTCGCTGATTGAGCAGCGTCTGGAAGGAGTGACCAATGAAGTGGTGAAAGTCCGGGCGCAAATGCCAGACGTGCTGAAATGGCAGCGTGAGCGCCTGGTGAGCAAGCTGGAAGATGCGCAGGTTCAGCTGGACAGTAACCGCGTAGAGCAGGAGCTGATCATGCTGGCGCAGCGCGTGGACGTTGCCGAAGAGCTGGACCGTCTGGAAGCGCACGTGAAAGAGACCTATAACATCCTGAAGAAGAAGGAAGCCGTTGGCCGCCGTCTCGACTTTATGATGCAGGAGTTCAATCGCGAGTCGAACACCCTGGCCTCAAAATCGATCAATGCCGAAGTGACCACCTCTGCCATCGAGCTGAAAGTGCTGATTGAGCAGATGCGCGAGCAGATCCAGAACATCGAGTAACTTCACAGGCAACGACAGTCTCGTTCCTGCATTTATAACCCGCCGCGTGGCGGGTTTTTTATTGTAGGCATCCCTGAAACGCCAGGCTAGAATGCCCCCTGATTTTTTATGGTTTTAACGAGGCTTACTATGCAAACCCTTCCTCCGTGCCCGAAGTGCCACTCTGAATATACCTGGCAGGATGGTGCGCTCTTTAATTGCCCTGAATGCGGCCACGTCTGGGCTGAAGGCGCTGATGCCGCGGCAGATGATACGCTGGTGGTGAAAGATGCCAACGGCAATCTGCTGGCAGATGGCGACAGCGTCACGGTGATCAAAGATCTGAAAGTAAAAGGCAGTTCAACGCCGCTGAAAATGGGCACCAGGGTGAAAAGCATTCGTCTGGTCGAAGGCGATCACAATATTGACTGCAAAATTGACGGCTTTGGTCCGATGAAGCTGAAGTCTGAGTTTGTGAAAAAGAACTGATTGCCATGTGCAGTTACCTGCCCCGCCGCTGATACGGCGGGGCGGGCAGCCTCAATCGCAAGCTGGCAATCTCAATCGTAGGCCGCTGCCTCTTCGGCGGTAATCAACGCCATTTTTTCCAGCATCAGCGCAATAGAGCGGGATGAGCGCTCAAACTGCTTACTCAAAGCGGCAATGTCATCACCACGTTGGAAAACTTCGCCTAAACGGATTTTTTCCTCTTCGCTCCAGGGCAGATAAGCATTGGCCGGCTTACCCTCCGCGCGGTTTTTCTCACGGCGTTGTTCCGGCGTCAGCTTTACCTTTTCCTTTCGCTTTATCCCTGCAAAGCATTCGTGAGAGAACTCCTCTGCCAGCTCATAGAGCAGCCTGATTGCCGCCGGGGAGTGAACTGCCGACTCTGGCGGCAACAGCTCACCGGTTTCTGGATGAAATCCCCTGGCAAGTTGTTTAAAAACCTCTCCTGCCATCATTTTCCCTTCTCCTTTTTCATCGCCGGACGATTCGATCTGACGTAAAGTAGTCACTGCACCGGCATGATGATTTTTACACTGAAAGAAATCATCTGACTAATCCATACTCAGCATCGACGATTTTTAATAACTTAATATTCATGATGTTAAACAGTAGCTCTGGATTCACCTTTTTAATTCGGATTAATTAAACTAATTCCGCAGGCGCACCTTAAAAAAATTCAGTCGTCAACTTGCCGTTAATCCTTCAGGCTTGCCGCCGATTATTCTGGAGCTGGCTATGTTACTCACTGTTCTCTATATCATCGGTATCACTGCGGAAGCGATGACCGGCGCACTGGCGGCGGGACGCCGTAAAATGGATATGTTTGGCGTTATCATTATCGCCTCAGTGACCGCTATTGGCGGCGGTTCGGTGCGCGATATGCTGCTGGGCCACTATCCGCTTGGCTGGGTTCAGCATCCTGAATACATCATGATTGTGGCCGCCGCCGCCGTGCTGACCACTCAACTGGCCCACCTGATGCCGCACCTGCGTAAAGTTTTTCTGGTGCTGGATGCGTTGGGTCTGGTGGTGTTCTCCATTATTGGCACCAAAGTGGCGCTGGATATGGGCCATGCCCCGATCATCGCGGCTATCTGCGCGGTGATCACCGGCGTTTTTGGCGGCGTACTGCGGGATATGTTCTGCAACCGCATTCCGCTGGTTTTCCAGAAAGAGCTCTATGCGGGTATCGCTTTCGCCTCTGGCTGGATCTATATCCTGCTGTTAAAAACGCCGCTCTCTCATGAGGTCGTTATCACGGCCACCCTGCTGTTTGGTTTTATCGCCCGTCTGCTGGCGCTGCGCTTCAAGCTGGGACTGCCCATATTCAATTACCCTCATGCAGAGCATTAAGGGAAGATTTCTCTCTCTGCTGCAGGAAGGCAATTAAGGACTCTATTTCAGGGTGATGCAGAAATTTCACCAGCTGTTCTGCACGCCGCCTGCCCATATCCGGCAACTGCTGCCACTCTGCCAGAGTGCGTGAAAGCAGCTTTTGCCAGTTATCATCCTGAAGGGTTTTAAGCGCCTTTTCAGGAAGAGGCACACCCAACGCCCTGACCCAGCGTTTAAAAGGCTGCTGGCGGCTGAGGGAAAACTGATGATAAAGCTGAGCAGCCCGCTGTGGGGTTATTCCCGCTACCTGAGCAAGCTGTTCCTGGGTCAGCGTCAGCCATGAGAAAAGGTGTGAAAGCTGGCCTGACAATATAAGCCGCAGCCAGCTGCTTCTGTTTACGCCGCTCATATTCAGGCCGGATTTACCGCTTAGCCAGACAAGCCGTGCGAGGAACTGTTCACGGCACGCGGGCGTCCAGGCCAGACAGCTCAGCGGATGAAAAGCTGAAATATCAGGTATGGCAGGCGTTGTCCGGTCTTCTACCCGCCAGATTACTTCATCCAGCCGGGGGATCCCCTGGCCCGCAAGGCTGATTGCTACCTGATCTCCGGCGACAATATCCGCCTTCTGCCAGCGGCTCAACGACCCGATGTTAACGCGGCTGACCTGTTTGTCATCCAGCTTCACGGGAATAAGATTAAGCACAGCGCTTATTTTACCCGTGCGTCCAACAGGGAACGCTACAGAACGGACTTCGGTGGTCACGGTAGCTGGCGGATATTTCCAGGCGACGGACCAGGCATTATCACCCGGTTGCCAGTGCTCTCCTTTAATGGGATTACTGTGTATAACCACGCCATCCGTGACAAAAGGCAGCGGCCGGGTAAACCAACGCTCTCGCCAGCCCTCTACCTCATCCGCATCGTTAACCTGTTTACTCCACTGGGCCATAACGGGAAAGCCAGCCCTGCTAAGCCAGGCCAGGCGCTGTGAGAAAGCGTGGGGGCCATCGGGCCATGCCCAGATAAAGATGCCGAAATTTTTTAACGTTGCGGAAGCCTCAAGCTTGCGCATCGCTCCGGCCACTATCGCGCGGGCATTCACGCCCCCCTGTACAGCCTGCTGATGATCGTTCATCTTCAGATAGAGCTCCCCCTGAAGAGTGAGTGAACCGGACTCATCGGGAACCGACTGTGGAATGGCAGGGATCGCGCGCGCTTTTTCCGTCCAGTCTTCACCCTGCAGACCATTGCCGCGGCTGATAACGCGGTGTAGCTTTCCCTGCTGGTAATGCAGCGTCACGGCGACGCCGTCCACCTTAGGCTGCACCCAGAGATCGGTTTTTCCCGCCATCCAGCTTGCCAGGGCCTGCTTACTTGCCATTTTTGCCACGCCAACGTGGGCAATGGGGTGAAGTACTTTGCCGCTTTGTGCCAGTTCAGGCTGACGAAGAGCGCTTTCAGGTCTGAAACAGCGCTGCCAGGCCCGGTACTTTTTTAGCAGGGCGTCATAGCGTTCATCCGTAACAGGGCTTTCTCCCTGACCGTAATAAGCCCGATCCCATTCGCTTAGCTGATTACCCAGCACACGCAGTTCCTGCGCCGCTCTGGCTGGTGTCCAGACCGGGCAGGCAGCCTGCACGGCGAAACCATAAAAGAGCAGTATGGCTCCATAAATCCTCATTTCTGCGCTCCTTATTATGCTGTCAGGCAGAGTAAAAAGAAGCGCCAGAATTAGCGAGAGGCAACGATCAGAGCTGGAACAGAGAGTGAAAAATGAATTTGCCTACCATGAAACGGTGCATAAGTACCGCGACCTGCTTTCCAGAATTTGAGAAATTACCTCTGTTCCTGCCTGAAACGCTGCAGAGAGGGTGCCAGCCGTGTATACTGTGCAGGAAGTAGACTCCGCTTTATTGGCATATCAAGATAATCATGGCTCAAGGCACACTTTTTATTGTTTCTGCTCCCAGCGGGGCGGGAAAATCCAGCTTGATTCACGCGTTGCTGAAAACGCAGCCGCTGTACGATACCCAGGTTTCCATTTCCCACACCACCAGGGGAGTGCGGCCGGGCGAAAACCATGGCGAACATTACTATTTCGTCTCTCATGACGAATTCCGCAGCATGATTGAGGAAGAGGCTTTCCTTGAGCACGCGGAGGTGTTTGGCAATTATTATGGAACCTCGCGTAAAGCAATCGAGCAGGTGCTGTCGACTGGCGTAGATGTCTTCCTGGATATTGACTGGCAGGGCGCACAACAGATTCGGCAGAAAATGCCGCACGCGCGCAGCATTTTTGTGCTGCCGCCGTCAAAAGATGAACTGGATCGCCGCCTGCGTGGCCGCGGCCAGGACAGCGAAGAGGTGATCACCCGACGTATGGCGCAGGCCGTCGCCGAGATGAGCCACTTCGCAGAGTATGATTACCTGATTGTGAATGATGATTTTGACCTGGCGCTGTCAGATTTGAAAACCATCATTCGCGCTGAGCGTCTGCGTATGGGTCGTCAAAAAGCCCGTCATGATGCATTAATCAGCAAACTATTGGCAGACTGAGGACAACTCAGTATGATGCCCAGTCATTTCGTCACCCGTGGAGTATCACACTTATGGCACGCGTAACCGTACAGGACGCAGTAGAAAAAATTGGTAACCGTTTTGACCTGGTGCTGGTCGCGGCTCGTCGCGCTCGTCAGATGCAGGTAGGCGGCAAAGATCCGCTGGTTCCGGAAGAGAACGACAAATCTACCGTGATCGCCCTGCGCGAAATTGAAGAAGGTTTGATCACCAACCAGATTCTGGACGTGCGTGATCGCCAGGAACAGCATGAGCAGGAAGCCGCTGAATTGCAGGCCGTTACCGCTATCGCTGAAGGTCGTCGTTAATCACCAGCCTGCAGGTTGCCCTTGTATCTGTTCGAAAGTCTCAATCAGCTGATTGAAAAATACTTGCCTGAGGAGCAAATCAAACGCCTCAAGCAAGCTTACCTTGTCGCACGTGATGCTCACGAGGGACAGACGCGCTCCAGCGGTGAGCCTTATATTACTCACCCGGTCGCCGTTGCCTGCATCCTGGCTGAAATGAAGCTCGACCATGAAACCCTCATGGCCGCGCTTTTGCACGACGTTATCGAAGATACCCCCGCCACCTACCAGGACATGGAACAGCTCTTTGGCCGGACCGTGGCTGAACTGGTTGAAGGGGTCTCCAAGCTCGATAAGCTGAAGTTCCGCGACAAAAAAGAAGCGCAGGCGGAAAACTTCCGCAAAATGATCATGGCGATGGTGCAGGATATCCGCGTCATTCTGATCAAACTGGCTGACCGCACGCACAACATGCGGACGCTGGGCGCCCTTCGTCCGGACAAAAAACGTCGTATTGCCTTAGAAACGCTGGAAATTTACAGCCCTCTCGCCCACCGGCTCGGTATTCATCACCTGAAAACCGAACTGGAAGAGTTAGGGTTTGAAGCGCTCTATCCAAACCGCTACCGCGTGATCAAAGAAGTGGTCAAGGCGGCCCGCGGCAACCGTAAAGAGATGATCCAGAAAATCCTCTCTGAAATTGACGGTCGTCTGCAGGAAGCGGGCATCCCCTGCCGCGTCAGCGGTCGGGAAAAGCACCTCTATTCTATTTACTGCAAAATGCACCTGAAAGAGCAGCGTTTCCATTCCATCATGGATATCTACGCTTTCCGGGTGATCGTCAGTGATGTCGATACCTGTTATCGGGTGCTGGGGCAGATGCACAGCCTCTATAAACCCCGCCCGGGTCGGGTAAAAGATTATATCGCCATTCCCAAGGCTAACGGCTATCAATCCCTGCATACTTCCATGATCGGCCCGCACGGCGTGCCGGTTGAAGTGCAGATCCGTACCGAAGATATGGATCAGATGGCAGAGATGGGTGTGGCCGCACACTGGGCCTATAAAGAGCAGGGCGAAAGCGGCACTACCGCACAAATTCGCGCCCAGCGCTGGCTCCAGAGCCTGCTTGAGCTGCAGCAGAGTGCCGGCAGCTCCTTTGAATTTATTGAAAGCGTCAAATCCGATCTCTTCCCGGATGAGATTTACGTTTTTACCCCGGAAGGCCGCATTGTCGAACTTCCTGCAGGCGCGACGCCCGTCGACTTTGCCTACGCCGTGCACACCGATATCGGTCATGCCTGCGTGGGCGCACGTGTCGATCGCCAGCCTTATCCCCTTTCTCAGCCGCTGACCAGCGGGCAAACCGTGGAGATCATCACTGCACCTGGCGCGCGTCCAAACGCCGCCTGGCTCAACTTTGTGGTGAGTTCCAAAGCCCGCGCCAAGATCCGCCAGCTGCTGAAAAACCTCAAGCGCGACGACTCCGTCAGCCTTGGGCGCCGTCTGCTGAACCATGCGCTGGGGGGAAGCCGTAAGCTGGCCGAAATTCCGCCGGAGAACGTTCAGCACGAGCTGGAAAGAATGAAGCTGGCGACGCTGGATGACCTGCTGGCTGAAATTGGCCTGGGCAATGCCATGAGCGTGGTCGTAGCGAAAAACCTGCAGCACAACGAACATTCTGCTGCAGCTTCGCAGAGCACCAGCACGCCTTCACGCAGCAAGCTGCCAATCAAAGGCGCCGACGGCGTCCTGATTACCTTTGCCAAATGCTGCCGTCCGATCCCGGGTGACCCGATTGTCGCCCACGTCAGCCCGGGCAAAGGTCTGGTGGTGCACCATGAATCCTGCCGTAATATTCGTGGCTATCAGAAAGAGCCAGAGAAATATATGGCCGTGGAGTGGGACAAGGTTACCGAGCAGGAGTTTGTAGCGGAGATCAAGGTGGATATGTTTAACCATCAGGGTGCGCTGGCAAACCTGACGGCGGCGATTAACACCGCCGGCTCCAATATTCAGAGCCTGAATACGGAAGAAAAAGATGGCCGCGTCTACAGCGCCTTTATCCGTCTGACGGCACGCGATCGCGTCCACCTGGCGAATATTATGCGTAAAATCCGCGTAATGCCGGACGTGATTAAAGTTCATCGTAACCGAAATTAACGCATGAATGCTCAACGCTATGCCCGCATCCTGGAGATGCTGGCCGCCCGTCAGCACGACCTGACCGTCTGTATGGAGCAGGTCCATAAGCCCCATAACGTTTCTGCCGTGATCCGCACGGCGGACGCGGTTGGCGTGCATGAAGTGCATGCCGTCTGGCCCGGCAGTCGCATGCGTACCATGGTCTCCTCCGCTGCGGGCAGTAACAGCTGGGTGCAGGTGAAAACTCACCGCACCATCGCTGAAGCCGTTGGTCACCTCAAAGGCCAGGGCATGCAGATCCTTGCCACACACCTTTCAGATAAAGCTGTCGATTTTCGCGAAGTTGATTACACCCGTCCCACCTGCATTCTGATGGGTCAGGAGAAGACAGGCATCACTCAGGAAGCGCTGGACCTTGCCGATCGGGATATTATTATTCCGATGATCGGTATGGTGCAGTCACTCAACGTTTCGGTTGCCTCTGCTCTGATCCTTTATGAAGCACAGCGGCAACGGCAGAATGCCGGGATGTATCAACGCCAGCAGAGCACACTGGACTACCACGAACAGCAGCGTCTGCTGTTTGAGGGGGGTTACCCGGTACTGGCAAGAGTGGCAAAGCACAAAGGCCTGCCCTATCCGGAAATTAATGATGTGGGTGAAGTGGTTGCTGATGCCGACTGGTGGGCAACCATGCAAGCTTCGGTACGCAAAAAATGACCGGTCGCCTGCTGGATGCCGTCCCGTTAAACTCGCTCACCGGCGTTGGCGCCAGCCAGGCAGGTAAGCTGGCGAAGCTGGGGCTGGTCACCGTGCAGGATTTACTTCTTCATCTGCCGCTGCGCTATGAAGACCGTACCCAACTCTACGCCATTAACGATCTGCTTCCCGCAATTTACGCCACTGTAGAAGGTGAAGTGCTGCAAAGCGACATCAGCTTTGGCCGTCGTCGTATGCTCACCTGCCAGATCAGCGATGGTACCGGCATCCTTACCCTGCGCTTCTTTAACTTCAATGCCGGCATGAAAAACAGCCTGGCGCCAGGCCGCCGCGTGACCGCCTATGGCGAGATCAAACGCGGCCAGCGCGGAGCCGAAATTATTCATCCGGAATACCGCGTACAGGGCGAAAGCGGCGGCGTAGAGCTGCAGGAGACGCTGACGCCGGTTTACTCCACCACCGAAGGCATTCGCCAGGCGACGCTGCGTAACCTCACCGATCAGGCGCTGACGCTGCTGGACACCTGCGCCATTGCCGAGCTGCTGCCCCCTGAACTGAGTCAGGGCATGATTACGCTGAAAGAGGCGCTGCGTACGCTGCATCGCCCGCCGCCGGATATGGCGCTGGCCGATCTGGAGAGCGGCAAACATCCGGCACAGCGGCGTCTGATTATGGAAGAGCTGCTGGCACATAACCTCAGCATGCTGGCCGTGCGCGCCGGTGCTCAGCGTTACCATGCCCTGCCCATGCCTGCCAGACATGCGCTGAGCGACAAGCTGTTGGCGGCTCTGCCTTTCAAACCTACGGCTGCGCAGGCGCGAGTGGTACAGGAAATCGAACAGGATCTGGCTCATGACTACCCGATGATGCGTCTGGTGCAGGGTGACGTCGGGTCAGGAAAAACGCTGGTGGCCGCGCTCACCGCGCTGAACGTTATTGCCTATGGCAAACAGGTCGCCCTGATGGCGCCGACAGAGCTGCTGGCTGAACAGCATGCCAACAACTTCCGCCACTGGTTTGCGCCGCTCGATATTGAAGTGGGCTGGCTGGCCGGTAAGCAGAAGGGGAAGGCGCGGCTGGCTCAGCAGGAGGCGATTGCCAGCGGTCAGGTCTCAATGATCGTGGGAACCCACGCTATTTTTCAGGAGCAGGTGCAGTTCAATGGCCTGGCGCTGGTGATTATCGACGAACAGCACCGGTTTGGCGTCCATCAGCGTCTGGCACTGTGGGAAAAGGGGGAAGAGCAGGGCTTCCATCCGCATCAGCTGATTATGACGGCAACCCCGATCCCACGAACGCTGGCGATGACTGCCTATGCCGATCTTGATACCTCGACGATTGACGAGCTGCCGCCAGGCCGTACCCCGGTTACCACCGTGGCGATTCCCGATACCCGCCGGCCAGATATTATTGCCCGGGTGAAAAGCGCCTGCAGCGATGAAGGACGCCAGGCTTACTGGGTATGTACCCTGATTGAGGAGTCTGAGCAGCTGGAAGCGCAGGCGGCAGAGGCGACGTGGGAAGAGCTGAAGCTGGCACTACCGGAACTTCAGGTGGGTCTGGTGCATGGCCGGATGAAGCCTTCAGAGAAGCAGGCGGTCATGCAGGCGTTTAAGCAGGGCGATATCCATCTGCTGATTGCCACCACGGTGATTGAAGTTGGCGTGGATGTCCCCAACGCCAGCCTGATGATTATCGAGAACCCGGAACGGCTGGGTCTGGCGCAGCTGCACCAGCTTCGGGGGCGCGTGGGCCGTGGTTCGGTGGCTTCTCACTGTGTGCTGCTGTATAAAGCGCCGCTGAGCAAAACGGCACAAAAGCGGTTGCAGGTTTTGCGCGACAGCAACGACGGTTTTGTCATTGCGCAATGTGATTTGGAGATACGCGGGCCGGGTGAACTGTTGGGCACCCGACAGACCGGCAATGCGGAGTTCAAAGTGGCGGACCTGCTGCGTGATGGCGCTATGATCCCGGAAGTGCAGCGGGTGGCGCGGCATATCCACCAGCATTACCCCGAACAGGCTCAGGCACTGATCGAACGCTGGCTGCCAGAAACACAGCGCTACACTAACGCCTGACGGGGCCCTGCACGCCGGGCCAGCCTCCGCGCCTGCTCACTGGCTGCTCTTGCCACCCTTTCTCAATGATCGTTACAGCCCCAGCGCGGCTTTATTTACTGAGCTTTGTATAGCGCGACAGCGTCATCCACCGGCTGCTCGCCCGCTGTGAGTTCAAGAATGACCCGTTTTACCTCAGGCTGCTCCACCAGGCTGTGTAAGACGGCAGCCACATCCTCTCTTGGCACCGTTCCATAAGGAATAGCCAGCCCGATACGCACTTTACCGGTGCCTGACTCGTTCACCAGCGTGCCCGGCCGCAGAATAACCCACTCCAGCGAGGTGGCCGCCAGCATCACGTCGGCCTGCTTTTTCACCTGCATGTAGTGCTCAAAGGTGGGCGAAATCTTCTTAGCCCGACCCGCCTCCGGAAATGCAGAGACCAGCAGGAAGCGTTTGATGCCCGCCAGCCTGGCCGCTTCGGCGGCAAATTTGCAGCCCCGCCCGTCGATGCCGTCGGTTAATTCAATGCCTGCTCCGGCAGCGCCTGCGGAGAAGACGACGGTGTCGCAGCCCTTCATCGCCTCTGCCAGCTTTTCACTGCTGGTGGTCATCAGGTCAAGATTAACGGGCGTTACGCCATCTGCCCTCAGCTCATCAGCCTGCGCGTCACGGCGACAGCTCCCCTTTACCTGATGACCAGCCTGAACCAGACGCTTTCTTAAATGGCTCCCCACGCCGCCCGTTGCACCAATAATAAATACCTGCATCTTGTTCTCTCCCACTGAATGTTCATCTGAGGGTATAGCTTAGTGAAAAGCTCACCGTTTCGCTGGCTTACGCCGTTTATCCTTTTATTTTTCTGCCCGGCAAACGTTTGCTTTTGACCCGCTTACCATTAAAATCGCCACTTTGTTCGTCAGAGAAACCAGAAGATGTCTGCCAATATCCCTGAAGCCAGCCGTAGCACGCCCCCCGCCGTAAGCAGTGAGCTGATTTACCGTCTGGAAGATCGTCCACCGCTGCCCCAGACGCTGTTTGCCGCCTGTCAGCATCTGCTGGCGATGTTTGTCGCGGTGATCACCCCTGCCTTACTCATCTCGCAAGCATTGGGCCTGCCCGCTCAGGATACTCAGCACATCATCAGTATGTCGCTGTTTGCCTCCGGCGTAGCTTCACTGCTGCAGATCAAAACCTGGGGGCCGGTCGGTTCCGGTCTGCTGTCGATTCAGGGAACCAGTTTTAACTTTGTGTCGCCGTTAATTATGGGCGGCATGGCGCTAAAAAATGGCGGAGCCGATGTGCCGGTGATGATGGCGACGCTGTTTGGCACGCTGATGCTCGCCTCCTGCACCGAGATGATTCTCTCCCGCTTCCTGCATCTGGCCCGCCGGGTTATCACCCCGCTGGTCTCCGGCATTGTGGTAATGATCATCGGGCTGTCGCTGATCCAGGTGGGACTGACCTCTATTGGCGGTGGATTCGCGGCGATAAGCGATCACACTTTTGGGGCGCCTGAGAATCTGCTGCTGGCAGGCGCGGTGCTGCTGGTGATTGTGCTGTTAAACCGTCAGCGGAATCCCTATCTGCGGGTTGCCTCACTGGTGATTGCGATGGCGGTGGGTTATCTGCTGGCCTGGGCGCTTGGCATGCTGCCGGAGAATACCGCGCCGGTTAATCAGGCCATGATTATGCTGCCAACGCCCTTCTATTATGGGCTGGGTATCGACTGGAATCTGCTGATCCCGCTGATGCTGGTCTTTATGGTGACCTCGCTGGAAACCATTGGTGATATCACAGCGACCTCAGACGTGTCGGAGCAGCCGGTCAGCGGGCCGTTGTACATGAAGCGTCTGAAAGGTGGCGTGCTGGCCAATGGGCTGAACTCCTTTGTCTCTGCCCTTTTTAACACCTTCCCTAACTCCTGTTTTGGCCAGAACAATGGCGTGATCCAGCTAACCGGCGTAGCCAGTCGCTATGTGGGATTTGTTGTGGCCCTGATGCTGATAGTGCTGGGCTTGTTCCCGGCCGTAAGCGGCTTTGTGCAGCATATCCCGGAGCCTGTGCTGGGCGGCGCCACGCTGGTGATGTTTGGCACTATCGCCGCATCGGGCGTGCGGATTGTTTCACGTGAACCGCTGAATCGCCGTGCCATTATGATTATGGCGCTGTCGCTTGCGGTAGGCCTGGGCGTTTCGCAGCAGCCTCTGATCCTGCAATTCACCCCTGACTGGCTGAAAACCTTACTCTCTTCCGGCATTGCCGCTGGCGGGATCACTGCCATCATTCTGAATCTGCTCTTTCCTCAGGAAAAGTAATCCCTTCTTGTGTCATCCTGTGGTGATGCGCAGAGGGTCTTCGGGCCCTCTGCTGTTGTCGTGAAAGTTGAGCTTCGATGATAAATCAGGCATAACAACCTTTTACCCGATGTTCACAGGGACAGAAGCCATGAAAGTAATCGGAAAAATTTTGCTGACCATTTTGCTCATCCTGCTGCTGGCCATAGTGGCGCTGTATGTGGTGTTGCAAACCCAATGGGGAGCAGGCTGGATAAGCCGCACCGTCAGTAAGTACACCGATTACCAGCTGGCATTAAGCAAGCTTGAGCATAATTTTTCCCATCCCGACCTCCTGATTCTGGACAATGTCTCTTTTGGCCGGAAAACGCAGCCTGCCCTGCTGACAGCGCAGCGAGTGGGTCTGAACCTGAGCAGCGGCCAGTTTACTCAACCTCTGCATTTCGCCAGCATTACGCTGGAGAAAGGCATGCTGGATCTCGCTAACCAGGGTGCGTCGCTGCCGGTTCAGGCAGATCGCTTGCAGCTTAACCAAATGGCGGTAGAGAGCCCCACCAGCGGCATACCGGTTTCTGCCAGTCGGGTGGATGGCGGAATTGTGCCGTGGAAACCGCAGGCTGGCGATCTTATCGGTAGCGATGCCAGCTTCCAGATGAGCGCAGGTTCGCTGGAAATTAACGGCATCCCCGCTGCCAACGTCCTGATCCAGGGCCGCATCAACCAGCATCAACTGGTGATGAGTAATATTGGCGCCGATGCTGCACTCGGTTCCATCACCGCCAGCGCCCAGCGCGATGCACAGGGCAACTGGCAGGTCCCGAGCTTGCGGCTGAACAGCATCCGTCTGCAGACGGACAAAACGCTGAGCGACTTCCTCGATCCGCTGTTCGCCCTGCCCTCGGTGCATTTTGATCGTATCGACATCACGGATGCCCGCCTGGAGGGCGCGGACTGGGCAGTGACCGATCTCGATATGGCGTTGAAGAATATTACCCTGCGCGACGGGGACTGGCAGAGTGATGACGGCTCGTTGTCTGTGAATGCCACCACTTTCGTTAACGGTAGCCTGGAGTTGAACGATCCTATCGTTAATATGACCTTCTCACCTGAGGGTGTTGCGCTCTCGCAGTTCAGTTCCCGTTGGGTCAACGGCCTGATCCGTACCGCCGGTCACTGGACGCGCAGCGATAAAAAGCTGACGCTTGATGAACTGGCGGTGGCTGGTCTGGAATATACCCTGCCGCAAAACTGGCGCGAACACTGGATGGCGAAGCTGCCAGGCTGGCTGGAAAGCGTGGAGGTCACCAAATTTGCCGCTAACCGTAACCTGATTATTGATATCAATCCCGCCTTCCCTTTCCAGATGACCTCTCTGGACGGCAACGGCAGCCATCTGCTGATGGCGCGGGCACATCAGTGGGGCATCTGGTCGGGCAGCCTGAACCTCAATGCCGCGGAGGCAACTTTCAACCGTGTTGATCTCCGCCATCCGTCGATTGCGCTGAGCGCTGACGACAGCAGGATCAACGTCACTGAAATGAGCGCCTTCACTAAAAACGGCATGGTGGAGAGCCTGGCAACGCTGTCGCAACAGCCACAGCGTGCGCTCTCGCTGACGATGAACGGGCGACAGGTTCCGGTCAACCTTCTGCATGAGTGGGGATGGCCAACGCTGCCGCTGGAGGGTGAAGGCGATCTCCAACTGAAGATAGAGGGAAACCTGGCTGCCGGTGCACCATTGAAACCCACGGTAAACGGCACGCTCTCCGCCACAGCGGGCGATAAAAACGTTCAGCAGACGATGAAGGCGGGTCAGGTCGCGCAGTAATCTTTTTTGCTTATCAACGTGGCCCTCTGACTGGAGCACGCCCTGGCCTTTCTTCCGCGTCAGGCCAGCCTTCCGCTTAACCCGGCGCTTATGCGAGAGAGCCCCAGAAAATGGGGCTATGTGAGCCCAGGCTGTTCGCAACCTTCTCCAGGTAAGGTATAGTCCGTTTTTTTACGGAGGAACCATGCTGAATAACTCATCCATTCGTCTTAACAAATACATTGGCGAGAGCGGTATCTGCTCCCGTCGTGATGCCGATCGCTATATCGAACAGGGAAACGTTTTTATCAACGGCAAGCGGGCTGCGGTTGGCGATCAGGTATTTGCCGGGGATGTGGTAAAAGTTAACGGTCAGCTTATAGAACCCCGTAATGAAGAAGATTTAGTGCTGATCGCCCTGAACAAGCCGGTGGGCATTATCAGTACCACCGAAGAGGGCGAGCGCGATAACATCGTCAACTATGTGAACCACAGTAAACGCATCTTCCCGATTGGCCGCCTGGATAAAGAGTCGCAGGGCCTGATCTTCCTGACCAACCACGGCGATCTGGTCAACAAAATTCTGCGCGCCGGTAACGATCACGAGAAAGAGTATCTGGTGACGGTGAATAAACTGATCACCGACGAGTTTATTGCGGGCATGGGCGCAGGTGTGCCGATGCTGGGCACCGTCACCAAAAAGTGCAAAGTAAAGAAAGAGGCGCCGTTTGTTTTCCGCATTACGCTGGTGCAGGGTCTTAACCGCCAGATCCGCCGCATGTGTAAACACTTTGGCTATGAGGTCACTAAGCTTGAGCGCACGCGTATCATGAACGTCAGCCTGAAAGGGTTGCCGATCGGCGAATGGCGGGATTTCACTGACGACGAGCTGATTGAGCTCTTCAGGCTGATTGAGAACTCCTCCTCTGAAGATGCCGCAGAGAAGAAAGCGAAAGCTAAGCCGAAGCCCGCTGCCGCGAAAAAACCAGCCAGCAGTGCGGCAAAAAGCACGGAAAAACCGGCCGCCAATGCGGCTGCACGTAAGCGCTTCGTTCAGCCGGGCCGTAAAAAGAAAGGGCGCTGAGTCAGCGCCTTAAGCCCGGCGCCCCGTTCAGAAACCGGACCCGCCCTGCTCCAGGGCACCATCCGGGTCGGCGGGAAGCACGATATAAACGCCTTCGAACACCGCGCCGCACTCTTCATTGCCGTAGAGTTCGACTTCCAGCTGTACCCGGGCCTTGCGCCCGCGCGCCAGCCTGTCCAGATCGCCGCTGAGTGAACCGATGTCGGCGATAGCGCCAGGTTTGCCGGTGATCGGATGGCTGTAACGGATATGCGCATCAGCCAGAATGATCGTCCCGCCCAGATGACGCTCACGCAGCAGCAGCCAGATCAGCCCCCATCCCGTCAGAGTAGCCAGAGAGAACAGGCTGCCTGCAAACAGCGTGTGGTGCGGATTCTGATTGCCCGTCTCCGGCATAGTGGTGATAAATTTCTGCCCGGTGAACTGTAAAATGCGCACGCCCATTTTTTCGCTCAGCGGGATATGATCGTACCAGGCCTGCTGCAGCTGCCCACACCAGTCCGCGCGATGCAAAATATCATCCAGCGACATTACCGCCTTGATCATCAGGAAATGGCGTACCGGCGTGGTTTGCGGAACGGTAATTTCGCCCTGATTGAGGTACCCCAGCTTCGCAAAGAATTCGACAGCATCTTCACGGGCGCTACAGACCACGCGTTTTGCCCCTTCCTGACGCGCCACAGACTCCAGCGTCATCGCTACCAGTGTACCCAGCCCTTTCCCCTGCACAGAGGGATGCACCGCCAGGAAGCGGATAGCGGCTTCATTTTCAGCATTGATATAGAGGCGACCTGCCGCTACAGGCTCGCCGCGCTCGTCCACCACCATCTGATGATGCGCCAGCGCATCCCAGGCATCCCGTTCAGAGCCCATGGGCTGATGAAGGGGTTTACGCAACATTTCCCAGCGGAACTGATAGTAGGTATCCAGCTCTTCTGCTGTTTCAGGAACCCGAAGGTGATACATAAAATGGTTCTCTCTTTCTTGTGCCCGCTATGCCTGCCGTTCCGGCCTCGTCAAACCTGTAGCCAGAAGGTAACCGGCCCGTCATTGACCAGGGAAACCTGCATGTTTGCAGCAAAGCGGCCTGTTTCCGTTACAATACCCTTTTCCTGGCAGCAACCCACAAAAGCCTGATAAAGCTCTTCCGCTTCAGCAGGCCCGGCTCCGCCAGAGAAACTCGGGCGCATCCCCTTTTGGGTATCGGCAGCGAGGGTAAACTGGGAGACGACCAGCAGGCTGCCGCCAGCCTGCCGGACATTAAGATTCATTTTGTCGTTTTCGTCGCCGAAAATACGGTAGCCCAGCACTTTGTCGCATAAACGTTGCGCTTTTTGCCGGTCATCGCCCTTCTCCACGCCTAACAGAACCAGCAGCCCCGGCCCGATTTCACCGGTCGTTTCTTCGGCCACTTTTACGCTGGCGCTCAATACGCGTTGAATTAAGGCAATCATACTTCCTCATCTTCTTTTTTTTGTTCTTCCTGTTTTATCAGCCGATAGTCGCCTAATGTGGCGCTGATTTCCGCTCCTAGCAGGACAATACACCAGGTCCAGTAAACCCACAAAAACAGGATGGGGATCACCGCCAGCACGCCATAAATCAGCTGGTAGGAAGGGAACATCGTAACATAGAGCGCAAACCCCTTTTTCCCCAGCTCAAAAAGCAACCCGGCAACCAGCGCGCCGATAAGCGCATCTTTAGCAGCCACCTGCCGCGTGGGCACAACGCTGTAAAGCAGCCAGAAAGAGAGCCAGGAGAGCAGCAGCGGGAAAATACGCAGTCCGTAGTCAATCAGCCCGCTCACGCCCGTTACAGACGCCCAGTGCAGCGACAGAAGATAGGAACTGATCGCCAGACTCGCCCCTGCCAGCAGCGGACCCAGCGTCAGGATCATCCAGTACACCGCAAAAGAGTAAACGATGGGCCGCTTACGCTTGCTGCGCCAGATAGTATTCAGGGAGGTATCGATGGCATACATCAACAATAATGCCGTCACCACCAGCCCGCACGCCCCTACCGCGGTCATTTTATTGACGTTATCAACAAACTGTTCCAGATAGCTCTGGATAACCGTGCCGGAAGCTGGCACAAAGTTATTAAATATAAACGTCTTGAGCTGAGTACTGACGTTGGCAAACGACGGAAAGGCGGCAAAAAGCGCAAATACCACGGCCACCAGCGGTACCAGGGAGAGCAGCGAAACATAGGCCAGATTGCCCGCCAGCGTGGTCATGGCATCTTCATCAATGCGTCGCCACAGCAGTTTGATCCACCCCCAGAAAGCACGCAGGCGGTGCCGGTAATGATTGATCCGACTCATTTACATGCGGTCGCTGAAAAACATCGGTATTACATTGGCGTCAGTCACATGCACGCTGTGAATGCCTAATGCTTTTGCGGCCTCGATATTCGCCAGATTATCATCAAAGAAAATTGCCTCTTCGGCAGAAGCCTCTTCCGCATTCAACAGCTGCTGATAAATTTCCGCTTCAGGCTTGCGCACGCCCATATCCTGGGAGAGATAGAGTTTGTCGGCTGCTTTCTCAACTTCAGGGTACTGCGTGGGCCAGAACGCACAGTGCAGCTTGTTGGTGTTCGAGAGGATGACCACACGGTCGCCCTGCTCACGCAGCTTGTGCATGATGGCGATCACTTCAGGCCGGACTCCGACAAACACCGCCTGCCAGCCCGCGGTAAACTGCTCAAAACTCAGGGCGAGATCAAGCTCCTCACAGAGTCTGGCGGCAAAAACCTCATCGCTGATTTCACCGCGTTCGTGCTGCTCAAATTCTTCACCCATCCGGAAACGGCTTTGCAACGTGGCTAACGGCACCCGGCCGAGATCGCTCCAGACGCCAAGAACCCGGTTGAAATCAATATCAACAATGACGTTACCTAAATCAAAGATATACAGCATGGTCATCTCCTTTTGTGCCGGCAAGCTTTCACTCTAGCGGTAAAACGGGAGACTGAACAGGAGGGGGATTTGAATTCTGAAAAAGAGAGTCAGGGCCGGAAGGGATCCGGCCCTGAAGTGCAGCGTACTAAATTAAGGCAAATTACGCCTCTTTAGGACCACGGCTTGCGCGTTTACGATCGTTTTCCGTCAGGTGACGTTTACGAATACGCACGGAGAGCGGAGTCACTTCTACCAGTTCGTCATCATCGATGAACTCGATCGCCTGCTCAAGAGTCATCTTGATGGCAGGAACCAGCGTAGTGGCTTCGTCAGTACCGGAAGCACGCATGTTAGTCAGTTTCTTACCGGTCAGGCAGTTAACAGTCAGGTCGTTAGAACGACTGTGAATACCGATGATCTGGCCTTCGTAAACTTCTGCACCATGGCCCAGGAACAGCTTACCGCGGTCCTGCAGGCTGAACAGAGCAAACGCAACCGCTTTACCCTGGCCGTTAGAGATCAGCACGCCATTCTGACGCTGGCCCACTTCGCCCTGACGAATATCGTCATAGTGGCTGAAGGTGGAGTAGAGCAGACCGGTACCAGAAGTCATGGTCATGAATTCGTTACGGAAGCCAATCAGACCACGGCTTGGAATAACATAGTCGAGACGTACGCGACCTTTGCCATCCGGATCCATGTTTTTCATGTCCGCTTTACGTTCACCCATCGCCTGCATGACTGAACCCTGGTGCTGTTCTTCGATATCCAGCGTAACGTTTTCAAACGGCTCTTGTTTGCGGCCTTCGAAATCGCGGAAGATAACTTTCGGACGGGATACCGCCAGTTCGAAACCTTCACGCCGCATGTTTTCAATCAGAACTGACAGGTGAAGCTCACCACGACCCGAGACGCGGAACGCATCAGCATCGGCAGTTTCTTCAACGCGCAACGCAACGTTGTGCACCAGCTCTTTGTTCAGACGGTCCAGGATCTGACGTGAAGTCACATACTTACCTTCTTTACCGCAGAACGGAGAGGTGTTGACGTTAAAGAACATGGTTACGGTTGGTTCATCAACGCTCAGCGCTGGCAGCGCCTCTACATTCTGTGGGTCACAGATTGTATCGGAGATGTTCAGCTCACCCAGACCGGTGATAGCAATGATGTCGCCAGCTTCAGCTTCTGTTGCGTCGATACGCTCCAGGCCCAGGTGAGTCAGCACTTTACCGACTTTACCGTTACGGGTTTTGCCTTCGCTATCAACGATGGTCACCTGCTGGTTTGGCTTCACTTTACCGCGTTTGATGCGGCCGATGCCAATAACACCAACGTAGTTGTTGTAGTCCAGCTGAGAAATCTGCATCTGGAACGGCGCTTCCATCTCAACCTGCGGAGGAGAAACGTGTTTCACGATAGCTTCATACAGTGGGGTCATGTCATCAGCCATGTCGGCGTGGTCAAGACCCGCGATACCGTTCAGGGCAGAAGCATAGATAACCGGGAAGTCGAGCTGCTCGTCAGTCGCATCCAGGTTAACGAACAGGTCAAATACCTGATCCACAACCCAGTCAGGACGTGCGCCCGGACGGTCAACTTTGTTGATGACCACGATCGGCTTCAGACCATTAGCAAACGCTTTTTTGGTCACGAAGCGGGTTTGCGGCATAGGGCCATCCATTGCATCCACAACCAGCAGCACCGAGTCAACCATTGACATCACACGCTCTACCTCACCGCCGAAGTCGGCGTGTCCTGGGGTATCCACGATGTTGATGCGGTAGTCGTTCCATTTAATGGCAGTGTTTTTTGCGAGGATGGTAATCCCACGCTCTTTCTCCAAATCGTTGGAGTCCATTACGCGTTCGGTTGCTTCGGTACGGGCATCAAAGGTCCCGGACTGCTGCAGCAACTTATCAACCAGGGTAGTTTTACCATGGTCAACGTGGGCAATAATGGCGATGTTACGCAAATTTTCGATCACAGCTTTGCCTCAGGCATTAGAAATAGCGCGCTATTGTACACGGATTAATCGAAGGACTGAACAGGATCACAAATTTCAATTAAAGATAACTGTCAGGATTGCTTTTCTAACCTTAATTAGTGCAAGAATTGCACTCCATCGAAAAAATGCACCAGAATGGTGCTTAACAAGCACCCGTTAGCACCAAAATGGTGCGCGACTTCCATCATGGTGCAGTTCCCGTCTCACGAGAGAGCGCATCATAGCGCTTTTTCAGGGTATTAATAAAGTTGGCATAGATTTCGCTTTATACATTCAAGCGAAGAATGCCAGTTTCCACAACGGTTGATAGCTTGTCAGAGATCTTTATTATCGGATGACCCGGCGAGATTAGCAAAGGTCCCAGCTGAAGATCTCTAAACACGACGACAATGACAAAATCCAGGAGAGTTAAGTATGTCCGCTGAACACGTTCTGTCGATGATGAACGAGCACGAAGTAAAATTCGTTGATCTGCGTTTTACCGACACCAAGGGTAAAGAACAGCACGTCACCATTCCTGCTCATCAGGTTAACGCTGACTTCTTCGAAGAAGGCAAAATGTTTGACGGCTCATCAATCGGTGGCTGGAAAGGAATTAACGAATCAGACATGGTTCTGATGCCAGACGCGACCACTGCTGTCCTGGATCCGTTCTTCGAAGACTCTACGCTGATCATCCGTTGCGACATCCTCGAGCCAGGCACCATGCAGGGCTACGACCGTGACCCGCGCTCCATCGCAAAGCGTGCTGAAGATTTCCTGCGTTCTTCCGGCATTGCAGATACCGTTCTGTTTGGCCCGGAGCCAGAGTTCTTCCTGTTTGATGACGTCCGTTTCGGCGCGACCACTTCCGGTTCACACGTTGCTATCGACGATATCGAAGCGGCATGGAACACCGGTAAAGAGTATGAAGGCGGCAACAAAGGCCACCGTCCAGGTCTGAAAGGCGGCTACTTCCCGGTTCCTCCGGTCGACTCATCACAGGATATCCGTTCTGCTATGTGTCTGACTATGGAGCAGATGGGCCTGGTTGTTGAAGCGCATCACCATGAAGTTGCTACAGCTGGTCAGAACGAAGTGGCTACCCGCTTCAACACCATGACTAAAAAAGCTGACGAAATTCAGATCTACAAATATGTTGTGCATAACGTGGCTCACGCTTACGGCAAAACCGCTACCTTTATGCCAAAACCTATCTTTGGTGATAACGGTTCAGGCATGCACTGCCATATGTCCCTCTCTAAAGATGGTAACAACCTGTTCGCTGGCGACAAATACGGCGGCCTGTCCGAAGCTGCCCTGTTCTATATCGGCGGCGTTATCAAGCATGCTAAAGCGATCAATGCCCTCTCTAACCCAACTACCAACTCTTACAAGCGTCTGGTCCCGGGTTACGAAGCGCCTGTTATGCTGGCCTACTCTGCCCGTAACCGTTCTGCCTCTATCCGTATCCCGGTAGTTGCCAGCCCGAAAGCCCGCCGTATTGAGGCTCGCTTCCCGGATCCAGCGGCTAACCCATACCTCTGCTTCTCCGCTCTGCTGATGGCTGGCCTGGACGGCATCATCAACAAAATCCATCCTGGCGACGCGATGGACAAAAACCTCTATGACCTGCCTCCGGAAGAAGAAGCTGAAATTCCAAAAGTGGCCGGTTCACTGGAAGAAGCTCTGCAGTGCCTGAACGAAGACCGTGAGTTCCTGACTCGTGGCGGCGTCTTTACTGACGAAACCATTGATGCCTACATCGAACTGCGTAAGGCCGAAATGGACCGCGTTCGTATGACTCCCCATCCGGTTGAGTTCGAGCTGTACTACAGCGTTTAACTGGTTTGACGTTTTTTGTTGCCGTGGAAACTTTAGCCCATCTCCTGATGGGCTTTTTTCACCACGTTTCATCGTTCAGGAAGACCTTTTATGGCTACCGGAACTATAATGCACTGAAATAGTGCAGGAGAGAATGCATGGCAACAGGCACGCTGCCCGATGCTGGGCAGATTCTCAACTCCCTTATTAACAGTATCTTGCTGGTCGACAGCGAACTGGTGGTTCATTACGCCAATCCCGCGGCCCAACAACTGTTAGCGCAAAGCTCCCGCAAGCTGTTTGGAACACCGCTGCCGGAACTGATGGGATATTTTTCACTGAATATCGACGTCATGCTTGAGAGTCTGGATGCAGGTCAGGGTTTTACCGACAGTGAAGTGACTTTAGTGGTCGACAGCCGTGCGCATATTATGTCGTTAACCGCACAGCGACTGCCCGAAGGCTTAATTCTGCTTGAAATGGCTCCGATGGATAATCAGCGCCGGCTCAGTCAGGAACAGATTCAACATGCTCAGCAGGTCGCCGCCCGGGACTTAGTCCGGGGTCTGGCCCATGAAATTAAAAACCCGCTGGGAGGATTGCGTGGCGCAGCACAGCTGCTGGCGAAAGCCCTGCCCGATCCATCGTTAACCGAATACACCAAAGTGATCATTGAACAGGCTGACCGCCTGCGCAATCTGGTTGATCGCCTGCTGGGTCCGCAGCAGCCGGGTATGCACGTAACGCAAAGCATCCATCAGGTAGCCGAACGCGTGGTAAACCTGGTTTCCATGGAGCTGCCCGACAACGTGACGCTGGTCAGGGATTACGATCCCAGCCTGCCGGAGCTGGCGCACGATCCGGATCAAATAGAACAAGTTCTGCTGAATGTAGTCCGCAACGCGCTTCAGGCGTTGGGTGAAGAAGGCGGCACGATTACGCTTCGTACCCGTACGGCGTTTCAACTCACGCTGCATGGCGTACGTTATCGCCTGGTGGCACGCATCGATATTGAAGATGACGGCCCGGGTATTCCGGCACAACTGCAGGATACGCTGTTTTATCCGATGGTGAGCGGGCGGGAAGGCGGCACCGGTTTAGGCCTCTCCATTGCCCGCAGCCTGATCGATCAGCATTCGGGAAAAATAGAATTTAACAGTTGGCCTGGTCACACTGAATTTTCGGTTTATCTGCCTATTCGCCAGTGAGGTTTCTATGCAACGAGGGATAGTTTGGATCGTCGATGACGATAGCTCCATCCGCTGGGTGCTTGAACGCGCGCTCACTGGAGCCGGTTTAAGCTGCGCCACCTTTGACAGCGCCAGCGAGGTGCTGGACGCCCTGGCCAGCAAAACCCCAGACGTTTTGCTTTCAGATATTCGTATGCCCGGTATGGATGGACTGGCGCTGCTTAAACAGATTAAACAGCGCCATCCGATGCTTCCGGTCATCATAATGACCGCCCATTCCGATCTGGACGCCGCCGTCAGCGCCTATCAGCAAGGGGCATTTGATTACCTGCCAAAGCCGTTTGATATTGATGAAGCCGTTGCGCTGGTAGAGAGGGCGATCAGCCACTATCAGGAGCAGCAGCAGCCGCGTAATCAGCCGGTCAGCGGCCCGACGACCGATATCATTGGCGAAGCGCCAGCGATGCAGGATGTCTTCCGTATTATTGGCCGCCTCTCTCGCTCCTCTATCAGCGTGCTGATTAATGGCGAGTCAGGAACCGGTAAAGAGCTGGTGGCGCATGCCCTGCATCGCCACAGCCCGCGGGCCAAAGCGCCCTTTATCGCGCTGAATATGGCGGCGATCCCAAAAGACCTGATTGAATCAGAGCTGTTTGGTCATGAAAAAGGGGCGTTCACCGGCGCCAATCAAATCCGTCAGGGCCGTTTCGAGCAGGCCGATGGCGGGACGCTGTTCCTGGATGAAATTGGTGATATGCCGCTGGATGTGCAGACACGCTTACTGCGTGTGCTGGCTGATGGGCAATTCTATCGCGTGGGTGGCTATGCGCCGGTAAAAGTGGATGTGCGTATTATCGCCGCAACGCACCAGAATCTGGAGCTGCGGGTTCAGGAAGGAAAGTTCCGCGAGGATCTCTTCCACCGCCTGAACGTCATCCGTGTGCATCTGCCGCCGCTGCGTGAACGTCGTGAGGATATTCCCCGCCTCGCACGTTATTTCCTGCAGGTTGCGGCAAGAGAACTGGGCGTGGAAGCCAAAATCCTTCACCCGGAAACCGAAACCGCCCTGACCCGTCTGCACTGGTCGGGTAACGTCCGCCAGCTGGAGAACACCTGCCGCTGGCTGACTGTGATGGCCGCCGGACAGGAGGTGCTGATTCAGGATCTGCCTTCTGAGCTGTTTGAAACCTCTACGCCGGAGAATCCGGTGCAGTCGCTGCCGGACAGCTGGGCGACCTTACTGGCGCAATGGGCTGACCGCGCCCTGCGTTCCGGTCATCAAAACCTGCTTTCTGAAGCGCAGCCAGAAATGGAGCGGACGCTGCTGACCACCGCTCTGCGTCATACGCAAGGCCATAAGCAGGAAGCTGCCCGTTTACTGGGATGGGGCCGAAATACGCTGACCCGTAAGCTGAAAGAGCTGGGGATGGAGTAACGGTTTTTTCACTACGCTGTAATAACAGGGGACGGGTAATCGTCCCCTGTTTTATATAACCCGCGAAAATTGCTGCATACGCGCCTTCTGGCGAAGATAAGCGTCAAAGCACATACAGATATTCCTTACCAGCAAACGCCCTTTAGCGGTCACCTGAAGGCCCTTCTCGTGGCGTTCCACCAGCCCATCCTCAATGAACGGCGCCAGCAGCGCCAGATCTTCAGCAAAATAGTCGCTGAAGGCCTCAACGCCCGTATCAAAATCGGCAAAATTGAGTGCAAAATTGCACATCAGCGTTTTGATCACGTCACGGCGCAGGCAGTCATCTTTCGTCAGTTTTACCCCCCGGCACAGGGCAGAGTGATTTTTCTCTATGGCCGCATACCAGGCCTTCAGATCTTTTTCGTTCTGCGCATAGCTGTCACCGATCATGCTGATAGCCGAAACGCCCATTCCCAGAAGATCGCTGTTGCCCTGAGTGGTATATCCCTGGAAGTTACGGTGGAGTTTTCCTTCTCGCTGGGCAATCGCCAGTTCGTCACCAGGGCGGGCAAAATGGTCCATCCCGATAAACTGATATCCCTCCGCGGTCAGCATGGTGACGGTTTGCTGCAGAATATCCAGCTTCTGCTGAGCTGAAGGCAGGTCGGCCTCTTTGATTTTGCGCTGTGCAGCAAACAGGGCGGGCATATGGGCGTAATTGAACACGCTAAGCCGGTCAGGATTAAGCTCAATCACCTTGTTCAGCGTAAACGCAAAGCTTTCCGGCGTTTGCACAGGCAGCCCATAAATAAGGTCAAGGCTGGTTGAGGCAAAGCCTGTCTGCCGGGCGCGTTCAATCAGCGCGACTATTGTCTGCTCATCCTGAACGCGGTTAACCTTCTCCTGCACTTCCTTATTAAAATCCTGAACGCCCATACTCAGCCGGTTGAAACCGTGGTCATGCAGGTGATCCAGCACATCCAGCTCAATTTCGCGCGGATCCACCTCAATCGATAACTCCGCCTCTTCACTGAAGGTAAACGACTCCCGCAGAACCTGAATAAGGCGGCTGATTTGAGGTTTACTCAGATAGGTTGGCGTTCCCCCGCCCCAGTGCATCTGGGTAACGGTACGATGCCGGAATAAGGCGGCCCGGCTTTGGATCTCAATCGTTAAGGCATCCAGATAGGCTTCGGCTTTGTGCTGCTGGCGAGTGACGACCTTATTACATCCGCAGAAATAGCAAAGACGATGGCAAAACGGAATGTGGATATAGAGCGACAAAGGTCGGTCGGGATAGCGTCGGGCTGCCTGAAGGAAGGCGGCTTCGTCGTAAGCGGGAGAAAATTCAAGGGCGGTGGGATAGGAGGTATAGCGAGGACCCGAGACGTTGTACTTCTGAATCAGCTGCTGATCCCATTCAATCATCTGCGTCACGATAGTCACTCCTGCGTTGGCGTCTGAATGCCGACCGTCGGATGTGAGGAGAGTGCCTTAAGCGCTGGCGGACGGTGGCTTTATGCAGTCGGGTTTTTAACCGCGAAAGACGCCGTAGTTTAACGAATAACCATCCCAGACTGCAGAGCAGAATCAGCAAGAAAATTGATCCAGGCCAATTCATCAGTAGAGAAACCTTTATAAAAAGGCAGCGCAATGCTGCGCCACCTCAATTCAGGGTAAAAACGTCAGAGACTAGTTGCCGCCTTTCAGCAGGCGATACATATCTTCTTCAGCTTCATCATCTTCCACATCGTCATCCAGCGCGATGCCAAGCTCTTCCATCAGCACGTCGATACGGTCAAGGGTCTGATCAAGCCAGGCCTGCTCTTCCGCTGGCAAGGTTTCACCCTTTTCCAGACGATCCAGCAGTGCGTCAAGACGCTCGTTATTTTCAAGCGAGGCAAGTTCTTCTTCCGGAGAGAGACGAACTTTTTTCTGTTCCGCAGGTTTTGCGGCCTTCGCCGGTTTTTTCACACTCTGCGTTTCCGCAGTAACCGGTCCCAACGCAATCGGCTTTTTGCTGCCAATACGGGGATCTTTGGCGGTGGCGCTGCCGCTACCCTTCTGATTAGCAGTGACCGGGTTGGCCCGGCTACCAGAAGCGTTGCCGCGATGTTTTTTGTCACGCTTACGGTCACGTGCTTCGGTGTTTATTTCATCACGCGTTTTACGCTTCGTTTTTGCTGCCGGTTTCTGGCCTTGGGGCGCGCGTGTAGGTTGCTTCATGGTTTCTGCTCTCAGACGTTTTATATTCAGTATAGAATTGCGGCGAAATCTAGCAGAAAGCAGACAAAGAAAAAAGGCGGCAGGTCACCCTGTCGCCTTTTTTCGCACCTTCCGCAGAAGGACTGACTTAGTCAGCATCCTTTTTAGCACACAACATCCCGGTTTTCCTTTGCCTGAGCGTCCCTTCCTGGACTCGATCCTTTCCCTGTGGTGCTTGTTCCCAGCACATTCCATCCCTGCTCCACACCATCCTGATATCCCTGAGCGCTTCTTCCTGAAGTGAACCCTCCTGGTTCTGCCAAATACTTTAGACTATATGGTCAAACTCACAAGGCAGTGGTGACAACAATTTTGCGTCCGTTCTGCGTAAACCATGTTTAATTGATTGATATATAAAAATTACCATCTTTTTAAGGCCGCTAAAAAGAAGAGAGCTCTGGCAAATTTAATGGCAGATCTCCTACAAAACGCCGGCAGCCTGCAGGTCGGCGGGGCGCTTTCATTCTATACAGGGTATACTCTGCGCAATTGTTCTTATATCTGGAGTTTCTATTTTGTCTGGCTGGAATTATCACGTTACCCATTTTGTCACCAGTGCACCTGACATCCGTCACCTTCCAGCCGATACCGGACTTGAAGTGGCGTTTGCCGGTCGCTCAAACGCGGGCAAATCCAGCGCGCTGAATACGCTGACAAATCAAAAAAGTCTGGCCCGTACCAGTAAAACGCCGGGACGTACGCAGCTGATCAACCTGTTTCAGGTTGCAGAGGGTTACCGGCTGGTGGATTTACCGGGCTATGGCTATGCCGAAGTGCCGGAAGAGATGAAACTGAAGTGGCAAAAAGCGCTGGCGGAGTACCTGCAGAAGCGTGAGTGCCTGAAAGGCCTGGTGGTGTTGATGGATATTCGTCATCCGCTTAAGGATCTTGATACGCAGATGATCCAGTGGGCAGTGCAGAGCGGCATTCAGGTGCTGGTGCTGTTAACCAAAGCTGACAAGCTGGCTTCTGGTGCACGTAAAGCCCAGCTGAACGTCGTGCGTGAAGCGGCAAAAGGCTTCGTGGGAGATGTTCGCGTAGAAATGTTCTCTTCTCTGAAGAGGATCGGCGTCGATAAGTTAAGTCAGCAGCTGGATACCTGGTTCAGCGAACTCCCTCCTGCTGTTGAAGAAGAAATCCCTGCCGAATAGTGCCCGCTGGCTCTGAGCCGCGCCCAATAAAAAACGCCCCAGTCATAACTGACTGGGGCGGCTAAATATTCAGCCAAATCCGATTACGTGAAGTAAAAGGTCTGAAAGATAGAACATCTTACCTCTGTACCCTACGTCTTAAACTCTACATGATTTTTTCAGCCCTCAAAAGGGTTTTTTGTAGTTAATTTTCATAAAACAGCGGGTGTTATCCAACTCAGGTCACAGAAAAAGGCGCTGCCTGTAGCTTAATTACAAAAAAAGTGCTTTGGGGATAACCGGTTAGCAAGAGCTATCCGCCTTATAAGCGTTGGTGAGCAGGCTGAACCGATTAACCAAAGCATTTTCTTATGGGTAAACAGCGAGACTGAATCTTCAGAAAAATCAGCCTCATCCGTTACGGCAGCCCAGTTTTAGTGGGCCTGTTCCCAGTTGTCGCCAACGCCCACATCAACCCTGAGTGGCACATCCAGTTTCATGCTGTTTTCCATCAGTTCACGAATTTTTGCCGTCGCCGCTTCCACTGCGGAAGCTTTAACCTCAAATACCAGTTCATCGTGTACCTGCATGATCATTTTTACCTCTGGCGTGGTCTGCGGCGTCAGCCAGCCGTCAACGGCTATCATCGCTTTTTTAATGATATCGGCTGCCGTTCCCTGCATTGGCGCATTGATCGCTGCACGTTCAGCAGCCTTACGGCGCATCGCATTGCTGGCATTGATATCCGGCAGATAAAGACGGCGCCCGTCCAGCGTGGAGACGTAACCTTTTTCGGCAGCCTGCTTCCGGGTATTTTCCATATAGCGTAAAACGCCCGGATAGCGTTCGAAGTAGAGATCCATATACTTCCTCGCTTCGCCAGCGCCAATATTCAGCTGCCGTGACAGGCCGAACGCGCTCATACCGTAGATCAGGCCAAAGTTGATCGCCTTGGCGCTGCGACGCTGCTCACCTGTCACCTTATCCAGCGCCATGCCGAAGACCTCTGCGGCCGTAGCACGGTGGATATCCTGACCTTCGGCAAACGCCTCCAGTAACCCCTTATCCTGTGACAGGTGCGCCATGATGCGCAGCTCAATCTGTGAATAGTCGGCCGCCACAATTTTATGACCTTTGGAGGCGATAAAGGCCTGGCGAATACGCCGCCCCTCATCATTTCTCACCGGGATATTTTGCAGATTCGGATCGGTAGAGGAGAGACGCCCTGTTGCCGTCACCGCCTGGTGATAGGAGGTATGAACACGCCCGGTCACAGGGTTTATCATCAGCGGCAGTTTATCGGTATAGGTCGACTTCAGCTTAGCCAGGCTGCGGTTCTCAAGGATCACTTTCGGCAGCGGGTAATCAAGCGCCAGCTCCGCCAGGACCTCTTCGCTGGTGGAAGGCGCGCCGCCAGGGGTTTTCTTGGTAGGCTTAATCCCCTGCTTTTCGAACAGAATAGTTTGTAACTGCTTGGGCGAAGAGAGGTTGAACGGTTCGCCAGCCAGCTCATGTGCTTTCTGCTCCAGCTCTGCCAGGCGTAAAGTCAGCTCTTTGGAGTGGGCAGCAAGAATGCCCTGGTCGATCAGCACGCCATTACGCTCAATGCGCGAAATCACGGTGACCAGCGGCATCTCTATATTTTCAAAGACCGCTTTAGGTCCCTGCTCTTTTTCCAGCTCTGGCCACATCTTCAGATGCAGCTGAAGGGTGACATCTGCATCTTCTGCGGCGTAATGCGCAGCCTGCTCCAGAGCTATCTGGTTAAAGGTTAACTGTTTTTTGCCTTTACCGGCGATATCTTCAAACGATACGGTTTTATGCTTCAGCCACCGGGAAGCCAGAGAATCCATGTCATGCCGCCCGGTAACGCTGTTGAGGGCGTAAGATTCAAGCATGGTGTCAAACCTGATACCCGCCAGCTCAATATCATAATTTTTCAGCACGCCACGATCGTATTTCAGGTTCTGCCCAACTTTCAGCAGGCTGGCATCCTCCAGCAGCGGCTTGAGGCGAGCAAGAACGCTGTTACGATCCAGCTGCGCGGGCGCATCCAGATAGTCGTGAGCCACTGGCAGGTAAGCCGCTTCGCCCGGCGAGACGGCAAACGACAGCCCCACGATATTTGCGCTAAGCGTATCCAGCGAATCGGTCTCAAGATCGAAAGCGAAAAGTTCGCTTTGCTGAATTTTCTTCACCCAGATCTCAAAGGTGGCTTCATCAAGGATAGTGACATAGCCATCAGCAGATAAGATACTGGTGGCTTCCACCTGCTCCTCCACCTTTTCAACCAGGGCTTTTTGAGCAGCAGGATTCGTTTTTTTCCCCTGTAGCCATTTCCCTTCTTCCAGGTCGGTGATCCAGCGTTTGAATTCGAAATGACGGAACATACCCAGCAGATCTTCTACCGCTGGCTCGTTGACGGTGAGCTGCTCGTAGGTTAATTCCAGTTCCACATCCGTTTTGATCGTGGCCAGCTGGTAAGAGAGGAAAGCGAGCTCTTTATTTTGCTCAAGCTTGGCAGCCATGGTTTTGGCGCCTCTGAACGTCAGGCCGGATACCTTATCCAGATCGTCATAAATCGCTTTAATACCCCCCAGTCCCTGTAACAGGGCCTGCGCGGTTTTTTCACCGACACCCGGTACGCCAGGAATGTTATCGGATGAGTCGCCCATCAACGCCAGGAAATCGATAATGAGATTGGGTGGCACACCAAATTTCTCTACCACTTCATCGGGGCCGAGGATAGCGTTATTCATGGTGTTAATCAGCGTGATATCTGGTGTCACCAGCTGAGCCATATCTTTGTCGCCGGTGCTGATTAATACCGGTTTCCCTAATTTCTCCGCTTCCAGCGCCAGGGTGCCAATAACATCATCCGCCTCCACACCGTTTACGGCCAGCAGCGGCAGACCCATCGCCCTGACCATATTATGCAGAGGCTCTATCTGCGCGCGCAGATCATCAGGCATCGGAGGGCGATGCGATTTGTAATGTTCGAACAGCTTGTCACGGAACGTTTTGCCTTTGGCATCAAACACCACGGCCACATGGCTGGGTTTATATTGCAGCAGCAGGCTGCGCAACATATTCAGCACGCCATACATAGCCCCTGTCGGCTCCCCACCACTGTTAGTAAGTGGCGGAAACGCATGATAAGCGCGATAGAGATAAGAAGATCCATCTACCAGGATGAGCGGGTTTTCTGCAATCTGTGCCATAAGTCGTCACGTTCTTCTTTAGTGTCTTCAATAGGGATAAGGATGCCACAGCTGGGCAGTAAAGATGAAATATCCTGGCAGATAAACTTCGTGTAAGAGAAAATTTTGCGGCAGGCCACGCAAGAACAAGTTGTGGATAAGTTTGTGTGTAATTTTAAGAAGAGAAGCAACTAAACAGGATATTATTTTTTTAGGGAAACAAAAGAATAATAAATTCAATTGATTAAATATTATTTCCAGGATTTATTGCAGATTCGGCGGAATGCGTTATATGTGGATAGTAATTATTATTGTCAACGTTACCGCGCCCTTTTTCAGGAAACCGGCGCCCTTTACGGATATTTATTTCTGAACCCTTCTGCCAGGGTTTGAAACAGTAACGCCGGCATTAGCCGGCGTCAGGAAAAGGACGAAGCCTTACTTCTGGGTAATCAGGAATTTTACCACGTTGGCATATTGCTGTACGTAGTTATCCATCGAGCTGGTATCCAGACCGCCGTTATTGACCATATATTTGCCGTTAACAAACATGGCAGGCACGCCACGCAGATCGACATCAGCGGCCGCTTTTTCCTGCTGAGCAACCAGCGATTTCACGACAAAGCTGTTCCAGGCCGCATCGTACTCTTCTGGCTTAATACCCGCTGCCTTGACAAAAGTATCCTTCAGGCTGGCTGGATCGGTAATGGTCTGAGTTTTTTGAATGCCGTCAAAGATTGGCGCAGTGACTTTATCTTCCACGCCCAGCGCCATTGCCACAGCCCAGGCCTGGGTAACCGTTTTACCCATATCGCCGCCCAGGAACTCTACATGGTATTTAGTCACTTTGGTGTTGGCAGGCAGCCCTTTTTTTACCGCATCACTAACGTGCCAGACACGTTCAAATTCATAGCAGTGGGGGCAGTAGAAAGAGAAGAATTCAAGAACCTGTGGTTCACCCGTGGCAGGCTTCTGCATCGTCACGTATTGCTGGCCATCAGTAAACTGCGCGGCCGAAGCACTAAAGGCCAGAACCATACCAACCAGTGCAAACCAAATCTTTTTCATTGTAAAACTCTCTCCTGACAACAATAGGGGCGGATCGGAAAAGGCGACCAGCCTTAGAATGCGGGCATAAGCTGAAGCGGTGGCTCCTGCAACAGCCTGGCCTGCTCGTTAAAGATAGCAATCTGTCTGCGCCAGAAATCTTCATCCGTCATCCACGGAAAACTGGCAGGAAATGCAGGGTCTTGCCAGCGGCGAACGACCCACGCCAGATAATAAACCATCCTCATGGCGCGTAAAGGCTCAATCAGTGACAATTCGTGTGTGTCGAACTCGCAAAATTCGCTGTACGCTTCCAGCAGAATATCCCACTGCAGCCTTTGCTCCTGAATGTCGCCGTTAATCAACATCCATAAATCCTGCACTGCCGGACCATTACGGGCATCATCCAGGTCGACAAACAGCGGGCCGTCTCGCCAGAGAATATTGCCGGGATGGCAGTCTCCATGCAGTCGCAAAGCGTGCCACTGAGTATGCCAGCAATTTTGTAAAGTTGTGCCTATCAGGCGCACACTGGTCAATAAAGCTTCTTTCAACTTGCCGGGAATTAAACTACTGGCTTCAAGTACCTGCAGAGGTTGCGCGATGTACTCATCCAGCCCAATAGTGGGACGCTCAGTAAACGTGCTTTTACGCCCCGTCTGATGAATTCGCCCCAGGTAGCGCCCAACCCATTCGAGCTGATCGTAATTATCAGTTTCGTACTGGCGTCCTCCCAGGCTGGGAAAGACGGTATAGAGATAGCCCTGATGCTGGTGAAGGGTTTTTCCCTGCAATAGCAGCGGTGCGGCAACGGGAACTTCATCAGCCAGCAGCTCAGCGGTAAACTGGTGCTCTTCCTCAATCTGCTGTGGCGACCAGCGCTGAGGTCGGTAAAACTTCACCACATAGCGCTTTCTCTCTTCATCAGAAAATTGGTAAACCCTGTTTTCATAGCTGTTGAGCGCGGTTAGCCCTGACTCAACGCGGATCCCGGTCTCCCAGAGCGCATCAAGGATGGTGTCAGGATGTAGTTGTTGAAAGTTAAAGGCTGGCTCTTTCATCCGGCATGCTCATCACGTGAAGTAGCCGGTAATACTATCATTAAATTCTGCTTATGCCGGACGGCGGCAGGGATTTAATCTTTGATAACGCCACGCGCACGAAGCAGAGCCGTTTTGAAATCCTCTTCATAATCTTTCTTCAGCCCGGGGATCGGCTCGTTTTTATCGCTGCCGCGCATTTTGAGATGGTAAATCAGGATATCGTCGGTGAGTTCGGTTATCGGGCCAGTAAAACCTGACTCTGTAGCGAGTTTCTGTAAAAATTGCATCAGCGTAAGGTCCGGCTCCTTCTGCCATTCAGGTTGCAGCAGGGAGATCAGTTCGTTGAGACGATGGCATTTCATGGCAAGCTTCCTGTCAGACTTAATAAGTAGCCAGGTTATCAGCATTAATTTCACTTTAACAGAGAGGTGACCGGCGGAATGGTTCACAAATCAGACAATACGAACGAAAAGGTGACCGGGGTCATTCTTGCTGGTGGAAAAGGGTCACGGATGAAGGGTGAAGATAAGGGACTGGTTAACTTCAGGGGCAAACCGCTCTATCAGCATGTGCTGGCACGGCTGCACCCGCAGGTAGCAGAGGTTATGATCAGCGCCAACAGAAATGGCGAACGCTATCAGGAATGCGGCTGTCGCGTTTTAACCGATTCTTTCCCGGGTTTTGCCGGCCCGCTGGCAGGTATGCTGGCCGCTTTACAGCATATTACTACTGAGTGGGCTGTGTTTGCTTCCTGCGATACACCCTTTGTGCCTCTGAATCTGGTTGAACAGCTGTGGAAAGGTAAAGCAGACGCTAAAGCCGCCTGGGCTTGCAGCAACGGACGGGATCACCCTACTCACGCGCTTATTCATCGTGACCAAACTGAATTACTTAAAGAATATCTCCAGCGTGGCGATCGTAAACTCATGTTTTTCCTTAAGGAAGCAGGCGGCGTATCAGTAGATTTTGAGGATCTTGATGCCTTCATTAACATGAATACCCTGGAAGATCTTATGATGAACTGCGCTAAAATTCCTGATTAGCATTTTTACAGGCAGGCATAAAAAAGGGCCCCGTGCGTCAGCGCGGGGCCCTTTTCTGTCCGTCCGGTAAAACGCAGACGCAAAAAACCCCGGCCTTGCGGTCGGGGTTATTGCTTTATTTAATGCCTGGCAGTTCCCTACTCTCGCATGGGGAGACCCCACACTACCATCGGCGCTACGGCGTTTCACTTCTGAGTTCGGCATGGGGTCAGGTGGGACCACCGCGCTAAAGCCGCCAGGCAGATTCTGTCATTCACGCCGCCCTCCCAGGCCGCGCAAATCAATCCGTCACAAGCTGAAAATCTCTGTTGCGTCTCTCAGACGCCACCAGAACGCTTCTGGTGTTGTAAGGTTAAGCCTCACGGGTCATTAGTACCGGTTAGCTCAACGCATCGCTGCGCTTACACACCCGGCCTATCAACGTCGTAGTCTTCAACGTCCCTTCAGGGGCCTTAAAGGCCCAGGGAAGATTCATCTCGAGGCAAGTTTCGCGCTTAGATGCTTTCAGCGCTTATCTTTTCCGCACTTAGCTACCGGGCAGTGCCATTGGCATGACAACCCGAACACCAGTGGTGCGTTCACTCCGGTCCTCTCGTACTAGGAGCAACCCCTCTCAATCTTCCAGCGCCCACGGCAGATAGGGACCGAACTGTCTCACGACGTTCTAAACCCAGCTCGCGTACCACTTTAAACGGCGAACAGCCGTACCCTTGGGACCTACTTCAGCCCCAGGATGTGATGAGCCGACATCGAGGTGCCAAACACCGCCGTCGATATGAACTCTTGGGCGGTATCAGCCTGTTATCCCCGGAGTACCTTTTATCCGTTGAGCGATGGCCCTTCCATACAGAACCACCGGATCACTAAGACCTGCTTTCGCACCTGCTCGAGCCGTCACTCTCGCAGTCAAGCTAGCTTATGCCTTTGCACTAACCTCACGATGTCCGACCGTGATTAGCTAACCTTCGTGCTCCTCCGTTACTCTTTGGGAGGAGACCGCCCCAGTCAAACTACCCACCAGACACTGTCCCCACGCCGGATCACGGCGCCAGGTTAGAACATCAAACGTTAAAGGGTGGTATTTCAAGGTTGGCTCCACGCAGACTGGCGTCCACGCTTCAAAGCCTCCCACCTATCCTACACATCAAGGCTCAATGTTCAGTGTCAAGCTGTAGTAAAGGTTCACGGGGTCTTTCCGTCTTGCCGCGGGTACACTGCATCTTCACAGCGAGTTCAATTTCACTGAGTCTCGGGTGGAGACAGCCTGGCCATCATTACGCCATTCGTGCAGGTCGGAACTTACCCGACAAGGAATTTCGCTACCTTAGGACCGTTATAGTTACGGCCGCCGTTTACCGGGGCTTCGATCAAGAGCTTCTCCTTGCGGATAACCCCATCAATTAACCTTCCGGCACCGGGCAGGCGTCACACCGTATACGTCCACTTTCGTGTTTGCACAGTGCTGTGTTTTTAATAAACAGTTGCAGCCAGCTGGTATCTTCGACTGGCTTCAGCTCGGGGAGCAAGTCCCTCCACCTACGCGCCAGCGTGCCTTCTCCCGAAGTTACGGCACCATTTTGCCTAGTTCCTTCACCCGAGTTCTCTCAAGCGCCTTGGTATTCTCTACCTGACCACCTGTGTCGGTTTGGGGTACGATTCTGTGTTACCTGATGCTTAGAGGCTTTTCCTGGAAGCAGGGCATTTGTTGCTTCATCACCGTGGTGACTCGTCATCACGCCTCAGCCTTAAAGCGTTCCGGATTTGCCTGGAACGCAAGCCTACACGCTTAAACCGGGACAACCGTCGCCCGGCCAACATAGCCTTCTCCGTCCCCCCTTCGCAGTAACACCGAGTACAGGAATATTAACCTGTTTCCCATCGACTACGCCTTTCGGCCTCGCCTTAGGGGTCGACTCACCCTGCCCCGATTAACGTTGGACAGGAACCCTTGGTCTTCCGGCGAGCGGGCTTTTCACCCGCTTTATCGTTACTTATGTCAGCATTCGCACTTCTGATACCTCCAGCAGACCTCACAGTCCACCTTCAACGGCTTACAGAACGCTCCCCTACCCAACAACACATAAGTGTCGCTGCCGCAGCTTCGGTGCATGGTTTAGCCCCGTTACATCTTCCGCGCAGGCCGACTCGACCAGTGAGCTATTACGCTTTCTTTAAATGATGGCTGCTTCTAAGCCAACATCCTGGCTGTCTGTGCCTTCCCACATCGTTTCCCACTTAACCATGACTTTGGGACCTTAGCTGGCGGTCTGGGTTGTTTCCCTCTTCACGACGGACGTTAGCACCCGCCGTGTGTCTCCCGTGATAACATTCTCCGGTATTCGCAGTTTGCATCGGGTTGGTAAGCCGGGATGGCCCCCTAGCCGAAACAGTGCTCTACCCCGGAGATGAATTCACGAGGCGCTACCTAAATAGCTTTCGGGGAGAACCAGCTATCTCCCGGTTTGATTGGCCTTTCACCCCCAGCCACAGGTCATCCGCTAATTTTTCAACATTAGTCGGTTCGGTCCTCCAGTTAGTGTTACCCAACCTTCAACCTGCCCATGGCTAGATCACCGGGTTTCGGGTCTATACCCTGCAACTTAACGCCCAGTTAAGACTCGGTTTCCCTGCGGCTCCCCTATACGGTTAACCTTGCTACAGAATATAAGTCGCTGACCCATTATACAAAAGGTACGCAGTCACACCACAAGGGTGCTCCCACTGCTTGTACGTACACGGTTTCAGGTTCTGTTTCACTCCCCTCGCCGGGGTTCTTTTCGCCTTTCCCTCACGGTACTGGTTCACTATCGGTCAGTCAGGAGTATTTAGCCTTGGAGGATGGTCCCCCCATATTCAGACAGGATGTCACGTGTCCCGCCCTACTCATCGAACTCACAGTAAGTGCAGCTTCGTGTACGGGAGTATCACCCTGTACCCTGCGACTTTCCAGACGCTTCCACTGCTGCACAAACTGATTCAGGTTCTGGGCTGTTCCCCGTTCGCTCGCCGCTACTGGGGGAATCTCGGTTGATTTCTTTTCCTCTGGGTACTTAGATGTTTCAGTTCCCCAGGTTCGCCTTGCAGCACTATGTATTCATGCTGCAATGATGCACGAGTGCACCGGGTTTCCCCATTCGGGTATCGTCGGGTATAACGGTTCATATCACCTTACCGACGCTTATCGCAGATTAGCACGCCCTTCATCGCCTCTGACTGCCTAGGCATCCACCGTGTACGCTTAGTCACTTAACCTCACAACCCACAAGCGTCCCGCAGGACACTGCTGTTGCAGGCATTTGAGAGACTCGAACGCATCGTTCTGTTCACCCTTATTACGGAGAATGAACACGACGCGTCGTTTCAATTTTCAGCTTGTTCCGGATTGTTAAAGAGCAAATATCTCAAACGTGACTCATCCTTGCGGAGAGAATCAGTTTTGAGATACTGGTTGATAATGTCTTTCACTCATTATCAGGATGGCGTCCCCAAGGGGATTCGAACCCCTGTTACAGCCGTGAAAGGGCAGTGTCCTGGGCCTCTAGACGATGGGGACTCTGTTACTGTTGCTCATTACTTCTATCAGACAATCTGTGTGGACACTACGCGGGAAAGTATCTTCAGGTAAGGAGGTGATCCAACCGCAGGTTCCCCTACGGTTACCTTGTTACGACTTCACCCCAGTCATGAATCACAAAGTGGTAAGCGCCCTCCCGAAGGTTAAGCTACCTACTTCTTTTGCAACCCACTCCCATGGTGTGACGGGCGGTGTGTACAAGGCCCGGGAACGTATTCACCGTAGCGTTCTGATCTACGATTACTAGCGATTCCGACTTCACGGAGTCGAGTTGCAGACTCCGATCCGGACTACGACGCACTTTATGAGGTCCGCTTGCTCTCGCGAGGTCGCTTCTCTTTGTATGCGCCATTGTAGCACGTGTGTAGCCCTGGCCGTAAGGGCCATGATGACTTGACGTCATCCCCACCTTCCTCCGGTTTGTCACCGGCAGTCTCCTTTGAGTTCCCGCCATCACGCGCTGGCAACAAAGGATAAGGGTTGCGCTCGTTGCGGGACTTAACCCAACATTTCACAACACGAGCTGACGACAGCCATGCAGCACCTGTCTCACGGTTCCCGAAGGCACTAAGGCATCTCTGCCGAATTCCGTGGATGTCAAGGCCAGGTAAGGTTCTTCGCGTTGCATCGAATTAAACCACATGCTCCACCGCTTGTGCGGGCCCCCGTCAATTCATTTGAGTTTTAACCTTGCGGCCGTACTCCCCAGGCGGTCGACTTAACGCGTTAGCTCCGGAAGCCACGCCTCAAGGGCACAACCTCCAAGTCGACATCGTTTACGGCGTGGACTACCAGGGTATCTAATCCTGTTTGCTCCCCACGCTTTCGCACCTGAGCGTCAGTCTTTGTCCAGGGGGCCGCCTTCGCCACCGGTATTCCTCCAGATCTCTACGCATTTCACCGCTACACCTGGAATTCCACCCCCCTCTACAAGACTCTAGCCTGCCAGTTTCAAATGCAGTTCCCAGGTTAAGCCCGGGGATTTCACATCTGACTTGACAGACCGCCTGCGTGCGCTTTACGCCCAGTAATTCCGATTAACGCTTGCACCCTCCGTATTACCGCGGCTGCTGGCACGGAGTTAGCCGGTGCTTCTTCTGCGGGTAACGTCAATCGGTAAGGTTATTAACCTCACCGCCTTCCTCCCCGCTGAAAGTACTTTACAACCCGAAGGCCTTCTTCATACACGCGGCATGGCTGCATCAGGCTTGCGCCCATTGTGCAATATTCCCCACTGCTGCCTCCCGTAGGAGTCTGGACCGTGTCTCAGTTCCAGTGTGGCTGGTCATCCTCTCAGACCAGCTAGGGATCGTCGCCTAGGTGAGCCGTTACCCCACCTACTAGCTAATCCCATCTGGGCACATCCGATGGCGTGAGGCCCGAAGGTCCCCCACTTTGCTCTTGCGAGGTTATGCGGTATTAGCTACCGTTTCCAGTAGTTATCCCCCTCCATCAGGCAGTTTCCCAGACATTACTCACCCGTCCGCCACTCGTCACCCGAAGAGCAAGCTCTTCTGTGCTACCGTCCGACTTGCATGTGTTAGGCCTGCCGCCAGCGTTCAATCTGAGCCATGATCAAACTCTTCAATTAAAAGTTCGATTTGCTGCAACAAGTGCAGCGATGCTCAAGTGTAAAACACTCATAATGAATTTCATTATGTGTTCACTCTTAAGACTTGATATTTTCTGCGCCTTGCGGCGCTGATATCAATCCTGCGAGTGCCCACACAGATTGTCTGATAAATTGTTAAAGAGCGTTGCGGTAAGCGCCCTGAGGCGTTACTGCGAGGTGGCGTATATTACGCTTTCCTCCTTCGGAGTCAACAACATTTTCAGAAGTTTTTCGCCGGCGGTTCAGCTTCCTGACCCTCTCAACCCGGCGGCCGGTAAGCCGTTGTTCCGTGTCGATGGAGGCGCATTATAGGGAGTTCCTGACGGGTGACAAGTGTTTCTGTAAAGAAAATTTCTGACCGTTTCTTTTTTCGCCAAAAGGCGAAAAACCAGGCTTTTTACGCTTATTTGTGCAGCATATTGCGAAGCTGAAGCCCTTTTAACCCTGATGAAACGCGGCCGACAGATGCTATTCTTTAAGCATTGCCGGTTACGCCCGCCACAACAGAACAGAGATAAGGACGCTAAATGATAAAATCCGCGCGAAGTATGGCCGGACTGCCGTGGATTGCCGCCATGGCCTTTTTCATGCAGGCGCTGGATGCCACCATACTCAATACCGCCCTCCCCGCTATAGCTCAAAGCCTTAATCGTTCTCCCCTGGCAATGCAGTCCGCCGTCATTAGCTATACCCTAACCGTAGCGCTGCTTATTCCGGTTAGCGGCTGGCTGGCCGATCGATTTGGTACCCGCAAAGTTTTTATCGCCGCCGTTTCCCTTTTTACCCTGGGATCGCTTGCCTGCGCCCTCTCCGGTTCTTTGACCTCGTTGGTGCTGTTCAGGGTGCTACAAGGCGTAGGCGGCGCGATGATGATGCCGGTTGCACGTCTGGCCCTGCTGAGGGCCTATCCGCGGAGTGAACTGCTTCCTGTGCTGAACTTTGTCACTATGCCGGGACTGATTGGCCCGGTATTGGGTCCTCTGCTGGGTGGCGTGATGGTGACCTATGCCACCTGGCACTGGATCTTCCTGATTAATATTCCTGTGGGCATCGCCGGGATTTTCTACGCACGCAAATATATGCCGGACTTCACCACGCCACGCCGCCGGTTTGATTTGCTGGGCTTCCTGCTCTTTGGCATAGGGTTAGTTTTATTGTCGAGTGGGATAGAACTGTTTGGCGAGAAGATTGTGGCATCCAGCATTGCGCTGGCAGTGACATCCGGCGGCATCGTTTTACTTCTTCTTTATATAGTACATGCGCGGCGACATCCCACCCCGCTCATCCCCTTACCGATGTTCAAGACCCGAACGTTCTCCGTGGGGATTTTGGGCAACATCGCTTCCAGGCTGGGTACGGGATGTATTCCTTTCCTGATGCCGCTGATGTTGCAGGTTGGATTTGGCTACTCTGCTATCCTGGCCGGATGCATGATGGCGCCCACTGCGCTGGGCTCAATAATGGCTAAGTCCACCGTAACCCAGGTGCTGCGCTGGTTTGGCTACCGAAAAACGCTGGTTTGGATAAGCGTAATTATCGGCGTGCTGATCGCCAGCTTCTCGTTACAGACGCCGGCAATGGGTCTTACCCTGCTGTTGCTGCCCCTCTTTATACTGGGCATGGCGATGTCGACCCAGTTCACCGCGATGAACACCATTACGCTTGCCGATCTGAATGATGCCAATGCCAGCAGCGGTAACAGCATGCTGGCGGTGACGCAACAGCTGGCCATCAGCTTCGGTGTTGCGGTAAGTGCTGCCGTGCTCCGCTTCTATGAAAATTTTGAGGGCACTACCGTTCAGCACTTCCACGCTACGTTCCTGACCATGGGCGTGGTGACGGTGATCTCAGGCGTGGTCTTTATGCTGCTGAAGCCAGGCGACGGCAGACATCTGATCAGTAACCGTGAGAAACGCAGGAAAAAAGCTTAACGTTCCGCGACAGAGCCGCGTTCAATCAACTCCGGGGTCAGCACCAGCAGCTGCTGACTGCCGCCGGGCTCGGCCAGACGATGGAGCAGCGTATCGATAGCCAGCTCGCCCAGCTCATCTTTAGGCTGATGGATAGTCGTCAGCGGCGGCGTCATGTAGCGGGCCAGCTCAATATCGTCATAGCCGATAACCGCAATGTCCTGCGGCACGGAAAGAGCTGCCTGGAACAGCGCATGGTAAACTCCGACCGCCATCGCATCGTTACTGGTAAAAACGGCCTCGGGCAGGGGTTTGAGCGCCAGCAGCTGATTCATAGCGTTATAGCCGCCCTGAAACTCAAAATCTCCGTTCACAATATAGCCCGGCAATACCGGTAGTTCTGCCTGGGCCATCGCCTGCTGAAAGCCTTCAAGTCGAAGGCGCGCGGGCGTTTTATCCTGCGGCCCGGCAATACAGGCAATGCGGGTATAACCACGAGCAATCAGATAGCGGGTAGCCATCTCCCCGCCCAGCAGAGAGTTATCCTGAATGATATCGCTGCCGCCCTCAAAAGGGGACCAGTCCATCATCACGGAGGGAATAGAGGGATAGCGGTTAAGGATCTCAGCAGAGGGGATATGACTTTCGGTACACATGATCAGCAGGCCATCCACACGCTTTTGCAGCAGCGTTTCCAGACTGCGGTTCATCCGGTTTTCATCGCCGTCGGTATTGCAGAGCACCAGACTGTAGCCGCGCTCATAACAGCTTCTTTCCACGCCGCGCACTACTTCCGCATAGAACGGGTTGCTGCTGGCGGTCAGTAACATACCGATAGTGCGGGTCTGGTTAATCTTCAGGCTGCGCGCCAGAGCGGAAGGCGCATAATTAAGTTGCGAGATAGCTGAAGTGATTTTTTCCCGCACCGCCTCACTGACGAAGCGGTTGTTATTGATGACGTGAGACACGGTTGAGGTGGAAACGCCCGCCAGCCTTGCGACATCCTTCATCGTGGCCACGGGCTACCCCTGCTGCTGTAAGAAACGATCGGTTTCATCGCGCCACGGCACAGAAGGCTGCGCGCCAGGCCGGGTGACTGCGATGGCGGCAGCGGCATGCGCAAAACGCACCGCCTCTGTCATTGGCCGTTGTTCCAGCAGGGCTGTTATCAACGCTCCGTTAAACGTATCGCCAGCAGCAATGGTATCTACCGCCGCTACTTTGAAACCGGGAATACGCTCTCCCTGGCCCTGTTCGCTCAGCCAGACGCCACGGCTGCCCAGCGTTATTAATACGCTGCCAATGCCTTTTTCATGCAAAACCGCCGCCGCACGCGCCGCTGAATCATCGGAATCAACATGCACGCCGGTCAAAATTTCGGCTTCGGTTTCATTAGGGGTAATCATATCCACCAGCGCCAGCAGTTCATCAGAAAGCGGGGTCGCCGGAGCAGGATTGAGGATCACTTTCGTCTGATGGCGATGGGCAATTTTTGCCGCCGCCAGCACGCTCTCCAGCGGAGACTCAAGCTGCATTAATAATGCTGCCGCGTCAGCAATAGTTTGCTGATGTTTTTCCACCAGCGCAGGCGTTAATGCTGCATTAGCGCCTGCCTGAATGGCGATGCTGTTTTCACCTTCACCGTTCACAAAAATCAGCGCCACGCCGGTTGGTTCACCCGCGATGACTTCCACTGACGTTACGTCGATCTTGTCTGCAGCCAGCTGCTGACGGATGCGCTGGCCGATATCGTCTTCACCCACGCAGGCAATAAACGCGATATCCGCGCCGCTGCGTCCGGCAGCGACAGCCTGGTTAGCGCCCTTGCCACCAAAGGCTACCTGATAGTGCTTACCGATCACCGTTTCGCCAGGACGGGGGAACGTATCCAGATTAAGGATGTGATCGGCATTAATGCTGCCAAGGACGGCCAGCTTGTCGGTACTTTTCATAGGGTGTCGTCCAGAAAAAGGCGCCACCTCAGGGAGGTGGCGCGTGCCCTGCTTTTCTTTGATTTATTTAGTGACCAGCTTCAGGTCAACCGGATTAATCGCCTGAACTTTCTGGCCCTTCAGCACTTTATCAGCCGTATCCACGCCGATAACGCCGATCTGCTCCGGCTGCTGCGCCACGGTTGCGGCCAGCTTGCCCCCTTCAACGGCTTTCATACCATCTGCAGTGCCGTCAAAGCCGACTACCACAACATCAGATTTGCCTGCGGTTTGCAATGCACGCATTGCGCCTAATGCCATTTCATCGTTCTGGGCAAATACCGCCTGCACGTCAGGATGCGCCGTCAGCAGGTTCTGCATCACGTTGAGCCCTTTGGTACGGTCAAAGTCAGCCGGCTGGCTGGCAAGGATCTGGAATTTGTGGGCATCTGCCGCCATTTTGAAGCCTTCACCACGTTCACGCGCGGCGGAGGTACCGGCAATGCCGGAAAGCTCAATAATTTTGGCATTTTCGCCGACTTTTTTCGCGATGTAATCACCGGCCATTTTGCCGCCGAAACGGTTGTCAGAGGCGACGTGGCTGACCACTTTGCCCTGTGCTGCCATACGGTCGAGGGTAATTACCGGGATATTTGCCTGGTTAGCCATTTTTACGGCATTGCCCACGGCGTCGGAATCGGTTGGGTTGATCAGCAGCAGCTTAGTGCCGCGAACGGTCAGATCCTGCACGTTAGCCAGCTCTTTCGCCGGATTGTTCTGCGAATCCAGCACCACCAGGTTATAGCCCAGTTTGTCAGCTTCTTTCTGCGCGCCATCTTTCAGCGAGACGAAGAAGGGGTTATTCAGCGTGGAAACCACCAGCGCGATAGTCTCTTTTGCCAGCGCGTTAGCGCTTACGGTTACGCCAAGCAGAACGGCCAGTGCAGTCAGTTTCATTTTCATTATAAAGTCCTGTAGGGAGAGTTATTTACTGCTTTTGTTATCTACCAGCACCGCGAGCAGTATCACCACCGCTTTAACGATCATTTGGTAGTAAGAAGAGACGCCCAGCAGGTTCAGGCCGTTATTCAGGAAACCGAGGATCAGCGCACCAATCAGCGTTCCCATAATACGTCCTTTACCCCCAGCCAGGCTGGTACCGCCCAGCACCACCGCCGCGATGGCATCCAGCTCATAGCCCGTGCCCGCCGTAGGCTGAGCCGAGGAGAGTCGTGCCACCTCAATGGTGCCAGCCAGCGCAGCCAGCATGCCGCTCAGCGCATAAACGATAATTTTGACGCGGCTGACGCTGATGCCCGATAAGCGGGTTGCGGCTTCGTTGCCGCCCAGCGCATAGATGTAGCGGCCCAGGCGGGTGTGGTGCAGCATGTACCAGGCGGCCAGGAACACCAGCGCCATGATCCAGACCGGCGCGGGGATACCCAGCGGGCGGCCAATACCGAACCAGCCGAACAGATCGGCATTGTCATTAAAGCCTGTAGTGACCGGACTGCCGTTGGTGTAGACCATCGTCACGCCGCGCAGCAGCAGCATCATCACCAGCGTGGCGATAAACGCCTGCACTTTGCCCCTGGCGACAATGGTGCCGGTAATCGCGCCAATCGCGGTGCCAAGCGCCAGCGAGGCCACCACGGCTACCAGCGCATTCACCTCCAGGCCCACCAGCGAAGCGCCTACCGCGCCGGTCAGTGCCAGCAGCGAGCCCACGGAAAGGTCAATGCCAGAGGTCAGGATCACCAGCGTCATACCTACCGCCATGATCGCGTTGACCGAAGTCTGCTGCAGAATGTTGAACAGGTTGTTCAGCGTAAAAAAATTGGGGCTGAGGCTGGAGACAATAGCGATCAGCACAATCAGGGCGATCAGGGATTTTTGCTCCAGCAGCCAGCTCTTGCTGAACGGCCGGTTGGCACGAAGGGTTTGGGTACTCATGGTTGCTCCACGCTAAGTTGCTTACCGACTGCCGCCGCCATTAATACTTCCTGCGTGGCTTGTTCGATGGGGAAATCTCCGCTCAGGCGGCCTTCGTGCATCACCAGCACGCGATCGCTCATGCCCAGTACCTCTGGCATTTCCGAGGAAACGAGAATGATGCTCAGCCCTTCCTCTTTGAACTGATTAATTAACTGGTAAATCTCTTTCTTTGCCCCGACGTCCACGCCGCGGGTAGGTTCATCCAGAATCAGCACTTTTGGCCGGGTCATCAGCCCACGGGCGATAGCGACTTTTTGCTGATTACCGCCGGAGAGCAGGCCAATGGGTTGCTCCATTGAAGGCGTTTTGACGTTAAAGAGTTTGATAAAGTCACTCACCGCCAGCTGCTCTTCGGCATGCTTCAGGCGACCGCCGCGATGGCTGAAGTAGTCCAGCGCCGTCAGCGACATGTTCTCTTTCACTGACATGCCCAGCACCAGCCCGTCGCGCTTGCGGTCTTCAGAGATATAAACGATGCCGTGTTGCAGCCCCTCTTCAGGCGAGCGGGTGACCACCTCTTTACCATCCAGCTGGACGCGGCCTTTAGTGCGCGACAGCGCGCCGTAAAGCACCTTCATTAATTCGGTACGCCCTGCGCCCATCAGTCCGGCGATGCCGAGAATTTCACCTTTGCGTAAAGTGAAGCTCACATCATTCACACCCGGCCCGGTAAGGTGCTCAACCTTCAGGCGCACCTCGCCCGGCGCTTTATCCAGACGCGGATACTGCTCTTCCAGCTTGCGCCCTACCATCATTTCAATCAGCGAATCCTCATCAAGCGAATTGACTTCACGCTCCGCGATAAACTGGCCGTCGCGGAAAATGGTGACGTCATCGCAGATCTCGAAGATCTCCTTCATGCGGTGCGAAATATAAACAATGCCGCAGCCCTGCGCCTTCAGCTCGCGGATCACGCGGAACAGCGAGGCCGTTTCGGTATCGGTCAGCGCATCGGTAGGTTCATCCATCACTATCACCCGGGATTGATAGCTCAGGACTTTAGCGATTTCGACCATTTGCTGATCGCCAATCGAGAGGTCGCCCACCAGCGTATGGCTGCTGAAGCGCAGATTCAGCCGCTTTAACAGCACCTCCGCTTCGGCGTGCATCTTCTTCCACTGGATGCGCCCGATGGCGTTCACAAACTCGCGGCCCAGGAAGATATTTTCCGCAATGCTGAGCTGCGGGATAAGGTTCAACTCCTGATGAATAATGCCAATTCCCGCTTCCTGCGACGCTTTTGGTCCGTTAAATGAGACCTCGTTACCCAGCCAGTGAATGCTGCCGGCATCACGCGCATAGATGCCGGTCATCACTTTCATCATGGTGGATTTCCCGGCGCCGTTTTCGCCCACCAGCGCCATCACCCTGCCCGGAAAAACCGAGAGCGCGGCACCGGAGAGCGCTTTCACGCCCGGGAAGGATTTATCAATGCCTTGCAGTTGCAGTAAAGGTTGCATCATGGCCTCAGAAGGTCACGCCGGCACAAAGGATAATGTTCGCATAGGGAGAACACTCCCCGCTGCGGATCACCGCCTGGCTGCGCTGGGTTTGCTGTTTGAACTGTTGATGAGTGACGTACTGAATAGAAAGGGTGTTTCCCTGATGTTGTTGCAGCAAGTCGAGCAGGGCTAACAGCTCACTGTGGAGTTGAGGATTGTGGGTTTTGATCTCTTCCGCGATGATGGCGCTTTCTACCTGCATCTCTTGCGTCACAGTCTGCACTACCTGCATAAAGCTCGGGATACCGTGCGTCAGCGCCAGATCGATGCGCTGCGGTCCGGCCGGGATCGGCAGACCAGCATCGCCAATCACCACGCTGTCGGTATGCCCCAGGCGGGAAACCAGCGACGAAATTTCAGAATTCAGTAAGGTGCCTTTTTTCATCTTTCACTCCAGAGCGAAACGTTTCGCTGATCGGGAGTGTATGAGAGGCGGGAGGGAAAACAACGGGCAAAGCGTGAAATTGTGATCGCCATCGAAACGTTTCGCTGTCCTGTGGCGGAGTTTGAGTTAGGCGCAGATAAACGAGGGTTGGTAAGAACTGGCCAGCAGCAACCGGCCAGGGTCAGCGGGATTAACTGAAGACCATACCGCCATCAATCAGCAGAGACTGGCCGGTCATATAGTCAGAGTCCGGGCCTGCCAGGAAGGAGACGCAGGCGGCGACATCCTCCGGCTCAGAGAGGCGGCCCAGAGTGATGCGTTTGGCAAATTCGGCTGTGCCATACCCGGCTGGCTGGCCCGCCGCGCTGGAGATCTGGCGGTCAATCTCCTCCCACATCGGGGTTTTAACAATTCCCGGACAGTAGCCGTTTACGGTGATGCCAGCCGGAGCCAGATCGCGCGCAGCGGTTTGCGTTAACCCGCGTACGGCGAATTTGCTGGAGCTGTAAATCGCCAGCTCCGGGTTACCCACATGTCCCGCCTGAGAACAGGCATTGATGATCTTACCGCCATGCCCTTCAGCCTTAAAGGCTTTCACCGCGGCCTGAATGCCCCAGATCACCCCTTTTACGTTGATAGCGTAAACTTTATCGACAATTTCTGGCGTGATCTCTTCAATAAGCGTGGTTGGCGCTATCCCGGCATTGTTTACGATGACGTCAAAGCCTCCCAACTCTTTACGGGCCTGCTCAACGGCGGCAAATACCCGATCGCGGTCAGAAACATCCACCGTAACGGCTAACGCTTTGCCGCCCAGAGCCACAATCTCGTCGGCAACCTCACCTGCCGTCTGGCTGTTGAAGTCTGCCACGGCGACGGCGAAACCATCTTTTGCCAGCCGCAGGGCAATCGCCCTGCCAATTCCCTGACCGCTGCCGGTCACTAATGCTACTTTCGTTTTCATCTCTACTCCCTGAACGGTATTTAAAGAATCTGACTCAGATGCAGCTGGCCCATCAGCATCGGGTTGTCGGCATAGTCGACCGGCACCGCTACCACCGCAGGCCCCTGCACATCCATCGCTTTACGCAGCGTAGGCTCCAGCGCTGCGGCGCTCTCTACTGCGAATCCTGCCGCGCCAAACGCCTCGGCATAGGCTTTAAAATCAACCGGCCCAAACTTCACGCCGGAGACACGCTGGTACTTTTTCTGCTCCTGCATCGCCACCATGTTGTACTCCTCATCCACCCAGATGATGTGCAGGATATTGGCCTTCAGCCTGACCGCTGTTTCCAGCTCCATGCTGGATTGCAGGAAACCGCCGTCACCGGAGACGGAGACCACTTTACGGCCCGGATCGACCAGCCAGGCCCCTATCGCCCACGGCAAGGCCACGCCCATGGTCTGCTGCCCGTTGGAGATCATGATTTGTCGTGCACGGAAGCTGTAAAGATAACGGGCGATCCAGATATGGAAGCTGCCCATATCCACCGTCAGGGTCACGTCGCTGTTGATGATGTCCTGCATTGCCCGCACGATGCGCAGCGGATGGAGGGCAAACTGGTTCAGGTTCTGGCCCTGCAGGGAGAGCAGTTCACGCTGCTGCTGCCGATCCGCCAGAATGGCGGCGGCTTCGCTGCTGAGCTGCAGGGGAGAGGCGATCCTCGCCGCCAGTTTATCCAGCGTGGCGGCGATATCCCCTACCAGCTCTGCATCGGGCAGATAGCAGTTATCCGCATCGGCGGGCAGCACATCGATATGCACCAGCGTCGCCGTACCGCTGTTCCACATCGCAGGCTCATACTCCACCGGGCTGTAGCCGATGGTGATGATCAGGTCAGCCTGGCGTAATAACCGATCGCCCGCCTGATTGTTAAACAGCCCCACCCGACCGGCAAAGCGAGCGAAGTGATCCTGCCTGACCGCGCCAGCCGCCTGATAGGTACTGGTGACAGGGATATGGCTGCGATCCAGCAGGCGGTGCAGCGCCTCGCTGTTGCCGGGCTGGCTGGCCATCAGTCCCAGCAGCAGAACAGGATTTTTCGCCCTGGCGATTTGGCTCGCTACCGCTTCAATTGCCCGCTCCGGCGCGGCGCCCAGCAACACCTGCCCTTTACAGTTCAGCAAGTTGCCGCGGGCAGGCTGGTCAACGATATCCTGCGGCAGGCTGACAAAGGCGCCGCCGCCGCGCCCCTGCTCGGCCTGACGGAACGCATTGGAGACCACTTCAGACAAAGCATTCGCATCCGTTACCTCCACCGCATATTTGGTGACCGGGCGGAACATGGCGACGGTATCCATGCTCTGATGGACCTGTTTGGCGCTGTCCGCACGCTTTACTGCGCCACCCAGCGCAACCACCGGGTCGCCCTCGCTGGTCGCGGTAGCCATGCCGGTGATGAGGTTGGAACAGCCGGGGCCGGAGGTAACCAGTGCTACCCCGGCATTGCCGGTCAGCCGCCCCACGGCCGCCGCCATAAACGCCGCGTTGGCCTCATGCCGCACGGGAATGGTCTGGATGGAGGAGTCCACCAGCGAATCAAAGACCTTATCGATTTTGGCGCCGGGAATACCAAAGACCTGCTTCACGCCCTGCGCCTCAAGCTGTGCGACGACCAGGTCGGCGCCATGTTGCCAGAGCGTTGTGTCGGATGGGGTTTTCATCATGACTCCTGATAATTAGCTTTCGACGGAACGGATGGCTGAATCCAGATTGTCGGGATTCAGATCGGCCTGTAAGAAATCGCTGTCCTGCGGCAGGTCGATCACCAGCTTGCTGATTTCACCAAAGGTCAGCACGCCCTGCTCCAGCTGGTAATCAAGCAGATGTCCTCCGCCCTGGCGGTCATCGGTAATGAAGTGCTCGTGATAGCCTGCAACGTTGATCCCCTGCATATATTGCGGCGTACGGAAGCCAATCAGCACGCCATCGCGCTGGCTGAAATGAAAAGTAGGCTGCTTGCCTAACACTTCCGGCATAGAGCGATAAGGGCGATGCTGGCAGGGAACGGTGCGGGTCTGCGCGGCAGAAAAGCGCCCGTCAATACGCAGCGCGCAGAACTGATTGTCTGACGTCACCTGACGATCGATAAGCTCATGGATAGCTTCGCGGCTGGCTGGCTCATCAATCTGGATACGATGCTGGGGTCTGAAAAAGGTCATCACTGCAAAAGGCGTTTTCTGCTGCGGTGTGGCTTCACGCGCGCTGCCATCTGATTTGAGCTGGTAGACATTGCTGTCGAAAGCGATCATTTCACCATCCAGCTGGTTAAACGTCCCCAGGCCAAAATCCCCTTTTTTCAACAGGTCAGCAACAGAGATGCTGCCTTCATACACGCCGCTGAGCAACGCGCTCATCAGCGAGGTCTGATAGATTACGCTTTCTGGTTTATCTTGCTGCAGCAGGCTGACGGTTGTCGCCAGCTGTTGCTCACATAAACAGTCAGTTACAGAATGTTTCATGGCTCCCCTCGTGGCTAAAAGGTTAAGAATCATTAACAGGATGTTGACTCGGTTCAGCCGTAAATACCAATATAGGGAAGCCACTACTTTGAGACGATTTTGATATGGAACTTCGCCATCTGCGTTATTTCGTTGCCGTTGCCCGCACGCACAGCTTCACCCGGGCAGCGGAAATGCTGGGCATTTCACAACCTCCGCTGAGCCAGCAGATTTTGCGTCTTGAGCGTGAAATTGGCCTGCCGTTACTGAAAAGGCTTACCCGCAGCGTTGAGCTGACGGAGGCTGGCGAAGCGTTTTATCACGACGCCTGCCAGATTCTGGAGCTGAGTGGTCTGGCGCTGGAAAAAGCCAAAGGCATTGCCCGCGGCATCAGCGGACAGCTCTCCCTGGGCTTTGCCAGTTCAGTCGCTTTTCACGCCTCGGTTTTCTGCCTGTTGAGGGAATTTCAGGATAGTTATCCCGATATGGTCATGAACACTCGCGAACAGAATATGGCGTCGCTGATGCATGACCTGCAGGAAGGGGTACTGGATGCCGCATTTGTGCGTTTGCCCTGCGAGAGCAGCAAGACCTTTAATCTGAAGGTCATTGCCAGCGAAAAGATGCTGGCGGTGCTGCCGCCCGGGCACAGGCTGGCCGAACAAGGAACGCTCTCTCTGAAGCAGCTGGCGAAAGATCCGCTGGTACTGTTTCCCCGGGAAGTCTCGCCCAGCCTGTATGAAATGATTATCAGCGCCTGCCTGCGCGCCGGCTTTCAACCCCGCAACGGGCAGCAGGCTCCGCAAATCGCCTCAGCTATCGGCATGGTGGCCAGCGGATTTGGGTTTACTCTGGTGCCGGAGTCACTGGTGTGCATCCGTCATCCTGAGGTGACGTTTCATTCGATTGACGATGCGGTGCTGAACAGCGATATTGCGCTGGCCTGGCGCAGGCTGGATCGTTCGCCAGCGGTACTGCATCTGGTGGCGATGTTGTCTGGCAGGAGTCAGGAAGCCCCTTCTCCTGCCAGCCAGGTTAGCCCTTAACTTTGCGGATCTGCTTCACGTCCAGTTCAAGCGAGTTAAAGTCTTTATCGAGCTTGCCCTGCAGCTCAACTTTATCGGCTGGCGTGACGGTCTGCCCATCCCAGCGCTTGTGGTCGATTTCTACCCTCATTGAGCCGGTGGCGTCACGGAAGGTGTAATCCTCATCACCCACGCGTTTCTCAATGTTGCCACGCATCGTGACCCACTCGTCATCACTCATCTCCTGGGCCTGTTTCACCGTGGCTACTGTGCCGTTGGGGCCTGAAAAGCCCCCTTTCTGCGCCACGGCAGCGGGCGTCTCTGGATCCACAAATCCACCGCTCTGTGCGGCCAGAACCGGCATGGAAATCAGGGCAGTAATAGCTAATAAAGCAGCGCTCTTTTTCATCGTTTTCACCTTATTCCTTTCAGGAGTAACAGTTGTTATTGCGTGGGTTGAGGGCCAGTAAACCAAAAGGTTCTTAACAGGATCTTAAGAACGCCCGCTCATGGCTTTTATTTGTTTAAATTGACGAAAAGGCCCGAACTTCCCCGATCGACGCTGTACAAAGCCCCTTCTGGTTTCGTATAAAACCGTTAACCCCATAAGGAATTTCGCATGCGTATTTTAGTCATAGAGGACGATCGGTTAATCGGTGACGGGATCAAAGCCGGGCTGATAAAACTGGGCTTCAGCGTCGACTGGTTTACCGATGGCAAAGAGGGCCTGACGGCGCTCGGCAGCGCGCCTTTTGACGCAGTGGTGCTGGATTTAAGCCTGCCGGGGATCGATGGACTGGAGATCCTGCGACAGTGGCGTCAGCAGGGACAGGATGAACCGGTGCTGATCCTGACAGCAAGAGATGCCGTGGAACAGCGCGTAGCGGGTCTGCAACAAGGGGCAGACGATTATCTTTGCAAGCCGTTTGCTCTGAGCGAAGTAGCCGCCCGTTTGCAGGCGCTGATCCGCCGTCGCCACGGCCAGCTGCAACCTGTTTTAAGCCATGGCGCCGTGGTTATGGAGAGCGCTTCCCATACCGTTACGCTGGATGGTGACCCCCTGCAGCTGAAATCCCGCGAGCTGGCGCTGCTGGAGCTGTTCCTGATCAACAAAGGCCGGGTGCTGACGCGCGCCCAGCTCGAAGAGAAGATCTATGGCTGGGATGATGACGTCTCCAGCAACGCCGTGGAGGTGCATATTCATCATCTGCGTAAAAAACTGGGCAGCCAGTTTATCCGCACTATCCACGGTGTGGGTTACACGCTGGGAGAACCGGTTTGAGCCAGTTAAGTTTACGCCTGCGTCTGATGTTGGGTTTCCTGCTGCTGATCCTGATCGGCTGGGGCAGCGCCGGTGTAGGCTCGTGGTGGCAGACCCGGCATAAAATCAACGAGTTATTCGATACCCAGCAGATGCTGTTTGCCAAAAGAGTGGCCGCCATTAACCCGGCACAGCTCAGCCATGAGCCGCTGACCCTGCCCAAAACCAAAAAGCTGATGAAACACCATCATGGAGCACAGGAGGACGATGCGCTGGCCTTTGCCATCTTTACCCGTGACGGCCGCATGGTGATGAACGATGGCGATAACGGCAGGGACTTTCTTTTCAGTTATCAACGGGACGGCTTTACCGACGGCAAGCTGAAAGGTGACGATGATTTGTGGCGAATGGTCTGGCTGACCGCGCCAGATGGCTCGCTGGTGGTGGTCGGACAGGAGTGGGAGTACCGCGATGAGATGACCAGAGATATCGTGCAGACTAACCTCTGGCCCTGGCTTATAGCGCTGCCGGTGATGCTTATTCTGCTACTGTGGCTGGTTACCCGCGAATTAGCCCCCTTAAAGCGCATCGCCAGCCAGTTGCGCCGCCGCTCACCTGACGACCGGACGCCGTTAGCAGAAAATCGCCTGCCTCAGGAGGTGCGTCCGCTGGTCGATGAACTGAACTCGCTTTTTGCGCGCATCGCCAGAATGCTGGCGCGGGAGCGCCGCTTTACCTCCGACGCCGCACATGAGCTTCGCAGCCCTCTGGCCGCGCTTAAGGTGCAAACTGAAGTCGCCCAGCTGACCCATGACGATCCAGGGATGCGGCAGCACGCATTATCTAATCTGGATGCCGGTATCGATCGCGCCACCCGGCTGGTGGATCAGCTGCTGACGCTTTCCCGGCTGGAGAGTGAACAGGACCTTGAGAAGCAGCCGGTTAACCTGCAGCAGCTGTTACAACAGGCGGTGGTGGATCACTACGCCAAAGCGCAGGCTGCCGGTATTGAGCTTAGCCTAGAGGCGCCTGAGGTCCCGGTCATCAAAATGGGGCAGCCCCTGCTGCTGGCGCTGATGGTACGCAACCTGCTGGATAACGCCATCCGCTACAGTCAGGCCGGTGGTGGCGTACAACTGGTGCTCACGCCACATGCCCTTGCAGTACTGGACAGAGGGCCGGGCGTCTCGCGGGACGATCTTGAGCGAATAGGAGAGAGATTTTACCGGCCGCCGGGTCAGGAGAAGTCCGGGAGTGGGCTTGGACTCTCTATTGTCAGCAATATCGCTCACCTCCACGGCATGCAAATCAGCTTTGCCAACCGCAGCGCAGGGGGTTTTGCGGTGAAGATCGGCTGGCCATAAAAAAAGGGCCCGAAGGCCCTTTCTCAGCAAGCAACAACGCTGGCTAAATCTCTACCTGAGTGCCCAGTTCGATCACTCTGTTTGGCGGGATTTCAAACTGATCCGGCGCACGCAGCGCATTCTTCTGCAGCATCAGGAACAGCTTGCCGCGCAGGCGAAGATACCACGGGCGTTTGCCGATAATCAGCGACTCGTGGGACATAAAGAAGGAGGTTTCCATCATCCGACAGCTCAGCCCTTCCAGCCCGCAGCGGTGGAAAATCTCCTCAACATTGGGCGTTTCGCGCCAGCCGTAGCTGGCCACTACCCGCCAGAAGGTGGGAGAAAGCTGCTCAATAGTGACACGCCGGATGTTGTGCACATAAGGCGCATCTTCCGTTCGCAGCGTCAGCAGGACCACCCGCTCATGCAGCACCTTGTTGTGCTTCAAATTGTGCAGCATGGCAAACGGGATGACGTTCAGTGCACGTGACATATAGACTGCTGTCCCCGGCACCCGTACCGGCGGCGATTTCTCCAGCGAGGCGATCATCGCCTCCAGAGAGTTACCGTGCTCATGCATACGGCGCAGCAGGCGGAAGCGCTCGCTTTTCCAGGTGGTCATGATGATGAACATTATCAGTGCCAGGCAGAGCGGCAGCCAGCCGCCGGAGAAAATTTTCACCAGGTTGGCCGAGAAGAGCGAAACGTCAATGCAGAGCATAATCACCAACACCAGCAGCACCACATAGCGGTTCCAGTGCCAGTTTTTGATCGCCACCGTGGTACAGAGTATGGCGGTCAGTACCATGGTACCGGTGACGGCAATGCCATAGGCGGCAGCCAGGTTACTGGAGTGTTGAAAGCCTACAATCACAATCACTACCGCGAAGTAGAGCAGCCAGTTGATGACCGGGATGTAGATCTGCCCGGACTCCTCTTCGGAGGTATGGACAATGCGCATCGGCGGCAGATAACCCAGGCGCACCGCCTGACGGGTCAGCGAGAAGACGCCGGAAATCACCGCCTGAGAAGCAATCACCGTCGCCAGCGTCGCCAAGATCAGCATCGGGATCAGCGCCCAGTCAGGCGCCAGCAGGAAGAAGGGATTTTTGATCGCCTCCGGGTGGGCTAATAACAGCGCGCCCTGACCAAAATAGTTCAGCACCAGCGACGGCAGCACCACCAGAAACCAGGCCAGGCGGATCGGGAATTTGCCGAAGTGGCCCATATCGGCATACAGCGCTTCCACCCCGGTAATGGCCAGTACCACTGCGCCCAGCGCAAAGAAGGAGACCTCTTTATATTCCATAAAGAAGTGCATCGCCCAGTAAGGATTGAGCGCATGGAGCACGTCGGGATTGTTGATGATACTGCGTGCGCCCAGCACCGCCAGTACGATAAACCACAGCAGCATCACCGGGGCGAACAGTTTCCCCACCAGCCCGGTTCCGTGCTTCTGAATGATAAAGAGCAGCGTCAGAACGATTATGGCTATCGGGACAATATAAGTATCGAGATTGGGCGCCGCGATCTCCAGTCCCTCTATAGCAGAGAGCACGGAAACGGCGGGGGTGATAACCACCTCGCCATAGAAAAAGCTGCCGCCGATCAGGCCCATAATCACCAGCACCGCAGTGGCTCTTGCCCCGGTATTGCGCCCCGCCAGCGACATCAGCGTCAGGATCCCACCCTCTCCCGCGTTATCGGCACGCATCACGTAACTGATGTACTTCAGCGACACCACCAGCACCAGCAGCCAGAAAATCAGTGACAGAAAGCCAAATACGGCGTCACGCTCGACGCCAAAGCCAAACTGGCCGGAGAGACATTCGCGAAGGGTATAGAGTGGACTTGTACCGATGTCGCCATAGACGACGCCAATAGCCGCTAAGGTCACGGCGCCCAGGGACTGCTTTTTCTCAGAACTCATAGACTAGTCTTTTGTTGGAGCCGGGTGACGCGGTATTGCGCACAGCTCATCAAGCCATCAAAACGCGCACAGTATGCATGAATCATAATGAATGCCTATCCTTAATTACGTTAAGAAAGATGACTTCACTGCCCTGGGTCACTCTTTGACAAGAAAAAAGCTGACTCGAATCAACTCTTTCAAGCATCATAGCCAGTAGTGTTTGCGCTCGCCAGTTAACAGCTGGCCTGACCGTAGAAAAGGATGAATGTTTGATTATGCCTCAGCCCCATTTACTTGCGGAAAGAATCGCCCGCCTCAGCAACGCATTAGAAAAGGGACTTTACGAGCGGCATCATGCGATTCGCCTCTGCCTGTTGGCTGCGCTGAGCGGGGAGAGCGTCTTTTTGCTGGGTCCCCCGGGCATTGCCAAGAGTCTGATCGCCCGCAGGCTGAAATACGCTTTCCAGCACTCCCGCGCCTTTGAATACCTGATGACGCGCTTCTCCACGCCGGAAGAGGTATTTGGCCCCCTCTCTATTCAGGCGCTGAAAGATGAAGGGCGCTACCAGCGTCTGACCAAAGGGTACCTTCCCGATGCAGAAATTGTCTTCCTGGATGAGATCTGGAAAGCGGGCCCGGCCATTCTCAATACTCTGCTGACAGCCATCAACGAACGCCGTTTCCGCAACGGAGACTGCGAAGAGAAGATCCCGATGCGCCTGCTGGTCACCGCCTCCAACGAGCTGCCGGAAGCGGACAGCGGGCTGGAGGCGTTGTATGACCGTATGCTGATCCGTCTCTGGCTGGATAACGTGCACGAGAAGCAGAACTTCCGCAGCATGCTGACCCACCAGCAGGATGAGAACAGTAACCCGGTGGCGGAGTCGCTCTGTATCAGTGATGAAGAGTATAGCGAGTGGCAGAAAGGTATTTCTCAGGTTTCCCTGCCTGATGCGGTCTTTGAGCTGATTTTTATGCTGCGCCAGCAGTTAGAGAATCAGCCTGAAGCGCCCTATATCTCTGACCGACGCTGGAAAAAAGCGATTCATCTGCTGCAGGCCTGCGCGTTTTACAGCGGGCGCAACAGCATCGCGCCGGTGGATCTGATCCTGCTGAAAGATTGCCTGTGGCACGACGTCGGTTCCATGAAGCTGCTGGATCAGGAGATTGATAATCTGATTACCCAGCAGGCCTGGCAGCAGCAGCCGATGCTGATCAAACTGCAACAGATTGAGTCGCGCCGTCTCGCCTTGCAGCAGGAAAAAAGCGTGGAGCTGGCGATTCGCCTGGAGAAACATGGCGGCATGTTCAGCCGCAAGCCGCACTATGAGCTGCCGCCCGCGCTGGCAGACGACACGCTGACGCTGATGTTGCAAAAACCGCTGATGCTGCATGAGATGCAGGTGACGCATGTGGTCATTGCCCGCGAAGCGCTGCATCACTGGCTGCAGAAAGGGGGCGATATCCGTGGCAAGCTGAACGGGATCGGCTTTGCGCAGACGCTGGATCTGCATGTGGATGGCAATGACTGTCTGACCCTGCGCGATGTCAGCCTGCAGGTTTCCAGGCTGATGCTGCCGGGCAAACAGCAGGCCAGCGGTCTGCCGGAAGAGATCACGCAGGCGCTGGACGAGCTGGAAACGCAGCTCCGTGCGCAGCGGACCCTGTTCAGCCAGCACCAGCGCTGCCTGTTTATCAGTGACGACTGGCTGGCACGCATCGAAGAGAGTCTGCAGCAGGTTGCTGAGCAGCTGAAGCAGGCGCGGCGGTGATAACCCTGGATACGCTGAGCGCCCTGCTGGCGGTCAGCGAGGGCGATTTGCTGGAAGAGTTAGTGATTGCCCTGCTCGCCAGCCCCCAGCTGGCGCTGTTTTTTGAAAAATTCCCCGGCATGAAAAAAGCGCTGTTACGCGATCTGCCCCGTTGGAAAAACGACGTACTGGAACAGATGAAAACCACGGCGGTGCCGGCAGACCTGTCGGCAGAATTTGCCTTATTTCAGCAGTTTCAGCGGTTTTCGCACGCCCCCTTTTGCCAGAAGCTGCCCGAACTGCTGGCGTATCTCACTCAGCATCACTCACCCTTTGCGGAAAAAGCCACGCAGCTGATCGCCAATACTGACCCCACGAATCTCAGCGCGGCGCAGCAAACTCTGTTTCTGCAACGCTGGCGGCTTAGCCTGACGCTGCAGACCCTGACCCTGAATCAACAACTGCTGGAGCAGGAGCGCGAAAAGCTGCTGGCAGAACTTCAACAGCGGCTGGCGATGAGTGGCCAGCTGGCTGAGGTGCTCTCTGATAACAACGAGGCAGCGGGGGGACGTCTGTGGGATCTGACTAAAAGCCCGTTGCAGCGCAGTGACTACCAGCTGATCGTGGAGTATGGCGACTTTCTGGCGCAGCAGCCGGCATTAAAGAAACTGGCTGAGCAGCTTGGCCGCAGCAAAGAAGCCAAAGCGCTCCCCAGCGATGAGGCGCCGCTGGAAGCTTTCCATCAGATGGTCAGGGAGCCGGAAAGCGTACCGGAAGAGGTCAGCGGCCTGCATCAAAGTGACGATATCCTGCGCCTGCTGCCGCCCGAGCTGGTAACGCTGGGCATCAGCGAGCTGGAAGTAGAGTTTTATCGCCGGCTGGTGGAAAAAAGGCTGCTCACCTATCGCCTGCAGGGAGAGGGCTGGCACGATAAGGTCACGATGCGGCCGGTCAGCCACCAGCATCATGACGAACAGCCTCGCGGCCCCTTTATTGTCTGCGTGGATACCTCTGGTTCGATGGGCGGCTTTAACGAACGCTGCGCCAAAGCCTTTTGCCTGGCGTTATTAAAAGTTGCGCTGGCCGACAACCGTCGCTGCCACATCATGCTGTTTGCCCATGAGGTAGTGAGCTATGAGCTGACGGCGGGTGACGGCATCGCTCAGGCTATTCGTTTCCTCAGCCAGCGTTTTCGTGGCGGCACCGATCTTGCCGCCTGCCTGGATGCCGTGTTGCTGAAGCTGGCCACGCCGTTCTGGAATGATGCCGATGCGGTGATGATTTCCGACTTTATTGCCCAGCGCCTGCCCGAAGATCTGGTCAAAAGGGTCAAACAGCACCAGTTGAAACAACAGCAGCGTTTTCATGCTGTTGCGCTGTCCGATCATGGAAAACCCGGCATTATGCGCATTTTTAATCATATCTGGCGTTTCGATACCGGTCTGAAAAGCCGACTTCTTCGTCGCTGGCAGCATTAAAAGCCCGCAGAAACAATCTGGCAATGCTTATTTGCTATAGTCTGGTCAGCGCTTTATACGCTTCAGCCACCAGACAGATTGGGAGCATTACGTGTCAGTACAAAACCAGGATATTGCAGCAGGCTTACCCGCACCGACCCGTACACCATTATTAAGCGGCGGCAGCGCAGAACAGAAACGTCAGGAACTCCTCGAATACTTTAATCAGACCTGGTCTCTCTACGAGAGCCTGTTTGACTGCCTGGCCGATGAACAGGCTTATTACAGTAAGGCGATCTCCCTGCGCCATCCGCTGATTTTCTATTTCGGCCACACCGCCACCTTCTATATCAATAAAATGATGGCCGCCGGGCTGCTGGAACAGCGCGTGGACGATCAGATTGAAGCGATGATGGCCATTGGCGTGGATGAGATGAGCTGGGACGATCTGGATACCAGCCAGTATCCGTGGCCCAGCGTTGCCCGACTGCGCGACTATCGCGGCAAAGTGCGGTCACTGGTGAATGCTTTTATCACAGAGATGCCGCTGACGCTGCCCATCAACTGGAACAGCCCGGCCTGGGTGGTGCTGATGGGGATTGAGCATGAGCGCATTCATCTGGAGACCTCCAGCGTACTGATCCGCCAGCTCCCGCTGAAATGGGTGAAACCGCAGCCTCACTGGCCAGCCTGCCCTTCAGCGCGCCACGATCGCCAGGTTGTGCCACAAAATTCGCTCATTAGCGTAACCGGCGCCCGGGTGACGCAAGGTAAAACCGATGATACCTATGGGTGGGATAACGAGTACGGCACCCTGACCACAGAAGTAAAATCGTTTGAAGCCAGCAAAATGCTGACCAGCAACGCCGAGTTCTTTGAGTTTATCCTCGCCGGAGGTTACCAGGATAACCGCTGGTGGGATGATGAAGGCAGAGGCTGGCGTGATTTTGCGCAGGCCACGCAACCCACCTTCTGGATCGGCTCTCCTGAAGCGCCTGAAAGTCTGAAGCTGCGCCTGCTGACTGAAGAGGTCGCCATGCCCTGGGACTGGCCGGCAGAGGTCAATCAGCTGGAAGCCGCTGCGTTTTGCCGCTGGAAAGCGGCGGAAACCGGCAGGTCTGTTCAGCTCCCCTGCGAGGCCGAATGGCTGCTGCTGCGCGAGCAGGTTGCCGAGGATCGGCCTGTTAAAGCGTCGGGTAACCTGAATCTGGCATGGTGGGCCTCTTCCTGTCCGGTGGATCGCTTTGCGCAGGGAGAGTTCTTTGATCTGACCGGCAACGTCTGGCAATGGACCACCACACCCATCAGCGGGCTGGAAGGCTTTAAGGTTCACCCTCTGTATGATGATTTCTCTACGCCAACGTTTGACGGCAAGCATGCACTGCTCAAAGGCGGAAGCTGGATCTCCACCGGCAACGAAGCGCTGAAATCTGCCCGCTACGCCTTCCGCCGCCACTTCTTCCAGCATGCCGGCTTCCGCTACGTGGTTTCCACGCATCAGGAGAAAATAGCGCTCAATCCTTACGAAACGGACAGCATGGTCTCGCAGTATCTGAACTTTCAGTATGGCCCGGACTATTTCGGCACTCCCAACTATGGCAAAGCGCTGGTAGATATCGCCTGTGGGATGACGGAAAAACGGGGCCGGGCGCTGGATATCGGCTGTGCAACAGGTCGCGCCAGCTTCGAACTTGCCCGCCATTTTGATGAAGTCGTTGGCATGGACTATTCGGCCCGCTTTATTGATGTGGCGCTGCAGCTTACCACCGGCGAACCGTTCCGCTACGTCACGCAGGAAGAGGGCGATCTGGTGGAGTATCGTCAGGTTCACCTGAAAGATTTCGGACTTGGGCCGGAGCAGGCCAGCCGTATTCAGTTTATGCAGGGGGATGCCTGCAACCTTAAGCCGCAGCCCGATCGTTACGACCTGGTGCTGGCCTCTAATCTGATTGACCGGCTGCGTCAGCCCGCGCGCTTCCTGCGGGACGTGACGGCGATGATCCGCTCTGGTGGCGTCCTGATGCTCTCCTCGCCTTACACCTGGCTTGAAGAGTACACGCCGAAGGAGAACTGGCTGGGGGGTATTCGTGAAAACGGCGAAGCGCTGACGACTTATCAGGCGCTGCAACGCCTGCTGGCCGCCGACTTTGAAGAGATAGCTCCACCCCAGGATGTGCCTTTTGTGATCCGCGAAACCGCACGTAAGTATCAGCACACCGTTGCGCAGCTCACCGTCTGGCGTAAACGTTAATCTGTTTAGCGGGCGTTAACAGCGCCCGCTGTGTATTCCACAATATTATTGCCTGTTCCCCCCCCTTTCCTGCACATTAATCCCTTTCTCACTGCATATTCTTTAACTCAGGAACCTTCATGGCGGATAATCTGCAAATAGATAATCTCGATCGCGGCATTCTTAATGCCCTGATGGCGAACGCCCGTACCGCCTATGCTGAACTGGCAAAAATGTTTAACGTCAGCCCTGGCACCATTCACGTTCGCGTAGAGAAAATGAAACAGGCCGGAATTATCAAAGGAACCCGGGTTGAGATTGACCCTAAACATCTGGGCTATGATGTCTGCTGCTTTATCGGCATCATCCTGAAGAGCGCCAAAGATTACCCATCCGCGCTGGCCCGGCTGGAGAGCCTGGATGAAGTGGTGGAGGCCTATTACACCACCGGCCACTACAGCATCTTTATCAAGGTCATGTGCCGCTCGATCGATGCCCTGCAACAGGTGTTGATCAACAAGATCCAGACCATTGATGAAATCCAGTCCACCGAAACGCTGATCTCGCTGCAAAACCCGATCATGCGCACCATTAAGCCCTGATCTGTGCACAGAATTATCCACAGTATTTTTTTGTCTTTTTCCCTTCAGATGATCGTACCGTCGGCGTCGCAGATAGTTTCGACTCGGCCAGCACGCAGCGCCCGCAGCGTACTTTAGTACGTGAGGACCGCGAGCACTGCCCGATTCGAAAATAGCAAGTAAGCCAGGTACCCCACATAAACCCTCACTTTTCCACAGGTAGATCCCTGCTTAATCACAGCGTACAATACCCGACTTTGTAATCCAGGGATCCTCATCATGGCGGACGTAACCTTAATCAGTGGCAGCACCTTAGGCAGCGCAGAATATGTGGCTGAACATCTGGCGGAGAAGCTGGAAGAGGCGGGCTTTTCAACGGAAATGCTTCACGGGCCGGAACTGGATGAGCTGAACACGCAAGGGATCTGGCTGGTGGTCTCCTCCACCCACGGCGCTGGCGATCTTCCTGATAACCTGCAGCCGCTGTTTGATGCAATAGAAGAAAAGAAACCTGATTTAAGTCAGATTCGCTACGGTGCGGTAGGCATTGGTAACCGTGAATACGATCTTTTCTGCGGCGCCATTGAGAAAATAGATGCTCTGCTGGCTTCCTGCGGCGCTCAGCGGATCGGCGATCGTCTCGATATAGATGTACTGGAGCATGAGATCCCTGAAGATCCGGCTGAGGTTTGGATCGCCAGCTGGAAAAACCTGCTGAACTGAGGATCGCAGACGGCAGGATCCTGCTGATTTTTGCTGCTTCTGTCGAAAAAAGCTGCCAGGTTTTGTAAATATTGCCCTTTTTTGTACAATAAATTAGCAATCAATTGTGGATAACTAGGCTCAATACCCGGTAATAACCGGTGTTTATCCCAATAACAACTTGGTACCCTGGCTAAGCCTGTGCATAACATGCCATTTAGATCCCAGCTTATACGCCACAGGATCACCGATCTTTCACAGCATACGATCCTTAATAACCTGATGATCGTTATCAGGAAAAAAGGCTTATCCACAGAGATCGTCGATCCTAATAGAAGATCTAACAAAGAGATCTCTAGATAAAAAAGATCTTCTTTTTAATACACGCTGGGCTGTGCGCTTTCCCCATCGTCTAAAGTTGAGTAGAATCCACGGCCCGGCAGCAATCTCTCATTCGCACAATCGCGAGGTGCAGTACCATGTTTTATCCAGATCCTTTTGACGTCATCGTAATCGGTGGTGGTCATGCGGGTACCGAAGCCGCAATGGCGGCTGCCCGAATGGGTCAGCAAACCCTGCTATTAACCCATAACATTGATACGCTTGGACAAATGTCCTGTAATCCGGCGATCGGTGGTATTGGAAAAGGACATCTGGTTAAAGAAGTGGACGCACTTGGCGGGTTGATGGCCCATGCAATCGACCAGGCTGGTATTCAGTTTAGGATACTAAACGCGAGCAAAGGCCCGGCAGTCCGGGCTACCCGTGCTCAGGCAGATCGCGTGCTCTACCGGCAGGCGGTCCGTACAGCGTTAGAGAATCAGCCAAACCTGATGATCTTCCAGCAGGCGGTAGACGATCTTATCGTTGAGAACGATCGTGTTGTAGGCGCAGTGACCCAGATGGGCCTGAAGTTTCGTGCCAAAGCCGTTGTGCTGACCGTAGGTACTTTCCTTGATGGAAAAATTCATATCGGTCTGGATAACTACAGCGGCGGCCGTGCTGGCGATCCACCTTCGATCCCACTGGCCCGCCGTCTGCGTGAGCTGCCGCTGCGCGTCAGCCGTCTGAAAACCGGTACACCGCCGCGCATTGATGCCAGAACTATCGATTTCAGCGTACTGACGCCGCAACATGGCGATACGCCAATGCCGGTCTTCTCGTTTATGGGCAATGTGAATCAGCACCCTGAACAGGTGCCTTGCTACATCACCTACACTAATGAGAAAACGCATGATGTGATCCGTAATAATCTGGATCGCAGCCCGATGTATTCAGGCGTTATCGAAGGTATCGGCCCACGCTACTGTCCTTCCATTGAAGACAAAGTGATGCGTTTTGCCGATCGTAACGCTCATCAGATCTTCCTGGAGCCAGAAGGGCTGACCAGTAATGAAATTTACCCGAACGGCATCTCAACCAGCCTGCCGTTCGATGTCCAGATCCAGATCGTGCGATCCATGCAGGGTCTGGAAAACGCGAAGATCGTCCGTCCGGGTTATGCTATCGAGTATGATTTCTTCGATCCTCGCGACCTGAAGCCTTCGCTGGAAAGTAAATATATCCAGGGTCTGTTCTTTGCAGGACAGATCAACGGCACTACCGGCTATGAAGAAGCGGCGGCGCAAGGCCTGCTTGCCGGACTGAATGCTGGTCGTCTTTCCGCTGACAAAGAGACCTGGGCGCCACGTCGCGATCAGGCTTATCTCGGCGTGCTGGTTGATGACCTCTGCACCCTGGGCACCAAAGAGCCGTACCGCATGTTTACCTCCCGTGCGGAATATCGCCTGATGCTGCGTGAAGACAATGCCGATCTGCGCCTGACCGAAGCGGGTCGTGAACTGGGTCTGGTGGATGATGCCCGCTGGGCACGCTTTAATCAGAAACTGGAAAGCATTGAGCAGGAACGCCAGCGTCTGCGCGACATCTGGGTACACCCGAAGTCGGAGTGTGTTGAGGAAGTCAACGGCGTACTGAGCGCGGCCCTGACCAAAGAGGCGAGCGGTGAAGATCTGCTGCGCCGCCCTGAAATGACTTATCAGCAGCTGATGACCCTGAGCAGCTTTGCTCCTGCGCTGAGCGACCCTCAGGCCGCAGAGCAGGTGGAAATTCAGGTGAAGTACGAAGGTTATATCGCTCGCCAGCAGGAAGAGATTGACCGCCAGCTACGCAATGAAAATACGCTGCTGCCGGTTGAACTGGATTACCGTCAGGTAAGCGGCCTCTCTAATGAGGTGATCGCCAAGCTTAACGATCACAAACCGGGATCGATTGGCCAGGCTTCCCGTATTTCAGGGATCACCCCCGCAGCGATTTCCATTCTGCTGATCTATCTGAAAAAACAGGGATTGCTGCGTAAAAGCGCCTGACTTGTTTAACAATTATAACGTAAGAGGGCGGAAGATAATCCGCCCTCTTGTTTTTGTAAGACGGGACGAATACATTCGCCCTCAGACCCTTTCACAGGAACTCAGTGTGATTACCAAACTCACTTCTCTGCTTAACGCCGCCCATATTTCTCTCTCCGATCGGCAAAAGGATCTGCTGGTGGGCTATGTCAATATGCTGCACAAGTGGAACAAAGCCTATAATCTGACCTCGGTCCGCGACCCTGAGCAGATGCTGATTCGCCATATTATGGACAGCATCGTGGTTGAGCCACAGCTGCAGGGGAGGCGCTTTATTGATGTGGGCACCGGCCCGGGCCTGCCAGGCGTGCCGCTGGCTATTGTCCGCCCTGAGTCGCACTTTACCCTGCTGGACAGCCTGGGCAAGCGCATCCGTTTCCTTAAGCAGGTCCAGCACGAGCTGAAGCTGAGTAACATCACCCCGGTTCAGAGCAGGGTAGAGGACTTTCCGGCCGAACCGCCGTTCGACGGGGTTATCAGCCGTGCCTTCGCTTCGCTGAATGACATGCTAAACTGGTGCCACCATTTGCCAGGTAAAACGGGCCAGTTTTATGCTCTTAAAGGAGTAGTTCCGCAGGAGGAATTAGCCAGTTTGCCGGCAGGATTTACCGTCGATCGCGTGGTTAAACTGCTGGTGCCTGAGCTGGAAGGCGAGCGTCATCTGATCGTGGTAAATGTGAATAAGTCAGACCAGATTGCTGGTTAAATCGCCAAAATGCGCGGCTGTTTTTCTGGTTTTTTAATCTTAGTGTCGCGTAAAAACCGAATAGCCTTATTAACCGTAAGTGCTTTAAGTAACAGGATTTTAGTTAAGTTACGTGACTATCGTCAACGGTAACGGCATCCGTTGAGTTACCGCCCGGCAGGCGTTGTCTGAAAATGCATCACTCAAACGATCTTCTTCACACTTTTTATCGCTGCCAGGTTGTTTCCACAAGGTTAAAACGGCAGGCTGAAATTATCCGACACCTTCTGTTACATTTAACGATAATTTCACATTTTATTATCATGTTTATCACCTTTAGCGGTTATTATTCACTGTCAGGTCGTGACGCAGGAAAATATTTTCTCTCTGTTAATCGCCGTGAGTAAGGTGCTTTGGTGAAATAATTCGTTGCTTGAAATGTCAATATAAGGTTTTAAACGCGAAGAGGGTCTCTTTATAAAATAAATCCTCATAACCTGTTGAATTTAATAATTTATAGAAGGGGTATTTTTATTAAGTTAAGAATATTCCTGACCATAACTTAAGCATTAAGTTACTGAATTGTGATCTTCAGCACGCTTTATGAGCAAGGTTTGTCGACTCTTGCAGGAAATTTCCTCCGGTTTGCCGTTCTTCTGAGTTTTGAAAAACAGGCCTCACGAAAGAAATTTAAATAATTGTTCACCTTTTCGCTACTTATCCATTGAAATCGCAGGGGCGCACCGTATAATTTGCTCGTTTTTTGCTGCTTGACTCAAAAGAGCAAAGGCAGTTTTATACGACACGCGACATACCCCCGAGGGGGCAGGAGAGTTTCAGCGTCATGTCAGTGTCCCTTTACAGAGTGAAATTTGCCCGAACCGTGCTGCTGCTTCAGCTGGTGACCTTTGTCGTAATCGGCGCGCTGTTTGCCTTTAAAGATCTGGCATGGAGCTTATCCGCCCTGGCGGGTGGAGTGGCAGCCTGGCTGCCAAACGTTGTATTTATGATTTTTGCCTGGCGTCATCAGGCAGGAGACCCGATAAAAGGGCGCATAGCCTGGAGTTTTTTATTGGGTGAGGTGCTGAAGGTTGTAGCCACCATACTCTTGCTTGTCGTGGCGCTGGCGGTATTTGGGGCGGTGTTTACACCGCTCGGACTGGCCTGGTTATCGGTGCTGATTGTGCAAATCGTCGCACCGGCTGTAATTAACAACAAAGGGTAAGAGGCATCATGGCTGCAGGAGAAATCTCTACGCCGCAGGAATACATAGGCCATCATCTGAATAACCTTCAGTTGGACCTGCGTACCTTCGAGCTGGTGAATCCACACGACGCACCGGCGACGTTCTGGGTATTGAATATCGACTCCATGTTTTTCTCTGTGGTGCTGGGACTGGTGTTCCTGGTGCTGTTTCGTAAAGTTGCGAAGACAGCCACCAGCGGCGTGCCGGGAAAAATGCAGGCCGCGATTGAACTGGTTGTCGGCTTTGTCGATGACAACGTTCGCGACATGTACCATGGTAAAAGCAAAGTAATCGCACCGCTGGCTCTGACGATTTTTGTCTGGGTCTTCCTGATGAACTTCATGGACCTGCTGCCTATCGACTTGCTGCCCTATATCGGCGAGCACTTCTTAGGTTTGCCAGCGTTGCGTGTTGTGCCTTCTGCAGACGTGAACATCACGCTCTCAATGGCACTTGGCGTATTTATTTTGATTCTGTTCTACAGCATCAAGATGAAAGGCATTGGCGGCTTTACGAAAGAGCTGACACTGCAACCCTTCAATCACCCGATTTTTATTCCGATCAACCTGATCCTTGAAGGTGTGAGCCTGTTGTCCAAACCGGTTTCCCTGGGTCTGCGACTGTTCGGAAACATGTATGCGGGTGAATTGATTTTTATCCTGATTGCCGGTCTGTTGCCGTGGTGGTCACAGTGGATTCTGAATGTGCCCTGGGCCATTTTCCACATCCTGATCATTTCGTTGCAGGCTTTCATTTTCATGGTCTTAACGATTGTCTATCTGTCGATGGCATCTGAAGAACATTGATTTTTTTCTCAACACTACTGCGTTTTAACTGAAACAAACTGGAGACTGTCATGGAAAACCTGAATATGGATCTGCTGTACATGGCTGCCGCTGTGATGATGGGCTTAGCGGCAATCGGTGCTGCGATCGGTATCGGCATCCTCGGAGGCAAATTCCTGGAAGGCGCCGCGCGTCAACCGGATCTGATCCCTCTGCTGCGTACGCAGTTCTTTGTTGTAATGGGTCTGGTGGATGCAATCCCAATGATCGCTGTTGGTCTGGGTCTGTACGTGATGTTTGCTGTCGCGTAATAACCGATAGTTCATCGCTGGTCACCTGGCGATGAACCGATTCTTCCGGTTGGCTTGCCGGCCGGAGAAAAAGTTAACTTAACAAGAGGCATTGTGCTGTGAACATTAACGCAACAATCCTCGGCCAGGCTATCGCGTTCATCCTGTTTGTCCTGTTCTGCATGAAGTACGTATGGCCGCCGCTGATGGCCGCCATCGAAAAGCGCCAGAAAGAAGTTGCCGAAGGCCTTGCTTCCGCTGAACGTGCCAAAAAAGATTTGGATCTTGCACAGGCTAATGCGACCGATCAGCTGAAGAAAGCGAAAGAAGAAGCTCAGGTAATCATCGAACAGGCTAACAAGCGTCGTTCGCAGATCCTGGACGAAGCGAAAGCTGAGGCTGAGCAGGAACGTAACAAGATCGTCACCCAGGCGCAGGCTGAAATCGACGCCGAACGCAAACGTGCACGTGAAGAGTTGCGTAAGCAAGTCGCGATGCTGGCTGTGGCTGGCGCCGAAAAAATCATTGAACGTTCCGTGGATGAAGCTGCTAACAGCGACATCGTTGATAAACTGGTCGCTGAACTGTAAGGAGGGAGGGGCTGATGTCTGAATTTACTACTGTAGCTCGCCCCTACGCCAAAGCAGCTTTTGACTTTGCTGTTGAGCATCAAAGTGTCGATCGCTGGCAGCAGATGCTGGCGTTCGCTACCGAGGTAGCCAGCAATGAACAGGTAGCAGAACTTCTTTCCGGCGCGCTTGCGCCGGAAGCGTTGTCTGCACAGTTCATCGCTATCTGTGGTGATCAACTGGACGAAGCCGGTCAAAACCTGATTAAGGTCATGGCCGAAAACAAACGTTTGCCAGCGCTTCCCAGTGTTCTGGCTCAGTTTATCCAGCTACGCGCCGCACATGATGCGACCGCGGACGTTGAGGTAATCTCTTCCACCACACTGAGTGACGAACAGCTGACCAAAATCAGCGCCGCTATGGAAAAACGTCTGTCACGCAAAGTTAAGCTGAATTGCAAAATCGATAAGTCTGTAATGGCAGGCGTAATCATCCGTGCGGGTGATATGGTCATTGACGGCAGCGTACGCGGCCGTCTTGAGCGTCTTGCAGACGTCTTGCAGTCTTAAGGGGACTGGAGCATATGCAACTGAATTCCACCGAAATCAGCGAACTGATCAAGCAGCGCATTGCTCAGTTCAATGTAGTGAGCGAAGCTCACAATGAAGGTACTATTGTTTCCGTCAGTGACGGTATCATCCGCGTAAACGGCCTGGCCGATGTTATGCAGGGTGAGATGATCGCACTGCCGGGCAACCGTTACGCAATCGCACTGAACCTGGAGCGCGACTCTGTTGGTGCAGTCGTGATGGGCCCTTACGCTGACCTTGCCGAAGGCATGAAAGTTAAGTGTACTGGCCGTATTCTTGAAGTACCGGTTGGCCGTGGCCTGTTAGGCCGCGTGGTGAACACCCTGGGTGCACCAATCGACGGTAAAGGCGCAATCGACAACGATGGCTTCTCGCCAATCGAAGTGATTGCACCTGGCGTTATCGATCGTCAGTCCGTTGATCAGCCTGTACAGACTGGCTACAAGTCAGTCGATGCGATGATTCCAATCGGCCGTGGCCAGCGTGAGCTGATCATCGGTGACCGTCAGACCGGTAAAACCGCGATGGCGATCGATGCGATCATCAACCAGCGTGATTCCGGCATCAAGTGTGTGTACGTCGCTATCGGTCAGAAAGCGTCGACTATCGCTAACGTGGTTCGCAAACTGGAAGAGCACAATGCGCTGGCTAACACCATCGTGGTTGTGGCTACCGCTTCTGAATCTGCTGCGCTGCAGTACCTGGCACCATATGCCGGTTGCGCAATGGGCGAATACTTCCGTGACCGCGGCGAAGATGCGCTGATCGTATATGACGACCTCTCTAAACAGGCTGTTGCTTACCGTCAGGTTTCCCTGCTGCTGCGTCGTCCACCGGGTCGTGAAGCTTTCCCTGGTGACGTGTTCTACCTCCACTCCCGTCTGCTGGAGCGTGCTTCCCGCGTGAGCGCTGACTATGTTGAGCGTTTCACCAACGGTGAAGTGAAAGGTAAAACCGGTTCACTGACCGCGCTGCCAATCATCGAAACTCAGGCTGGCGACGTTTCTGCGTTCGTTCCGACTAACGTAATCTCGATTACCGATGGTCAGATCTTCCTGGAAACGAACCTGTTTAACTCCGGTATTCGTCCGGCAGTTAACCCAGGTATCTCGGTATCCCGTGTGGGTGGTGCAGCTCAGACCAAGATCATCAAGAAACTGTCCGGTGGTATTCGTACCGCGCTGGCACAGTATCGTGAACTGGCAGCGTTCTCTCAGTTCGCTTCCGATCTGGACGAAGCAACCCGTAAACAGCTGAGCCACGGTCAGAAAGTGACCGAGCTGCTGAAACAGAAACAGTATGCGCCGATGTCCGTAGCGCAGCAGGGTCTGGTGCTGTTTGCGGCCGAGCGTGGCTTCCTGAATGACGTCGAACTGGCGAAAATCGGTAGCTTCGAAGCGGCGCTGCTGGCTTTTGCGGATCGCGATCACGCTGAGCTGATGGCTGAAATCAACCAGGCGGGTAACTATAACGGCGAAATCGAAGAGAAGCTGAAAGGCCTCCTCGAAACGTTTAAGAAAACCCAGTCCTGGTAATGTCTGGCGGCTTGCTCCTCAGGGAGCAGGCCGCAAGGCTTTGAGGAGAAGCTTATGGCCGGCGCAAAAGAGATACGTAGTAAGATCGGAAGCGTCCAGAACACGCAAAAGATCACCAAAGCGATGGAAATGGTCGCCGCCTCCAAAATGCGTAAATCGCAAGAACGCATGGCGGCCAGCCGTCCTTATGCAGAGACCATGCGCAAAGTGATTGGTCACATTGCGTTAGGGAATCTGGAGTACAAGCACCCTTACCTGGAAGAGCGTGACGTCAAGCGCGTCGGCTACCTGGTCGTGTCTACCGACCGCGGGCTTTGTGGTGGTTTGAACATTAACCTGTTCAAAAAATTGCTGGCAGATATGAAAGGCTGGTCTGATAAAGGGGTCGAGAGCGATCTCGCCATTATCGGATCCAAAGGCCTGTCATTCTTCAGCTCTGTTGGTGGCAACGTGGTTGCCCAGGTGACCGGCATGGGAGATAAACCTTCTCTCTCCGATCTGATTGGCCCAGTGAAAGTGATGCTGCAAGCCTATGACGAAGGTCGTCTCGACAAGCTGTTTATCGTCAGCAACAAATTTATCAACACCATGTCCCAGTCTCCACAAATCGTTCAGCTGCTGCCGTTACCGCCAGCAGATGAAGACGAAGGCGTTGTGAAGAAGAGTACCTGGGATTATCTGTATGAGCCGGATCCGAAAGCGCTGCTGGACACATTACTGCGTCGCTACGTCGAGTCTCAGGTTTACCAGGGTGTTGTAGAAAACCTGGCCAGCGAGCAGGCCGCGCGTATGGTGGCGATGAAAGCTGCGACCGACAACGGCGGAAACCTGATCAAAGAGCTGCAGTTGGTATACAACAAAGCTCGTCAGGCCAGCATCACCCAGGAACTTACCGAGATTGTCGGTGGGGCCTCCGCGGTTTAACCAGGTATACCCTGCTGAGCTCAGAGCTGGCGGGGTATAAACGAATTAGGTAGAGGATTCAAGATGGCTACTGGAAAGATTGTCCAGGTAATCGGCGCCGTTGTGGACGTCGAGTTCCCTCAGGACGCAGTACCACAAGTGTACAGCGCCCTTGAGGTTAAAAATGGTGATGCTCGTCTGGTGCTGGAAGTCCAGCAGCAGCTGGGTGGCGGCGTGGTGCGTACCATCGCCATGGGTTCTTCCGACGGCCTGAAGCGCGGTCTGGAAACGGTTGACCTTGAGCACCCAATCGAAGTGCCAGTAGGCACTGCCACACTTGGCCGTATCATGAACGTGCTGGGTGAGCCTATCGATATGAAGGGCGACATCGGCGAAGAAGAGCGCTGGGCAATTCACCGTGCGGCACCTTCTTACGAAGATCAGTCCAACTCGCAAGAGCTGCTGGAAACCGGTATCAAAGTTATCGACCTGATGTGTCCGTTCGCTAAGGGCGGTAAAGTCGGTCTGTTCGGTGGTGCGGGTGTGGGTAAAACCGTAAACATGATGGAGCTGATCCGTAACATTGCGGCTGAGCACTCAGGTTTCTCCGTATTTGCCGGTGTGGGCGAGCGTACCCGTGAAGGGAACGACTTCTACCACGAGATGACCGACTCTAACGTTATCGATAAAGTTTCACTGGTTTATGGCCAGATGAACGAGCCACCAGGAAACCGTCTGCGCGTAGCGCTGACCGGCCTGACCATGGCTGAGAAGTTCCGTGACGAAGGTCGTGACGTTCTGCTGTTCATCGATAACATCTACCGTTACACCCTGGCCGGTACTGAAGTATCAGCACTGCTGGGTCGTATGCCTTCTGCGGTAGGCTATCAGCCAACGCTGGCGGAAGAGATGGGTGTCCTGCAGGAGCGTATTACCTCCACCAAGACCGGTTCAATCACCTCCGTTCAGGCCGTTTACGTCCCTGCGGATGACTTGACTGACCCATCGCCAGCCACCACCTTTGCGCACCTTGACGCAACCGTGGTACTGAGCCGTCAGATCGCTTCTCTGGGTATCTACCCAGCGGTTGACCCACTGGACTCTACCAGCCGTCAGCTGGATCCACTGGTTGTTGGCCAGGAGCACTACGATACCGCTCGTGGCGTTCAGTCCCTGCTGCAGCGTTATCAGGAACTGAAAGATATCATCGCCATCCTGGGTATGGACGAACTCTCTGAAGAAGACAAACTGGTGGTAGCACGCTCTCGTAAGATGCAGCGCTTCCTCTCCCAGCCGTTCTTCGTGGCGGAAGTCTTTACCGGTTCTCCAGGTAAATATGTGTCGCTGAAAGATACCATCCGTGGCTTTAAAGGCATCATGGAAGGTGAATTCGACCATATGCCAGAGCAGGCTTTCTACATGGTGGGTTCCATCGAAGAAGCCGTGGAAAAAGCGAAGAAGCTGTAACAGTTTCTCTGGAGGTTAATCATGGCTATGACTTATCACCTGGACGTTGTCAGCGCAGAACAGCAGATGTTCTCCGGTACAGTACAGAAGATCCAGGTGTCAGGTAGCGAAGGCGAGTTAGGGATTTTTCCTGGCCACGCCCCGCTGCTGACCGCCATTAAACCTGGTATGGTTCGCATCGTGAAACAGCAGGGCGACGAAGAGTATATTTATCTCTCCGGCGGCCTGCTGGAAGTGCAGCCTGGCGCGGTTACCGTGCTGGCTGATACCGCGATCCGCGGAACCGACCTCGACGAGGCCCGCGCGATGGAAGCGAAACGCAAAGCCGAAGAGCACATGAACAGCTCTCACGGTGATGTGGACTTTGCTACCGCGTCGGCTGAACTGGCTAAAGCGATCGCCAAACTGCGCGTGATCGAGTTGACCAAAAAAGCGATGTAACTCAGGTTTAAGCAGCCCGAATGCCAGTCAGGAAACTGACTGGCATTTTTTTTGCTGAGAAAAATGTAGTATTTTCACAGCTAAACCGTTTTACTTCCGTTTAATTACTGAATTTCAGGATGTCTATGTCTAACAGCGCAATGAGCGTGGTGATCCTTGCTGCCGGCAAGGGTACCCGTATGTACTCCGATCTGCCGAAAGTACTGCATCGCCTGGCCGGAAAGCCGATGGTGCAACATGTTATCGATGCGGCGAACAAGCTTGGCGCCGCCCATGTCCATCTGGTTTATGGTCACGGTGGCGAGCTGCTGCAGTCCGCCCTGCCTGAGCCTTCGCTTAACTGGGTACTGCAGGCGGAACAGCTGGGTACAGGCCATGCCATGCAGCAGGCCGCGCCGCACTTTGCTGACGACGAAGACATTCTGATGCTCTATGGCGACGTGCCGCTGATCTCGGTAGAGACGCTGCAACGTTTGCAGCAGGCCAAACCTGAAGGCGGCATCGCCCTGCTGACGGTGATGCTGGATAATCCAACCGGTTACGGCCGCATCCTGCGTGAGAATGGCTCGGTGGTGGGCATTATCGAACAGAAAGACGCCTCCCCTGCCCAGCTGGCGATCAAAGAGATCAACACCGGCATTCTGATGGCTAACGGCGCCGATCTGAAGCGCTGGCTAAGCAAGCTGACCAATAACAACGCTCAGGGTGAATATTATATCACCGATATTATCGCCCTTGCCCATCAGGAAGGTCGCGTTACTGAAGCGGTGCATCCCGACCGGACCACCGAAACGGAAGGGGTGAATAACCGCCTGCAGCTGTCTCAGCTTGAGCGCGTCTTTCAGGCGGAACAGGCTGAGAAACTGCTACTGGCAGGCGTGATGCTGAAAGACCCCGCCCGTTTCGATCTGCGTGGTGAGCTGATCCACGGACGAGACGTCGAAATCGATACCAATGTGATTATTGAAGGCCGGGTAACGCTGGGCAACCGGGTCAAAATTGCCAGCGGCTGCATCCTGAAAAACTGTGTGATTGGCGATGATTGTGAAATCAGCCCCTACAGCGTGGTGGAAGAAGCGGAACTCGCTGCGGCCTGCACCATCGGTCCGTTTGCCCGTCTGCGCCCTGGCTCTCAGCTGGCAGAAGGCGCCCACGTAGGCAACTTTGTCGAAATGAAAAAGGCATCGTTAGGGAGAGGCTCTAAAGCGGGGCATCTGAGTTACCTTGGCGACGCGAAAATCGGCGCAAACGTCAATATCGGTGCCGGCACCATCACCTGTAACTACGATGGCGTCAATAAATCGCTGACGATAATTGGCGATGATGTCTTCGTGGGATCTGATACCCAGCTGGTGGCGCCGGTCTCGGTGGCTTCTGGCACAACCATTGCGGCTGGCACCACAGTCATGAAAGATGTCCCGACCGCCGGGCTGGTTTACAACCGCAAAGAGCAGAATCTGAAAACAGACTGGCAGCGGCCGGTGAAGAAGAAGTAAACCAATCGGGCAGCGCAGGCTGCCCCTCTATTTCAGAGGAGGGACTCATCCCTCCCGCAAGTGCAGTTATAAATATAATCCCCACTCTCTACAAAGGCTCGGGGAACCGGTAAAACCGGACTAATCAGGTCAGAAGACAAAGTTAATGATCCACAGGGTCATGACGACAGGAATAACATTATGTGTGGAATTGTAGGTGCAGTTGCCCAGCGTGATATCGCTGAAATCCTGCTGGAAGGGTTACGCCGCCTCGAGTATCGGGGTTATGACTCTGCCGGTGTGGCAGTGGTCACCGCAGAAGGCCAGGTGACGCGTCTGCGTCGTCTGGGAAAAGTCGCTAAGCTGGCCGAAGCAGCGGAAACCACCCCGCTGGTGGGCGGCACGGGGATTGCGCACACGCGCTGGGCTACGCACGGAGAGCCTTCCGAGGCTAACGCGCATCCCCATATCTCTGAACATATCATCATTGTTCATAACGGCATCATTGAAAACCACGAACCCTTGCGTGAACTGCTGATGGAACGGGGCTATATCTTCGCCTCTGAGACCGATACTGAAGTGGTGGCTCACCTGGTTCACTGGGAGCAGAAACAGCAGGGCGGCACGCTGCGTGAAGTGGTACTGCGCGTGATCCCTCAGCTGCGCGGTGCGTATGGCATGGTGATTATGGACAGCCGCGATCCTTCGGTGCTGGTGGCTGCGCGTTCCGGCAGCCCGCTGGTGATTGGCCGTGGCGTGGGTGAGAACTTTATCGCTTCCGATCAGCTGGCCCTGTTGCCGGTGACGCGCCGCTTTATCTACCTCGAAGAGGGCGATATTGCAGAGATCACCCGCCGTGACGTGAAAATCGTTAACCGTCAGGGTGAGTCCGTAGCGCGCAGCGAAATCGAATCTACCGTGCAGTACGATGCGGGCGACAAAGGCCAGTTCCGTCACTACATGCAGAAAGAGATTTATGAACAGCCGATGGCGATCAAAAACACGCTGACCGGGCGCTTCAGCCACGGTGAAGTGGATCTCTCTGAGCTGGGCCCGAATGCCAACGAGCTGCTGAAGCAGGTGGAGCATATCCAGATCGTGGCCTGCGGCACCTCTTACAACTCCGGCATGGTATCGCGTTACTGGTTTGAAGCGCTGGCAAACGTCCCTTGTGACGTCGAAATCGCGTCAGAATTCCGCTATCGCAAATCGGCAGTGCGTAAAAACAGCCTGCTGATTACTCTCTCTCAGTCTGGCGAAACCGCGGATACTCTGGCGGCACTGCGTCTCTCTAAAGAGCTGGGCTATCTGGGATCGCTGGCTGTCTGTAACGTGGCCGGCTCGTCGCTGGTGCGCGAATCCGATCTGGCGCTGATGACCAAAGCTGGCACCGAAATTGGCGTGGCTTCCACCAAAGCCTTCACCACCCAGCTGACCGTACTGCTGATGCTGGTGGCGAAAGTGGGCCGCCTGAAAGGGATGGACGCGCAGATCGAGCATGACATCGTGCACGGCCTGCAGGCGCTGCCAAGCCGTATCGAGCAGATGCTGTCACAAGATAAGCTGATTGAAACGCTGGCTGAAGAGTTCTCCGATAAGCATCATGCGCTATTCCTGGGCCGCGGCGATCAGTACCCGATCGCCATGGAAGGGGCGCTGAAGCTGAAAGAGATCTCCTATATTCACGCGGAAGCCTATGCGGCAGGCGAACTCAAGCATGGCCCGCTGGCGCTGATTGATGCCGATATGCCGGTGATCGTGGTTGCACCCAATAACGAACTGCTGGAAAAGCTGAAGTCGAATATTGAAGAGGTTCGCGCGCGCGGCGGCCTGCTCTATGTCTTTGCGGACCAGGATGCCGGTTTCAGCAACTCGGAAGGGATGCGCATTATCCCGTTACCGCACGTTGAGGAGATTATTGCCCCTATCTTCTACACCGTGCCGTTGCAGATGCTCTCCTATCATGTGGCGCTGATCAAGGGTACGGATGTTGACCAGCCGCGTAACCTGGCGAAGTCAGTAACGGTGGAATAACGCCCCCTTTCAACACGCTGCAGTAACAAACCCCACTTTGTGGGGTTTTCTTTTGCCATTTTCCGCCCGAGCCTGCAGTCACCCGTTCAAAAAAACAGCCACTGTCATATAACTGTCACAAACCGTACATTTTACTGTCATCAAACTGTCCTATTTTGCCTCCAGCAGCAATCAATATTCCTGTTAAAACGGCGTAAAGCCTGACTTGAAATCCCCTGGAGGGAACATGACACTGATGCAAAAAACCCTGGCTCAATGCGTAGCTTTAACTCTTTCATTGAGCGCGGTTTCTGCAATTGCCGCCACTAATCTGACCGGCGCTGGCGGCACCTTCCCGGCGCCTGTTTATAACAAATGGGCTGCTGACTACAACACCGCAACCGGCGCACAGGTTAACTATCAGGGCATCGGTTCTTCCGGCGGTGTAAAACAGATCATTGCTAAAACTGTTGATTTCGGTGCTTCTGATGCGCCAATGAAAGATGAAGATCTGCAGAAAAACGGCCTGTTCCAGTTCCCTACCGTGATCGGTGGCGTGGTGCTGGCCGTGAATATCCCGGGCATCAAATCTGGTCAGCTGACGCTGGACGGCAAAACCGTGGGCGACATCTACCTGGGTAACATCAAAAAGTGGAACGACCCGGCTATTACCAAGCTGAACCCGGGCGTGAAACTGCCAGACAGCAACATCAACGTGGTTCGCCGCGCTGACGGTTCAGGCACCTCATTCGTGTTCACCAGCTACCTGGCTAAAGTTAACAGCGACTGGAACAGCAAAATTGGTAAAGGCAATACCGTAAACTGGCCTGTGGGTCTTGGCGGTAAAGGCAACGACGGCGTTGCGGCCTTCGTACAGCGTCTGCCTGGCTCCATCGGCTACGTTGAGTACGCCTATGCCAAACAGAACAGCCTGGCTTACACCAAACTGATTGATGCCGATGGCAAAGCCGTTGAGCCGGGCGAGAAGAGTTTCAGCAACGCCGCGAAAGGCGCTAACTGGAGCGAATCGTTCGCGCAGGACCTGACTTATCAGAAAGGTGATGATGCCTGGCCGATCTCTTCCACCACCTTCATTCTGGTGCACAAAGAGCAGGCAAATGCTGAGAAAGGGGCTGCTGTGCTGAAGTTCTTTGACTGGGCATACAAAAACGGTGGCAAAACCACTAACAGCCTGGACTACGCTTCACTGCCGGACTCTGTTGTTGAGCAGGTTCGCGCAGCATGGAAAACCAACGTAAAAGACAGCTCGGGTAAAGCGCTTTACTAAGCGGTTGTAGGGGCCGGTTAATCCGGCCTGTTCTATCGGGCGGCATCGTGGTGTCGCCCCTACACTTTCACTATCGGGAATCCTATGGCTGAAACCAAGCCGACATTTAAAGCTCCGGGAAAACAGGGTGACGTCATCTTCGGTGCGCTGGTAAAACTGGCTGCGCTGATTGTGCTGTTTCTGCTCGGCGGCATTATTGTCTCTCTGATCCTCTCCTCCTGGCCCAGCATGCAGAAGTTCGGCTTCTCCTTCCTGTGGACCAAAACCTGGGATGCTCCCAACGAACAATTTGGTGCGCTGGTGCCCATTTATGGCACCGTCGTGACCTCGGTAATTGCGTTAGTTATCGCCGTTCCGGTGAGTTTTGGTATCGCGCTGTTCCTGACAGAACTTGCCCCTAACTGGCTTAGGCGCCCTCTGGGTGTGGCGATTGAGCTGCTGGCCGCGATCCCCAGTATTGTTTATGGCATGTGGGGCCTGTTTATCTTCGCCCCGCTGTTCGCTACCTACTTCCAGACGCCGCTGGGCGACCTGATGGCGAATATTCCCATCGTCGGCGCGCTCTTCTCCGGTCCTGCGTTTGGGATTGGCATTCTGGCTGCCGGGATTATTCTGGCGATCATGATCATCCCCTACATCGCTTCGGTGATGCGCGACGTGTTTGAACAGACGCCGGTAATGATGAAAGAGTCGGCCTACGGTATTGGCTGCACGACCTGGGAAGTGATCTGGCGGGTGGTGCTTCCGTTCACCAAAAATGGCGTGATAGGCGGCGTGATGCTGGGCCTGGGTCGCGCGCTGGGTGAAACCATGGCGGTGACCTTTATTATCGGTAATACCTATCAGCTGGACAGCCCTTCGCTCTTTATGCCGGGGAACAGTATCACCTCGGCGCTGGCAAACGAATTTGCTGAAGCTGAATCGGGCGTGCATACCGCTGCCCTGATGGAGCTGGGTCTGATCCTGTTTGTGATCACCTTTATCGTGCTGGCCTGCTCAAAGCTCATGATTTTGCGTCTGGCAAAAAGTGAAGGAGCGCGTTCATGACCACCATGGAAATGCAGACTCGTGCTGAGCTGTTAGCGTCACGCCGTAAGATGCAGGCATGGCGCCGGATGAAGAACCGCATTGCCCTGACCCTGTCGCTGCTGACCATGGCGTTTGGGCTCTTCTGGCTGGTGTGGATCCTGTTTGCCACCGTGACGCGCGGCGTGGACGGCATGACGCTGTCGCTGTTTACTGAAAATACGCCGCCGCCAAATACGGCGGGCGGCGGTCTGGCTAACGCCATTGCGGGCAGCGGCTTGCTGATCCTCTGGTCCACGGTGATTGGTACGCCGCTGGGGATCATGGCGGGTATCTATCTGGCGGAGTACGGGCGTAAATCCTGGCTCGCAGAAGTGATCCGTTTTATTAACGATATCCTGCTCTCTGCGCCGTCGATTGTGGTTGGCCTGTTTGTTTACACCATTGTGGTGGCTCAGATGCAGCACTTCTCGGGCTGGGCTGGTGTGGTTGCCCTGGCGCTTCTGCAGATCCCGATTGTTATCCGTACTACGGAAAACATGCTGAAACTGGTGCCGGACAGCCTGCGTGAAGCGGCCTATGCGCTGGGCACGCCGAAATGGAAGATGATTTCAGCTATTACGCTCAAGGCCTCTGTCTCCGGCATCCTCACCGGGGTACTGCTGGCGATTGCCCGTATTGCCGGAGAGACCGCTCCGCTGCTGTTTACGTCGCTCTCTAACCAGTTCTGGAGCACCGATATGATGCAGCCGCTGGCTAACCTGCCGGTGACCATCTTTAAATTCGCCATGAGCCCGTTTGCCGAATGGCAGAGCCTGACCTGGGCGGGCGTGCTGCTGATTACCCTCTGCGTGCTGCTGCTGAATATCCTGGCGCGCGTCGTTTTCGCCCGTAGTAAACATTAATTTTTTGGCGCGGCTACGGCGGCGCGAATAAGCGAGAAACAGAATGGCTGACAACACCTCACGTAAGATGATTCAGGTTCGTGATTTGAACTTTTACTACGGTAAATTTCATGCGCTGAAAAACATCAATCTGGATATCGCCAAAAACCAGGTGACCGCCTTTATCGGCCCGTCAGGCTGCGGCAAGTCCACCCTGCTGCGTACCTTTAACAAGATGTTCTCACTTTACCCGGAGCAGCGCGCCGAAGGCGAAATCATGCTGGATGGGGAAAATATTCTCACCGCCAGCCAGGATATCGCCCTGCTGCGCGCCCGCGTGGGCATGGTATTCCAGAAGCCCACGCCGTTCCCGATGTCCATTTATGACAACATTGCGTTTGGCGTACGTCTGTTTGAAAAGCTGTCGCGCGCTGATATGGATGAGCGCGTGCAGTGGGCGCTGACCAAAGCGGCGCTCTGGACGGAAACCAAAGACAAACTGCATCAGAGTGGTTACAGTCTCTCGGGCGGCCAGCAGCAGCGTTTGTGCATCGCGCGCGGTATTGCCATTCGCCCTGAAGTGCTGCTGCTTGATGAACCCTGCTCTGCGCTGGATCCTATCTCCACAGGCCGAATTGAAGAGCTGATCACCGAGCTTAAGCAGGATTACACCGTAGTTATCGTCACGCACAACATGCAGCAGGCTGCACGGTGCTCCGATCACACGGCCTTTATGTATCTGGGCGAACTGATTGAGTTCAGCGACACCGACACGCTGTTCACCAAGCCGCATCAGAAACAAACTGAAGACTACATCACTGGCCGCTACGGTTGAGTTGACTGGAGAATACGATGGATAACCTGAATCTGAACAAACATATCTCCGGACAGTTTAACGCCGAGCTGGAGCATATCCGTACCCAGGTATTAACCATGGGTGGGATGGTTGAGCAGCAGCTCACGGATGCGATTACCGCTATGCATAACCAGGATGGCGAACTGGCGAAGCAGGTAATTGATGGCGACCAGAAGGTCAACATGATGGAAGTGTCGATTGATGAAGCCTGTGTGCGCATTATCGCCAAACGCCAGCCAACCGCCAGCGATCTCCGTCTGGTAATGGCGATCATCAAAACCATCTCCGAGCTGGAGCGCATTGGCGATGTGGCCGAAAAAATCAGCCGCACGGCGCTGGAGAAGTTTGGTCAAAGCCACCAGCCGCTGCTGGTGAGCCTGGAGTCGCTGGGCCACCACACTATCCAGATGCTGCATGATGTGCTGGATGCGTTTGCGCGTATGGATCTCACGGCGGCAATTGAGATCTATCGCGAAGACAAGAAAGTCGACCAGGAGTATGAGGGCATCGTGCGTCAGCTGATGACCTATATGATGGAAGATCCGCGCACCATTCCCAGCGTGCTGACCGCGCTGTTCTGTGCTCGTGCTATCGAACGCATCGGTGACCGTTGCCAGAACATCTGCGAAATTATTTTCTACTTCGTTAAAGGGCAGGATTTCCGTCACGTTGGCGGTGACGAGCTGGATAAGCTGTTAACCGGCGACAGCAGCGGCGAGAACAATCCCACCTGATCCCTCCTCTGGCCGGGTTCGCCCGGCCTGCGTTTTTCGTCTGGAATGTAACCGCTGAAAACGTATACTTGCCGCACGACATTCTGGCAAGGAACACTCATGACACAAAAGAGGCCTGTAAAGGGCGCCACTCCGGGTAAAGCGATGCTGGCGGCCATCAGCGGCTACGCAATGGACGGATTCGATCTGCTGATCCTGGGCTTTATGCTGCCCGCCATCAGTCTTTCACTGGCGCTGAATCCTTCTCAGGCCGGCTCGCTGGTAACCTGGACGCTGATTGGCGCAGTCATGGGCGGCATTATCTTTGGTCATCTCAGCGACCGCTTCGGGCGCATTCGTGTGCTGACCTTTACTATCCTGATGTTTTCTCTCTTTACCGGGCTTTGCGCCATTGCGCAGGGTTACTGGGATCTGTTGCTCTATCGCACGCTGGCGGGCGTGGGTCTGGGCGGAGAATTTGGCATCGGGATGGCGCTGATCGCTGAGGCATGGCCTGCCAACAAGCGTAACCGCGCTTCGGCCTGGGTTGGCATCGGCTGGCAGCTGGGCGTGCTGCTGGCGGCGTTTATCACCCCTTTCCTGCTCGGCCATATCGGCTGGCGCGGCATGTTTCTGGTGGGGCTGCTGCCTGCCCTGGCTTCGTTTGCCATCCGCCGTGGCATGGGCGAGCCGGAGGGCTTCACCCGGCATGTTGACGTCAATCAGGGGCTCTCTTTCTCCGCCCGCATCAGGCTGCTGTTTCGGGATGCCGCCACCACTAAAGCCAGCCTGGGGATCTTTATCCTCTGCTCGGTGCAGAACTTTGGCTATTACGGTTTGATGATCTGGATGCCGAGCTATCTCTCCAGCAATTTTGGCTTCTCACTGACTAAATCGGGACTCTGGACCGCGGTGACGGTGGTAGGAATGACCTTTGGTATCTGGCTGTTTGGCGTACTGGCTGACCGCTTCGCCCGCTGGAAAATTTTCCTGCTTTATCAGTTCGGCGCGGTAGTGATGGTGATTGTGTATGCCCAGCTTCGCGATCCCACCGTAATGCTCTTTACCGGCGCGATTATGGGCATGTTTGTGAACGGTATGATTGGCGGCTACGGCGCGCTGATTTCCGACACCTATCCAGCCCAGGTCCGTGCCACGGCGCAGAACGTGTTGTTTAACCTTGGTCGCGGCGTGGGCGGCTTTGGTCCGCTGGTGATCGGGCTGCTGGTGGCTAACCTCTCCTTTACGGCAGCCATTACTCTGCTGGCGCTGATCTACCTGCTGGATATTGCGGCCACGCTGTTTCTGTTGCCCAAAAAGCAGGGGAGCGAGGATGCGCTGGGGGCCATTGGCTGAAGTCAGGCAGAAAGCCTGACCAGCAGCGGCAGAGAGGCCACCGGGGTATTCTCCTCGCCCCGGTGCTTCAGCCCGCGATATCCCAGCCGCGTTCACGCCACAGCGCCGGAAGCTGCGACATCGCCGTAAAAGAAGTGACCAGCGGATGATCGAGCGGCTTGTTGTGCGCATCCGCACAGAAGTAAAACACCGGAATGCCCGCGGCGATACCGGCTCTGGCTCCCGCTTCCGAGTCATCCACCAGAATACACTGCTCAATTGCCACGCCCATCTGTTCTGCTGCGTGCAGCATCAGCGCCGGATCGGGCTTCCAGCTTGAGATGTCATAGCCGCTGTACAACCGGTCATCAAAATGGTGCAGCATGCCGGTCAGGCCCAGCGAGTGCTGCATTTTAGGCACGGTGCCGTTAGAGACCACGCACATCGGTACGGTGACCTGCTCCAGCAACGTTTTTGCACCTGCGATCGGCTTCAGCTCCCGATCAAAAAGGCGCGCCACCTCTTTACGATAGGCTGGCTCAAACTCTTCTCTGGTCACAGTAAGATGATGCTCTGCACAGACCTCGTCGATGATCTCGTAGAGCTTGACGCCTTTATACTTTTCAAACATCTCCTGCAGCGAAAGTTCGCCGCCAAACAGGGCAAAGGTGTTTACATAGGCCTGGGTACAGAGCAGCTCGCTGTCTACCAGCGTGCCATCACAATCAAAAAATATGCAGCCAACGGTCATTACACACTCCCTTCGTTGTTTTCTCGTCCTTTCACTTTACTTCACTGACGAGGGTTTGCGCTTAACAAATGTCAATTCCAGTTAGTGGTCGCGATCTTGCGGAAAAAACAGCGCAATCGGTTGCGAAAAATAGTGCGGGTGGCTACCAAATTTAATTTTTTAGTTTAGGATAGCCGTCGATAACTTTTCTCCGTTTTGGAACCACTCAATGAATAATCCAGGCCTACTACAGCGGATCTTTAAACTGCAGGAACACGGTACGACAGTGCGTACTGAAGTGATTGCTGGTTTCACCACTTTCCTGACCATGGTCTATATCGTGTTTGTTAACCCGCAGATCCTCGGCGTGGCGGGGATGAACACCCAGGCGGTTTTCGTCACCACCTGCCTGATTGCCGCGGGAGGCAGCATCCTGATGGGCCTGGTGGCTAATCTCCCGGTTGCGCTGGCACCGGCGATGGGCCTGAACGCCTTCTTTGCTTTTGTGGTGGTAGGCGCCATGGGCATCTCCTGGCAGGTTGGCATGGGCGCCATCTTCTGGGGTGCGGTTGGCCTGCTGCTGCTGACGATTTTCCGTATTCGCTACTGGATGATTGCGAATATCCCGGTCAGCCTGCGGGTGGGGATTACCGCCGGGATTGGTCTGTTTATTGCGATGATCGGCCTGAAAAATGCCGGCATCGTGGTACCCAATAAAGATACGCTGGTGGCGGTAGGGGATTTAACCTCCCACAGCGTACTGCTGGGCGCGCTGGGCTTCTTTATTATCGCCATCCTGGCCTCACGTAATATTCACATCGCCGTGCTGGTCTCGATTGTGATCACTACCCTGATTGGTCTGGCGATTGGCGATGTCAAATATGGTGGCGTGTTTTCGGCCCCAACGGGCGTGACTTCCGTGCTGGGTCAGGTTGATCTGGCGGGTTCGTTCAACGTCGGCATGGCTGGCATCATCTTCTCCTTTATGCTGGTAAACCTGTTTGACTCCTCCGGTACGCTGATTGGCGTGACGGATAAAGCGGGTCTGACCGACGAGAAAGGTACTTTCCCGCGCATGAAGCAGGCACTGTATGTAGACAGCATCAGCTCCGTAGCGGGTGCTTACATCGGTACCTCTTCCGTGACCGCCTACATTGAAAGCTCTTCAGGCGTCTCCATCGGTGGCCGTACAGGACTGATGGCGGTGGTGACGGGCATTCTGTTCCTGCTGGTGATGTTCCTGTCACCGCTGGCAGGCATGGTGCCAGCCTATGCGGCTGCCGGTGCGCTGATTTACGTTGGCGTGCTGATGACCTCCAGCCTGGCCCGGGTGAAGTGGGATGATCTGACTGAAGCGGTTCCTGCGTTTGTTACTGCCGCAATGATGCCGTTCAGCTTCTCTATTACCGAAGGTATTGCGCTGGGCTTTATCTCCTATTGCGTGATGAAGCTGGGCACCGGCCGCTGGCGTGAAATCAGCCCGTGCGTGGTGATCGTTGCGCTGCTGTTTGTGCTGAAAATTGCCTTTATCGACGCCCACTGATCCACAGACAGGCCGTGAAAACGGCCTGTTTCTCCCCCTTTCCCGCCTTTTTGGCTTCACCACGCCTAAACACTTCCTGCTCTCTCCGCTGGCATGCTGGTCAGACGCAGCACGCGTTCGCCCATATTGGCTTTGTTAAGCTGAATTTCCTGCAGCCGGATCCAGTTCTCCTGCTCATCAAGCTCCCACAGATGCAGCCGTTCGCTACCCGGGGAAAAGGCGCAGGACCAGAGCAGCAGCGGCTCAACGTCTGAAACGGCCTGAATATCGGGAAAATTGAGCGCTCTTAATCTGCCCGACGCGGGATGTAAGCGCAGCGAGTCTCCCGGCTTTTCTGCCTGGTCCGTCAGCTTCAGCAGGCTTTTGCGCATTGCCCAAAGCTGGGTAGCTGCCTCAATCGGGTCGGTCTGGGCGTTGATCCAGGCTCTCTCTCCCGAAGAGAGATCGCGCAGATAGAGATCCATCGTCTGACGGCTGTGGGCACGCATAATCTCCATCCCCAGCCCGGCTCTGCCACCCTCTTCGGCCAGCAGGACACCAACGATGCTCCCGGCATAGCCAATACTGAAGTCAGGCAGATCGCGATCGACAAAGCGGGGACGGCCACAGGAGGAAAAGGTTAATTCGGGAAGTTGAGTAATACCGTAGATGCGCAGCATCAGTTCAGCCAGCAGCGAACGGGCAGCGAGATAACGCAGGCGGCGCTTTTCAGGCAGCGTACCGGCAAAATCGATCAGGTTTTGAGGGAGGCGTGGCACCCGAGGCGTCCACTGGTCAAGCGTCCGGCGTGCAAAATGACCTGCCATCTGTCGCTCCGTGAAAATGGTCTGTAAATCATCTCTCTTATTGTAAGAATTTTCTTAGCAAATATCATCACGCATTGTCCGGAAATGGTGAGTTTCAGATAAAGATCAGGTTTTGGGTGTGAGCGGCGGGAAAATGAACAGCAGAAGGGCGGGACCGCCAGAAAACTCGCTCTGCCGGTCCGGGCTAATGGAGAGGGCTGACAAAGCTGAGAGCAGCGGCTGAGGGGGAATAGCAGCCGCTGCCCTGGCTTATTTACCGATACAGAAGCTGGAGAAAATGCGGCCCAGCAAATCATCGGAGGTAAACTCGCCGGTGATCTCGCTCAAGGCCTGCTGTGCCACGCGCAACTCTTCGGCAAGCAGCTCGCCAGCGCGTGCGCCCAGCAGCTGATCGCGTCCCTGAAGTAAGTGAGTGGACGCTAACTCTAGCGCCTGCAGATGGCGGCGGCGGGCCAGAAAGCCGCCCTCCATGTTGCCGGAATAGCCCATGCTCTCTTTCAGATGGTTTCGCAGCACATCGATACCGTCACCGGTGCGGGCAGAGAGTCGAATAAGTGAGTGGCCATTTACTTCTGTTAAGCCCTGCGGTTCGCCCGTTACGTCAGCTTTGTTACGCACTACCGTAATCGGTAAGGAGCCCGGAAGGCGCGCAATAAAGTCTGGCCAGATTTCAGCGGGTTCTGTCGCGCCGGTTGTGGTGCCGTCCACCATAAACAGCACGCGGTCGGCCTGCTCAATCTCCTGCCAGGCGCGCTCAATGCCGATACGCTCTACCTCATCGCTGGCTTCACGCAATCCCGCCGTATCAATCACATGCAGCGGCATACCGTCGATCTGAATATGCTCGCGCAGGACATCGCGCGTGGTACCAGCAATGTCGGTCACAATGGCGGCTTCGCGGCCTGCCAGCGCATTCAGCAGGCTCGATTTGCCGGCATTAGGCCGCCCGGCAATCACCACCTTCATCCCTTCACGCAATAAACTTCCCTGGCGGGCTTCGTTGCGCACCCCGTCGAGATCGCCGATCACCTGGTTCAGCTGCGCTTCGATTTTACCGTCTGACAGGAAGTCAATTTCCTCATCGGGAAAGTCGATAGCCGCTTCCACATAGATCCGCAGGTGAGTGAGCGCTTCCACAAGATTGTTTACACGCAGCGAAAAAGCCCCCTGCAGCGAGTTCAAAGCGGAACGCGCAGCCTGCTCTGAACTGGCATCAATCAGATCCGCAATCGCTTCTGCCTGCGCCAGATCGAGCTTGTCGTTAAGGAACGCACGTTCAGAGAATTCACCCGGGCGGGCAATGCGCACGCCTGGCAGGGCCACAATCCGCTTTAACAGCATATCGAGGATGACCGGACCGCCGTGACCCTGCAGTTCCAGCACATCTTCCCCGGTGAAGGAGTTGGGGCCGGGGAACCACAGCGCGATGCCCTGATCCAGCGCGTTGCCTTCGCTATCGCGAAAAGGCAGGTAATCGGCATAGCGCGGTTTTGGCAGCTTGCCCAGCAGCGCCTGAGCCACCACTGACGCCTGGCTGCCGGAAACCCGCAGAATACCTACACCACCGCGGCCTGGCGGTGTCGCCTGAGCGACAATAGTTTCGCTGTGATTCATAGTTAACTCTCTTTTTAAGGCAAAAAATAGGGCGGTCATCTGACCGCCCTATTTTACTGGGTTATTTGCGGTTATTCGCGCAAATTACGCTTTCTTCTTGTCGCGGCTGTGTAAGCCACGCTTTTCCAGGCCGCGATAGATCAGCTGCTGCTGGATAATGGTGACCAGGTTACTGACGATGTAGTACAGCACCAGGCCTGAAGGGAACCACAGGAAGAACACGGTAAAGATAACCGGCATAAAGGTCATGATCTTCTGCTGCATCGGGTCGGTCACGGTGGTTGGCGACATCTTCTGAATGAAGAACATCGTCACGCCCATCAGGATCGGCAGGATGTAGTAGGGGTCTTGCGCAGAAAGGTCATGGATCCAGAGGGCAAACGGCGCATGGCGCAGCTCAATCGAACCCATCAGCATGTAATAGAGCGCCAGGAAGATAGGCATCTGGATAACTAATGGCAGACAGCCGCCCAGCGGGTTCACTTTCTCCGCTTTATAGAGCGCCATCATCTCCTGACTCATGCGCTGCTTATCATCACCCATACGCTCACGCATCGCCTGAATCTTCGGCTGCAGCATGCGCATTTTTGCCATGGAGGTGTACTGCGCCTTGGTCAGCGGGTACATGATGCCACGCACAATAAAGGTGATAACGATAATCGAGAAGCCCCAGTTACCGATAAAGCTGTGCAGGAATTTCAGCAGTTTGAACAGCGGCTGCGAGATAAACCACAACCAGCCATAATCCACCGTCAGGTCGAGATGCGGCGCGATAGCGGCCATCTTGTCCTGAATTTCCGGGCCTACCCACAGGGTGGCGGCCAGGTTTTGCTGCGAACCAGGCGCGATGGAAACCGGTGAGGATTTGTAGCCGACAGCGGCAATACCGTTACCCAGATTACTGGTGTAAAGCGTATTGGTCCCGTTGGTACGCGGCACCCAGGCCGTAGCGAAATACTGCTGAAGCATCGCCACCCAACCATTGTTGGTGGTGGTGCTCAGGTTTTCGTTATCGCTGATTTTATCGAATTTGTACTTCTCGTAGTTGGTCTCACTGCTGGAGTAAGCGGCACCACGGAAAGTATGCAACGCAAAATTGTTGCTGCCGGTATCACGATGTTTAGGCAGGTCGATGGTCTGCTTCAGCTGACCAAACATCGCCACTTCCAGCGGCTGCTGGGTGGTGTTGTTGATCTGGTAATCCACGTTGATGGCAAACTCACCGCGCTTCAGGACGAAGGTTTTGGTGTAGGTTACGCCGTTCTCAGCGGTGTAGGTCATCGGGATACGCAGTTCGCTCTGACCATCCGCCATCTCAAAGCTATCCTGAGTGGTGGTGAACAGAGGACGCGCGCCGTTAGCCGGATTGTCCGGGCCGTTACGACCGGTCAGACCGCTTTGCGCCTGATACAGAAAACCTGGGGTAGTTTCCAGCAGCTGGAATGGCTGTGAAGAACCCAGTTTGTCCGGGTAAGTCAGCAGCTGGGCCTGTTCAATATCGCCACCACGGGTGTTGATATGTAAAGACAGGACATCAGTCTTAACGGTGATCGTTTTGCCCTGGCCGCTGGCAGGGACACCCTGGTTTGCGGCATCACCGGTTGCTGTCGTGTTTTGCGTGGTCTGCGTCTGCACAGGCTGCGGAGCATGGTCCGTCTGCCAGGCTTGCCAGATCATAAAAGACACGAACAGAAAAGCGATGAGAAAAAGATTGCGTTGCGAATCCATCGTTAATGTTCTCTGGTATCAATGGTTATGTGGCGGCACCGGATCGTCGCCACCCGGGTTCAAGGGGTGGCATTTTAATACGCGTTTCAGCGTCAACCAACTGCCTTTTACCACCCCAAACCTGCGCAATGCCTCAATTCCATATTGAGAACAGGTGGGGTGGAAACGACAGTGGGGGCCTAGTAGCGGGCTTATCGCGCGTTGGTACACGCGAATGGCCGCTATCAGGAGCCGCGAGCCAGGCGACAGTGACGACGCCATAGTTTCTCCAACGCTTCCGTCAGCGCACGGTTATCCAGGTCAGCCACGCCTTTTTTCGCCACGATCACAAAATCCATTGCTGGAAGTTCATGCTGACGCAGGCGAAAACTCTCGCGGGTCAATCTCTTGATCCGGTTGCGTTCATGCGCGCGTTTGACGTGTTTTTTAGCGACGGTAAGACCGATGCGGGGATGCCCCAGCGAGTTCAGGCGGCCGAGAATAGTAATTTGCGGCGTGCCAGCTCTTTGTGGCTGCTGGAAGACGAAAGTGAAATGAGTGGGAGTTAACAAACGTAACTCCCTGGGAAATGCGAGCTTAACCACTCAGCGGTTAGCTTTTATTACTTAGAAACGGTCAGACGTGAACGGCCTTTAGCACGACGACGTGCCAGAACCTGACGACCATTTTTTGTTGCCATACGAGCACGGAAACCGTGTGAACGGTTACGCTTCAGTACGGACGGTTGAAAAGTGCGTTTCATGGCGATTTCTACCTAAACTTGGAAAATTTTCACTTGGTGACGCGTTTTGATGGTCAGAAAACCGACCGACGCCTCAGTGTGTCTTTAATAAAGAGGCGGGATTGTAATAATTGTACAGTCCGGAGTCAATTTACTTCGCGTTAAAAAGCCGCGCCTGGATATCCCATTCGACCGCAAAACCAGCCGGTTTGGGCCAGAGCGCAATACGCCGGGGCAAGAATTATACGGCGTCTGGAATAAAGCGCAAGGATCGGCCAGGATCTTCTTGCGATCCTCTTGCATTACGTTTGCGATAATAACGTGACGGCACCTTTAAAATTCGAGGAAAGCAGACGATCCTGAATGCCTTTTATGGCCGAAAGCCTACACTTATCCCCGCGAGTCTGGGCCTGTGGATAAATTGGAACAAAACTGTGTAGAAAGTGAAGATCTCTGCTTCGCTTTACGCTATGATCCGCCCTTCCGTTTGCGATCCTCCGGGTCGATCAGTGGCGGGATAACCGCG